>JALYZV010000154.1 GCA_030948685.1 Vulcanimicrobiota bacterium | reverse complement strand
TTACTGATGAGATCGTAACGCTGGGCACGCCGTGGCACGTCGATGTCACCGGCGATCGCGCGTATGTCGTCGTTCCCGTGACCTATGCGTATAAACAAAACGGAAAACCGGGTATGGAGTCTGCTTCAGTTTTTACGGTGGCGCTGCAAAAGATCGCAGCCGGCTGGCGCATAACGGGCTGGGCGTGGGCAAAGCACTAAGCGACAAGGGCCAACCCAACGGCGATCGTCTCGCCGCACTAGGTTACCGGCAAGAACTCTCGAGAGTTCTCACACTCTTCGACAACTTCTCCGTTGCCTTTAGCTACTTGAGCCCCATGGTCGGGATCTATTCGCTGTACACCTTGGGTCTAGGCACAGGCGGACCGCGTTACATCTGGACGATTCCCCTGGTCGTCGGTCTCATGATGCTCGTGGCCTTGGTCTTCGGCGAACTTTCAAGCGAGTACCCGCTCTCCGGCGCACTCTACCAATACGGCAAGTACAACGTCGGGCCGCGCTACGGATGGTTCATCGGCTGGATCTACGGCTTCGCGTTGCTCGCGACCGTGGCATCGGTCGATTCCGGCGCTGTCGGCTACGTCACGTCGCTCTCGAATATTTGGTTCAAGACGCACCTCGATCCGGCAAACCACATGACGATATTTGCTATCGCTGGCGGCATCATCGTCCTCTCGGCAATCTTCAACTCGGTCGGCGCCAAGATCATGGGTCAGGTGGCGCGTTTCGGTGTGTACGTGGAGACGATTGGCACCTTCGGCGTCTTCATCGCGTTGGCGATCTACGGCTTTCATCAGCGTTTGGGATTCGTCTTCTCATCGCAGAAGGTCGAATACCTGAAAAACAACCCGTTGGGCGTGAACTTTGGCGGAGACTGGTGGACGGCTGCGGCGCTCGTCGCCGTGCTCGCCAATGTTTACATCTTCTATGGATTCGAATCGGCGGGCGATATCTCCGAGGAAACGGTCGACGCGCAGCGCCAGGTTCCCAAGGCCATGAGCAACGCGCTGCTCTACGGCGGCATCGCGTCATTTGTCTTGGTGCTTGGCCTGCTTCTCGCGACACCCACGTCCGGGATCGGCGGCGTTGTTTCCGGCGGCATCAACAGCGTTCTCGCCGTGCTGCCGGCTTGGCTTCAGGACTTCTTTTTAGTCATGGTTATCGTCGCGTTCTTTAGTTGCGGTACCGCAGTGCAGGGAGCCGGAGCCCGCGTCGCGTTCGCACTCGCGCGCGACGGAGCGCTCCCGTTCAGCGGCAAGATCAAGCAGATCTCGCAGCGCCACCATACGCCGGCCAACGCGATTCTGGTCGGAACGATCATTCCGTTTCTGTTCTTGCTGCTCGTGCTCGTGAATCCGAGCAAGCCCGTTCATATTCTTTGGTTTGACTACCCGGCAAAAGTCAACGCGCTCTACGCCTTGGTCTCATTCGCGACCTCGGGCATTTACTTGGCCTTTTTCCTGACCGTCTTCGGAGCGTTTCTCGCCCGGCGCCGCGGCTGGAGGCCGAGCGGCATCTTCACGCTTGGTAAGTGGGGGATGCTCGTCACGATCGGCGGTGGCCTGTACTTACTATTGATGCTGCTCAACATCGTCTGGCCGAGCTCGCTCGCGAGCGGCCGCGCAATCTTCAATTACGGCTGGGTAACGCTACTGGTCATGACGATCATCGTGGCGATCGGAGCCGTCTACGAGGCGATCGCACGACCCGACCGCAATGTGGCGCAACATCGCATTCGGCCAGGAATAAAGTAGGACGCAAGCGGGCGCCACCTTATTACGCTTATGAGGCGTCGGCGATATCATCGTGTCTCCCTGAAGGGAACTCATCGTTGGAGTCTTACGTTAGCCTGGCAAGGCCCGCGACGGTCGCTGACGCTCGAGTCAAGCGGTCTGAGAGCGAGCAATCGCAGTGGGCCTTAAACGTTTCAGCTTAGCGTTTTACCGTGTAGACGGGTGTTTGGTACACCAGTCTCACGCAAACTATACCCAAAGCCTTCGTTTACTCTATGCTTCCTTGGTGAGCGACGAGGACAGAACCGGAGAACCCAAACGCAGATGCCAGCACCATGAATCTGTGCAGCTGCTCTGCTTGGCTGTCGCTGTCTGCGCGGCAGCAAAAAGGGGCGGCGAAAACGATCCCGCTGGTTAGCAGTGCGACCATACATATCACGCGGCTGCGCATGAAAAAATCTCCCGAGCTGGCTGGGTGCTACGGGCCCCGAGCGCGTGCCGTCGTAGGTACGTTGGTCGGCATTCAGCAGCCTTTGTTCTTGGCGCAAACGTGGCATTTCATCGTCTCCGTTTTGACTAACCAAGACTAAATTGTTAAACTAAGCTTGTGAAAACCATAACGATGCATCAGGCAAAAACGCACCTGTCACGCTTTGTACGGGAACTACGCGAAGGCAAGGAATCTGAAATCATCATAGCCGTCGGGAACACCCCTGCAGCGCGCCTTGTGCCATACGTGGGATCGTCGCGTCGAGTGCTAGGCGTAGACCGCGGTCTGATCGAGATGACTGACTTTGATGACGTTGACAAGGAGATAGCGGAACTCTTCGAAGGCAATACATCGCGCAGGTATGGAAAGCGATGACCTCAGGCCGCTCGAAAAGCGACGATCCGAAACGCCTTATCTTGCTACGATCATCTCCTTACGTAAAGCGCATTTGCCTCTTCGAATGTGCGAAGAATTCTCGCAACATCACAGGCTTGTTCCTGGAGCGTTTCCGGGTCCCACTCGCTGCGCCCGTCCGCGAAAAAGTCGCCCCCATAGACATGAATGGCGCCGGTTAGGCGTGGAATCGGGTTGGTCACGGAATGAATGATATCGGGTCCGAGTGGTTCGGCGTCCTTCTCGCAGAGCGCCTTGGCACCCACGGCTTCCACCTTACCTTCCGCGCTACCCGGCACACGGCGCCAGAAGATGTTGTCTTCGCGACCCGTGTATATGCCGATGACAGCCCACATTTGGTGGTTGTGTGGTAGCAACGTCATCCGGGGTGCCCAAATAACGTTTAGGACGGTGAGTTGGTCAGAGCGGTGGAGTGTCTGGATCTCACCACGCTTGGGCTCACCCAATTCTTTGATAACTGCCGAAGGGTCAGAAACAGCGCGGGCCACGACTTCGCGGACAGACTTATATGTCGGGTCTTGTTTCTTGGCGGCACGGCAGTCGGAGATGAACTGATCCAGATCGAACATCGCCTCGAACTCCTAGCGGCCCCCATTGGAACCAACTCCACGAGAATAGTATGGACTCGGTTTAAGGGCCTGCCTTAGTGGTACGCGTGATGGGATCGTCAACCTCGAGTCTAAAGTTTGAGGAAATAGACGGTGGCAATGTTTGCCACCCATAGCGACAATTGGAGTGCTACTATTGGTACATTACGCGCGAACGTTCGCCCGCCGGCAACGACTAATACCAATATGATGGGCAGTTCGAGAACCATTAAGAGCTGCCAGAGATGAGCCTGCCATCCTTCATCCTTCGGATAATTCGCAGGGTTTACCCCAAATTCGGCGACGGACCCCAACACGATTGCAAAGGCGATAAGCGACATCACGATTGGCGTGTAGACGACTATGCGTTTGATCCTTTGATTTTCCACGGTTAACTGCGCCTTGAGTTGAGATTGAGGGTACTCTTTTATTCCAACAACTTTGTACCACAAAGTGAGCTGCTAGTCAACAAAAGCGCGATCAAACCTCAAGAAAAAGAGGGGCTGGCAACGCAACAATCGCCCTAGCCGTGTGCCAAGCTTGAGACAGACATACTAATTCGAGCGCATACCATGATATGATAGATAAAAACTGCGACCACCGTCGCGCCACGAGTGGACCTGGCGTACCAGGAGCCTAAGTGGGTAGCAGTTTTTCGCCGTTCCACACGATCGACGGTTTGGACTGTTCTCTAGGTGAGGAAAGCCTGAATCTCTACAGTTCCACCTCGCAGCGATGCCGTTTCCGTTGAACGCTTTGGTTTACGGAAAAGGATTCGATTTCCGCACAGGACCGCTACAAACTGAGATTCGAACCCCCGGGACATCAGATGCAGTGTCCGATTGGGCGACCGTAAGGCGAAGGCAAGTGGCCATGTCACCGAAATTAACTGCTGAGGAACAATGGCGCGCATGGTTGACCGGAACACATCCAATCATCGGTCGACAACGCCGCCTCTTTTCTCTCGTTCCCGGAACCAAACGCTGCAAGTTCTGCAACGCCCCGTTTCGCAGTCTCTGGGCTCCGCTCTTGGGACTGATTGGTAAAGGTCCCTCGAAGAAAAGCCCGCATTTCTGTCTGCTGTGAATTGAATACACAAAAAGGTACCCGGGCGGTGCCGAAGTCGAGATGTCTCTCCTCTTTGCAGACATACGTGGTTCGACGACAATGGCGGAGGGCATGAGCCCATCCAAATTCAGCCAGTTGCTGAATCGGTTTTATGCAGTAACGACCGACGTGATGGTTAAGAGCGACGCGCTCATTGACAAGCTGGTCGGCGATGAGGTCATTGGTCTGTATCTTCCCGGCTGGGCGGGGTCGGAGCATGCAGCCCTGGCCGTTCAGGCAGCTCAAGACTTGCTGCGCGCCACTGGCCATGGCGAGCCCGACGGCCCCTGGCTCCCGGTTGGCGTCGGTGTTCACACTGGGATCGCGTACGTGGGTACGGTGAGCGGAACGGAAGGCACCGTCTCCGATCTCACCGCCCTGGGCGACGCTGTCAACACAACCGCGCGCCTCGCCTCTAACGCTGCGACGGGTGAGGTTCTCATCACTGAGACAGCCTACGCCGCCGCCGGGCTGAATCTCGAAGATCTGGAACAGCGCCAGCTCGAACTGAAAGGAAAAAGTGAGCCAGTGAATGTGCGCGTTATAAGAATTTAGGGTGCTTAACACTTAGCTGGTGCGTCCGACTTGATCGCCTGCCCTCAAGGGCAGGCGCTTTTGCGTGCTGCCACGATTGAGGAAGGAAACTCGTACTTGACTGTTTTCCAGAATAGTCTATAATATAGACTAACTAGTAGACTATAGGAGAAAACGACATGGACGCATTAAGCGCCAAAGAACATCTTGACGTCGTCGACGATATTGTGCGACGAGAGCGGTACGGCTCGCCACCAGCGCTTCAGTTTATTGTCTGTGGTCTGGTAGGGATCACGTTCGACCTGGTCGGCCAGTTCGTTGGCATGCACAAGCTTGCACCGAGCGCGTTTTTGGCAGCTGGGGCTATGCTCTTGCTGGCTATTGGAGTCTCGATTTGGGATAAGAGGCGCACGCTTGCAATTGCCGGCCGCCAGACAACGATCGGCCGCCTCGCAGCGGTGAGCTTTTGGTCAGCGGCTGGAGTCATGACTGTGCTCACGGTTGTCAATGAATTCACAAACATCTTTCCACCGTTTGCCCCGGCGATATTCTATGCCGCTGGCATGTCTGTGGCGTTGTTGGCATTGGGTGTCGGTCTGCGGGGTCTCACGATGACGCTTGGAGGACTCGCGTTGCTTACTTCAATCGTGATCGCGTTTTTCGTCCCTGCATGGCTTGGCGCCATCCTCGCCATTGGCAACTTTGTCGGATTCGTTCTCCCTGGTATCTCGTTCGCGCTGGCGAAGAACGATGGATGACGTTCTGCTCTCAAAAGTGCGGCTCAGTGTTGTGGCTGAGCTGCTCCAGTCGGACTGGGTTGCATTCAGTGAGTTGCAACGAGCGATCGAAACGACCAATGGGAACCTGGGTGCACATCTAGCCAAGTTACTTCAGGCGGGTTATATTGCGGAAGAAAAGGCATTCATATCGAGACGGCCGCAAACCCGCTACCGGCTGACGCGAACGGGTCGCAACGCCTTCGTGAAGCACGTCGCAGAGTTGCAAAAGCTCGCCGCGGCAACGAAGTGAAGCACGCATCTTAGAGCCGCGACGATTTCGCTTCCCACTTCGGCACATTAACGCCCATCACGATCAGCCACAGGCAAAGTGATACTTCCGCAACGCCGCCAGGCAGCAGAAAGATCGTCGCGTCGAATGAGGGAGCCAGGAAGGCCGCAAAGCTGTTGGTGAGATCGCC
>JALYZV010000123.1 GCA_030948685.1 Vulcanimicrobiota bacterium | reverse complement strand
CATTGCCGAAGCCTTGCGTGCGCTTAGCGATTATAGCGCAGTGCGCGAAGCGGCAATCGTTGCGACCTGCAACCGGCTCGAGATCTATGCCGACGTCGATGCGTACGAGCTCGGCGTTGCCCAGCTCAAAGAATTTCTTACCACCTATCGCAACATGCGTGTCGAAGATTTCGACAAGTACCTTTACACGATGCTGGGGGCCGAAGCGGTCGAGCAGCTGTATCGGGTTGCAAGTGGCCTGGACTCGATGCTCATCGGCGAACCGCAGATTATGAGCCAAGTCAAAGAAGCGCTGCGCATCGCTGAAGAGGCAGGCTCGATTGGGCCGCAGCTCGGACGCCTGTTCCGAACTGCGCTGCAAACCGGCAAACGAGCGCGCACCCAAACCGCGATAGGCGACGACGTCGTCTCACTTGGTGCCGCAGCCGTCGAGCTGGCGGAGCGCCATTGTAATCTGTGTCGGACGCGCTGCGTCGTGGTCGGCGCGGGAAAAATGGGCGCAACGGTCGCGAAACACTTGCTGACACGCGGCGCCGCATCCGTAAAGATCGTCAATCGGACGCTGGATCGTGCACAGGTCTTGGCGGCGCAGATCGGAGCCACCGCCGTCAGCCTCGACCAGCTGCCGCAGGCGCTCAAGCAGTGCGATCTTGTCATAACGGCAGCGGGGAGCGGCCGATTTCTCATCACCGAACCTATGCTTCGTGCGGCGCTTGCCGGCCGGCGCGATGCGCGGCTCCTGGCGGTCGATATCGGGGTGCCGCGCGACGTCGAACCCTCCTGCGCGTCAGTCGAGTCTGCAGTTATTTACTCGCTCGAGGATCTGCGCGAGGTTGTGGACCAATCGCTGGAAAGCCGTCGCGCTGAGATTCCGAAAGTCGAGACGATCATCGCCGCGCAAGTCGAATCCTACGTCAAGTGGTACCGGTCCAGAGGGGTCGCGCCGCTGATCGCATCGTTGCGCAGCAAGGCTGAACAGATCCGCTACGCCGAGATTGGTCGGCTGTTTGAACGCATGCCTGAGCTTGACGAGTGGCAACGTGAGATGGTGATCGCGACGAGCGTGAGCATCATCAACAAGCTGCTGCATGCGCCGGTCACCAAGCTGCGCGAAACCGCGGCGGAGCGCGCGCTGCTCGACGAAACGCAGCTGGCGCAGATGGTTGCCGACCTCGACGCCTTTAGCGACCGTTTGCAACGTCAGCTCGACGCGCGGGCGGCACCGCTGCTCGGATCCAAGAAAAACGCCTAGTCCCCTGCAGGGAATCCGGGTGCTTGTGACCCGCGCATCCGATCAGAACCCCGAATTCATCCGGCTGCTCGAGGAACAGGGCGCACAGGTCGCCTCGCTGCCGCTCATCGCGATCGGCCCCCCTCCAAATGAGCGCGCGTTTCAAGACGCGGTGAACCGCGCCGACGCTTTTGACTGGATTATCTTTACCAGTGGCGCAGGCGTGCGGTCTTTTGCGCAACGGCGCCCCCAACCGTTGAAGGCGGAGGTTCAGGTTGCAGCGATCGGGCCGGCTACAGACCAGGCGGTCACGCAGTGGCTACACGTCAGGGCAGACGTCATCCCTGCGCAGTTCTCCGGCGGCGCGCTCGCCGATGCGATTGCGCAGCGCGCCAAGGCGCAACACTCGATGCTCATCGTTGCCGCACAGGACGCAAGCCCCGTGCTGGCGGGAAAGCTGCGCGACGCCGGCTACAGTGTTGAGAAGGTCGACGCCTATACCACGATTGAGGCCGCGCCACCCAACCTTGCTCAACACGTCGCGGCAAGCGACGTCATCACGCTTGCGTCGCCGAGCGCGGTGCGAGCGCTGGCACGCGGTTTAGGCGAAGGTTCGGCAAGCGCGCTACGCGGCAAACTGCTTGCATGTCTTGGTCCAGTGACGCTCATGGAAGCCCGCCAGCGCGGCCTGCACGTCGAGATCGTGCCGGACGCGGCGACGTTTTCCGCGCTCGTCGACGCGCTATGCCGATACTACACGACGCCGCACTCGTAGCGCTTGTTCAGCGCTGCGCAATCGGTGCTGCTGCAGCAGCGGTCATCGCTGTGCTTGCGTATAGGACTCGAGCGCTGACCGCGTCAGGCGCTATTGCTGCAATCGTGATCGGCTCACTCGCGTTTGGGTTCGGCGGTCTGGCCGTTGCCGCTGCGATCGTCATTTTTTTTGTGAGCGGCAGCGTACTCGGGCGGCTGCACAGCAAAAACGCCGACGCAGCTCGGCGTCTAGCGGCAAAGGACGCGCGGCGCGACGCAGCCCAGGTCGTCGCAAATGGCGGTGTTGCAGCCGTCTGCGCAATAGCCTACGGCATCGCCGCCCTGAACGGATGGCATCACGCCTCGCGTTTGGTGATTGCGGCTGTTTGCGCCATTGCCGCCGCAGCGGGAGACACATGGTCGACGGAACTGGGCGCACTGTTTGCGGGTCCCGTTCGCCGCATCACGGACATGCGACCCGTTCCGGCGGGAACATCGGGTGGCATCTCGATGCTTGGCACGCTTGCAGCGCCGGCCGGCGGGGCAGTCGTCGGTCTCGCCGGCATCGCTCTACCCGACGTCGTTGCCTGGCCCTGCTGGCTTGCATTGGGCGCGATCGCAGCTCTCGCTGGAAGCATCATTGATTCATTGCTCGGAGCCACGCTGCAGGCAATGTGGCGCTGCTCGGCCTGCGGGCAAATGACCGAGACGAAGGCACACCCCGCATGCGGCGTGCCGGCAACATTGGTCCGTGGTCTCGCCTGGCTCGACAATGACGGCGTCAATGCCGCTGCAACTGCCTGTGTCGGCGCCCTTGGTTATGCCGCGGCGGCTATGCTAGCATACTGATGCCGATTCCGGACTCAAAAAGCGTGGCCGGGCTCACACCCCGTCCGGCCGTCGAGCCGGCCGCGATGCAACTGACGCATCAGGCGCCGAAGGCTCAATATGCATGCGCGTGGGGCCGATGAGAAAGAAAAGGCCGTTCTTTGACGTCGCGGGGCGGCTCGTCATCTTTTTTGTATGAAGGGGAGCGCTTACCATGGCCGCCGAGGTCAACACCACAAGCCAAGCTGCCGCCACTGAGGCCGCAGCGCCGTCAACCACACCGAACGGGGCGCCTACGACCGTCGCATCGGCTGGCGCTGCCGCGCCTGCGCCACAACCGGCTGCAGCGTCGCACCCATCCGCTGCGCCGACAAGTTCGAGCGCATTAGAAGAGCTGGTGCATGCAGCGACCGGCCGCAAGGAACGGCCCAAGCCGTGGTCCGACGTCACGTCGTATCCGTGGAGTGAAGAAGATTTTTCCTCACGCTTCGTGCGCCGCGCGAACTACCAAGAACTCTACGGAATGAAAGAAACGGGTGAAGAAGTCGACGAGCTCATTGGCTTGCTCAACATCCGTCCGAAGACACGCGTCCTCGATATCTGCTCGGGCAACGGACGTCATGCAATCGCCTTGGCGCTGCGCGGTTGCAAGATGACCGGCATCGACGTCGGCCCTGGTCCTGTCAATTTGGCTCGCGAAACTTCTCGCAATCTTGGCCTTGCCGTCGACTACCGGCAAGTTGATGCACTCAGCATCTCGTTCGAAGACGCGTACGATGCTGCGTATCTCACCTGCGCCGGACTCTCCGATTTTAGTCCGTCAGCAGCCAAGGATCTTTTGACGCGCGTCGGGCGCGCGCTTGTTCCCGGCGGCATGCTCACGGCTGAGTTCCTCGACGAGGCTTCCGTCAAGCCAAGCGACGTGCGCACGTGGCGCTTCGTCACCAATGATTCGTCGCTTTTTATCGACGGCAGTCATCTGCAGCTGGACGAGCGGCTCTACGACGCAGAGGCGAAAGCTGAAGTGGTACGTTCCTACATTGTGCCACCCGAGGGCAAGATGCGCCAGTTTGCTCGCTGCCGCCAGTACTATAAGGAAGACGAAGTCAAAGGCTTGCTCAGCGCAGCATCCTTGCAGACGGTAAGCTTCAGCCCCGGCAGCGCGCCTGGACTCAAGAAAGTCGTCGCCAAGAAGGCCTAACGCAGCACCGCCGGATTGGGTAACGCCGATCCGACGTACTTGAAGCTGCCCGACTCCACCCGGTAGAAATAGAGATTCGGATCCGACGGATCACCGGTGGGTCGGAACGAGACCTGGCCGATGACGGTGGGGAATATTCCGTTCGACATCTGGCGAATCAGGCTGCGTTTTTCGATGCTGCGACCCTGGACGGCCGCGTCAATTGCGATCTGCGCGGCCACGTACCCGAACAGCGCGAAGGTTGAAAGACGGCCGTGCCGCGCCTGAAAGCGCTGCTGGAACTGCTGCACGCTGGGCATGAACTGCACAGGCGGCGCGCAGGTACCAACGATCATGCCTTCCGCGGCTGACTTGAAAGCCTTGTCTGCAAGCAGCGCGTCGCTGTAAAAACTGGCCGAGCCGAGGATGGGCGCGCTCACGCCCGCCTTGCGCAGTGCAACGACAACCTTGGCCATGAGATCGCCGCGCCCGCTCACATACAAGAGGTCGGGTGGATCCGCGGCAACCTTGGCGACCGTCTCCTTGAGGTTTTTCAGGTCAACGTCGACGGACAAGTCGGTCACCTTGGTGTGCTTTCCGCTCGTCGCATAGTTCACGAAGCTCGTTGCAGTATTGTTGCCGTAGTCGTTTTGCTCCCACACCGCCGTCACTTTCGACGGCTTGAGATTGCGCTCGGTATATCGCGCGGCTAATGCTCCCTCAAGCGTGTCCGGAGCGCAGAGACGGAAAACATTGGTATAGCCTTGCTGGGTGAGCGCGGCAAGCGAGGCGGTGGGAATGATGAGCGGGATGCCTGCCTCGTGATAGACATGCTCGGCTAAAAACGTTTCCTGGCCGCCGACGTGGCCCACCACAATCGCGTTCTTATTGTCGACGAGCACGAACTGCGCTTGCTGCTCGGCGATGCCTGGATCGCCCTGGTCGTCAAAGCTTGTCATGAACCAGGCAAAATCGGTGAGGCCGCGTGCATGATTGGCATCATCGATGGCGGCTTGCACGCCGGCAGAGAGGTCCCAGCCGAGCTGTCGCTCGGGGCCAGTCATGGGAGCGACCACCGCAATCTGGACCTGTTTTGCGTAGGGAGGGAATTCCTCATCCGCCCGAGCGGCATGCGACAAGCTCGCGGCCAGCCCAAGGATGCCCAGCAAGGAGAGAAGACGAGCGAACTTGCGAAACGATGCCATGTTGTTTCCTTAGGTCACGATGACCGACGCGGTGGTGGAGAGAAAAAAAGCAACCGAGAAAATCATGTTGGCGTTGAAGATCGCCGCGTTGAGTGCAAAAACGTCGCGCTGGCGTCGGATGAGCATTCGTTCGTAGACGAGCAAGAGCGCGGCAAAGACGACGCCCAGCCAATACAGTGGATGCACGCCGGCCACGATGCCGAGCAGCGCCAGCGCCGCGATGACGAGCGTGTGCAGCACTGGCGGCAAAACACGGCTGGGTGTCATGCCGAAGCGCGCCGGAATCGAACGGACCCCTTCCTCTAGATCGAAGTCTCGATCCATGAGCGCGTAGAGGATGTCGAAGCCGGCGACCCATAGCGTCACCGCGGCGAAGAGCACAAAGGCCGCCAGTTCGAACCGGCCGGTAACGGCGATCCACGCGCCCAACGGCGCCAAGCCGTCGACCGCACCCAGCACGAAATGCACGGCCCATGTCCAGCGCTTCACAAGTGGGTAGACAAGCACGGCACATGCGCCGATCGGCAAAAGCGCAAGGCATAGCGGATTGAGCTGCCAGGCCGCGACGGTAAGCACGAGGATACCAACGACAATCGCCCAGAGCATGGCCGATGCTGGCAGCCGGCCAGACGCGACCAAGCGTTGCGCGGTGCGTGGATTGCGAGCATCCATGCGGGCATCGAGCAGACGGTTCGCCGCCATCGCCGCGGTGCGTGCGCCCAGCACCGCCAGGGTGACCCACAGCAGCACGTGCAGCGATGGGATGCCGCGCGCAGCCAAGAGCGCGCCGACATAGGCAAACGGCAACGCGAACAGCGTGTGCTCGATTTTGATCTCTTCGAGGAGGCGGCCAATCGCGGTCATGCTTGCGGTAGTCGTTGGTCGAGTCCAAATTCTTGCCAGCGCCGCCTGACCGCCTGCTTGACGTCGTCGCTCATGACGATGGGACCGGGCCATTCGCGCTGGTATCCTTCTTCGGCGGATTTGCGCGTGGCGTCAATGCCGAGCTTCGTGCCGAGCGCTGGTAAAGGTGCTGCATGGTCGAGCGCGTCAACCGGACCGGGCGCCAGCACGAGGTCCCGTCCAGCATCGACGTTGTTCAAGGCAGTCCATGCGACTTCACTCAGATCTTGAACATCGATGTCTGCGTCGACGACCAGAATGTTACGCGTCAGCATCATCATATGCCCCAAACCCCATAATCCGTACATTACTTTTTTTGCATGGCCGGGGTAACGCTTACGGATCGACACCACGACAAGATTTTGAAAGATACCCTCCGCCGGAAAGTTATAGTCGACGACCTCGGGCATCATCTGCTGGAGTAACGGAAGAAAGAGGCGCTCCGTTGCTTTTCCGAGCCAATAATCCTCCATCGGAGGACGTCCGACGATGGTCGTCCAGTAGAGAGGGTTGCGCCTGTGCGTGAGACAGGTAACGTGGAATACCGGATAGTCATCGGCCAGCGAATACACGCCGGTGTGATCGCCAAACGGTCCCTCACGTCGACGTTCAGCATTATCGAGGTAGCCCTCGAGCACGAATTCCGCTTCGGCTGGCACGCTGAGATCGATGGTCTTGCATGCGACCATCGGCACGCTCTTTTGGCGCAGAAAGCCCGCCAATAACATCTCGTCGAGGCCAGCCGGCAACGGCGCGCTGGCAGCGTAGACCGTCGCGGGGTCTGCGCCGATTGCGACCGCCACCGGCATACGCGCCTGCTTGCCGGCGGATTCTTGATGTTCGCGTCCATGCTTATGACGTTGCCAGTGCATGCCGGTCGTTCGCTCATCGTACACCTGCATGCGGTACATGCCCACGTTGTGCGATCCGCTGACGGGATCTTTGGTAAAAACAAGCGGCAAGGTGATGTACGGGCCGCCATCCTCGGGCCACGTCGTGAGGATTGGAAGCTTGCGCAGATCGACATCATCGCCCTGAAAAATAGCGTCTTGACACGGCGCCGAGCGCACAGCTCGAGGCATGAAGTTTGCAAGCTCCCCGAGCCGCATGACCGCGCCGAGCTTTTCAGCCAGTCCACTGGGTGGTTGCGCAAGCTCAAGCAGCCTGCGGACGCGATCGCCAAGATCATCCAACCGCTCCACGCCGAGCGCGAGCGCCATCCGTTCTTGCGTTGCAACGGCGTTGATGAGCAGGGGAAACTCCGAGCCCTTTACGTTGGTGAACAGCAGAGCAGGGCCGCCTGATGAGTGCTTGACGCAACGATCCGCGATCTCGGTGATCTCGAGCTTTGGGTCGACTGGCGCGTCAATTTGGTGCAGCTCACCGCGACCGCGAAGATCGGCGACGAACTCATGAAGATTCGCGTACATCGGAGTTCGCTCGTTCTCAAGCGCGCCTGCAAAAGCCTCGCTCAGAGCGCTACTCTAGTCGCGAACGATCCCATCCGGCAAGCGTCGCGCCTGCCTCGTATGTGCTCGAGAGAAATGCACGGAGCACATCACGCGGTGCGCTTGCCGTGCGCACGTCCTCGTAGCGCAAAAGAAAGAGCCCCAACGTTTCGTTCCAGGCGGCGGATGCGGGTTTCACGGCAGCGTTTTCGATTTTTGCCGGCCTTGGGTAGGTGTATGAGGCAAACGCCGCTTCCGGAAAGCGGTAATCGCCCGGCCAGAAGCCGGCATAGATCTCTTGCGCGTCCATTCCTTTTCGCATGATCAGATTTGCTTTCGGCGGTGGATCCGCCGGCAGCCCTGAATAGCGCGAGTAGGCCAGGTCGAATCCGCCCCAAAAGAACTGAATGGGCGTGTGCCGGCCGCGATAGCGCGCTCGGTGCTGTTGGAAGACGACCTCCATCGACGAAAGGGCTCGAAAAAATCGCCTCACGTATTCGGCATCGTACGACGAGTGCATCGTGTCTTTGTCGAATGGGATCGGATTCGGAACTTCTTGTGGCATTGGGGAGATCGCGACGTCAACGTTGAGTTCATGCAGCAAAGCCATGAGTTCTTTGTAGAAATCTGCGACGCTGCGAGATCTCAGCTCCAAGCTTCGGGTGTCTCCGTCGCATGTATGAAGGGCGAGACGGTGGGCAAGAAAGTCGAAATCAATCTGCAGCGCGCGCTCATCGCAGGGCATTGGCCCGGTGGTGAGCCCGCGCGCAGTGACGAAGAGCGCCGTATGGGCCCACTCCGGCTCTTCGGGCGAAAGCGCGAGCTTGATCTTACCCACCATTTGGGCGTACATGTGGATCGTGTCGCGGGTGTCTTTCCAAGCGGCCAGCGGCAATGCCGGCCAGGCGGTCTCATTCATGTGCGCGAGTCTCCAAGCGGGCAGCGGCCGTGTTTTGCCAGCGGTCGCTCAATAGAAGACGCTTTTCCCCGCGCGGCCAGTCACCGTCGGGATGTTGCTCGAGCCAGCGAAGCGCTTGAATCGTGAGATACTCAAATTGCTGAAAAGCGGTATTGCCTTTCACGGGATTAGCCAGCAAGCACACGACCGGTTCGAGGTGTTGCCAAAACTGAACCACTACTGCAGCATTGACGCGCATGAACGCGTTCTTGTCGATGGCGCCGTCGAGATAGTAGAGGCCCCATTGATCGAAGAAGTTGCAGATCTGAATCTCGGGATGTTTGGAGCGCGGCAAATCACCTTCGCGAAGCTCGCGTTGGAACTCCGGATCTTGAAGCCGTCGCGGCAGCTCGGCACGCACAAATTCAAAGGCACTGCGCAGCTCCGGACCCTCATATGCTGCCGCAAATGTTTGCATTGCAGCAACCTGGTTTGCCGAGCGCATGTGGCGCAGCTGCAAAACCGCAGCAATGGCAGTCGCCGCGATCACCACAAACGTGCCGATTGAAGCGGCGGTCTCCCAGAGTTGCAACGACATTACACCGCTGCCAGCGAATCGGCGTCGTGAACGGTGGCTTGAATAAGCCGCGCTGTTTCATCGGGGCGAGCGAGCGTGAGTCCGTACGCACGCGCCCGCTGGACGATAGCCGCTGCCGCCGCCACGCGATCGATCCCTGCCCGCGGTCCGCGCAACGCCGCGGTGAGTAGTCGTGTAATCGCATCATCGAGTCCGAGCGGTGTGGCTCGGGCGGCTCTTGCGCAGCCGTCGATGAAAAAGATCGCTTCAAGCCTCCTCGGCTGCGGCAAGGGTCGACCACCGAGAAGATTCGGAAATGTTACGAAGTTCCAGTCGAAGCCTCTATGCCGACGCAGGCGCCGGCCGATGCCTTCGTCGTGCGGAACATCTTCCGCTGCAAGCCGCTCCAGTCCACCTTTACGAATGTTGAGCGCACGCGGGAACGCGTGGACGAACCCATCGATCACGACGCAATGCTCGTCACTATACAGCCCCATTCCGCGCCGAGCACACGCGACAGCGGTTGTGGACTTCCCGCCAGTTGAATTCGCAGCTATCGCTACAGCGGCGTTACCGATCTGCACGGCCGCGGAATGAAACGAGATGATCGAAGCATTGATGTCAAAGAAAGCTCTGCGCGTCACTGCGTCAGC
>JALYZV010000014.1 GCA_030948685.1 Vulcanimicrobiota bacterium | reverse complement strand
GCGCACGGCTACCTCGTTTTCCGGCCGAACTACCGCGGCAGCGACAATCTCGGTAACGCCTACATGCGCGCGACTTGGAACGATGGCGGGGACGGTCCCGGACGCGATATCATGTCGGGCCTCGCGGCGGTTGAAAAGCTCGGCATCGTTGATACGTCACGCGTGGCGCTGGGCGGCTGGTCAAACGGCGGCTACATGACGTCATGGCTCATCGGCCATTATCAAGGCTGGAAAGCTGCGGTTTTGGGCGCGGCCTATAGCGACTGCCTCGAAGACTACAACTTGAGCGACTCCAACGTGTCAGACAGCTGGTACTTCAAGGGCTCGCCCTGGGTCGGCAACAACATGCGCGCCTGCCGGGAGCAATCGTCCATTACGTATTGGAAGAACATCAAGACGCCCACCCTCATTTTCTCGAACACGGGCGACGTGCGCGTTCCCATTACCCAATCGTACGCGATGTATCACGCGCTCAAGGACAACCACGTGCCGGTGAAGTTCATCGCCTGGCCGGAATCAGGCCATGAGATCAATGGTCCCGTTCGCATCGAAGATCTGTATCGTCTCTGGCTCGCCTGGCTCGACCACTACCTGAAATAAGTCGTCTCGCAAACGGACCTTTGAAGCAACGGACCTTTGAAGCAACGGACCTTTGAAGCAACGGACCTTCAGGTCCGTTCTTAACGCCGCAACGGACCTAAAGGTCCGTTACTTCAACGCCAGACGGGCCAACGCCAGACGGGCCAACGCCAGACGGGCTAACGCCAGACGGACCTTTGCAGCAACGGACCTTTAGGTCCGTTCTTTCTTACGGTGAGTAGCGCGCGATCTTGTTCGACTGCTGCTCGACAAACCAGAGGTTATGGTCGGGTCCGGTGGTGATGCCGTACGGTCCGCTGTTGGGCGTCGGCAATGGCACCTCGGTGATCCTCGCGGTGATGACGCTGATCTTCGCGAGCTGGTTGACGTTGGTTTCGGTAAACCAGATATTGCCGTCCGGACCAACCGTAATGTCGCTCGGTCCGCTGTGCCGTGTCGGAATAACGTAGCTGACGATTTTTCCGGTGGCCATCATCATGCGGCCAATCTTGCCCGTACCGACTTGCGTGAACCAGAGATTGTGATCGGGACCGACAACGATGCTGTTCGGATAATTATTGTCGCCGGCCAGCGGAAACTCGGTAACCTTACCATCCGGGGTAATGCGGCCGATCTGGTTGCCGTTCTGTTCGGCAAACCACAAATTGGAGTCTGGACCAACGGTGATCTCTGTAACGCCTTTGGGCTTGGGTGGTTCAGGCGACGCGCCGGGCGGAGATGGTGTCGGCGGCGTGGGAGGCAAAGCAAACTCGGCGATCCTCCCATCGGTGCTGATACGCCCGATCTTGTCGACTGCGAACTCAGTAAACCATAGGTTACCATCAGGACCGGTCACGATGCCGACGGGTCCAGAATAGCTAATCGGTAACTTGTATTCTTTGCGCAGGCCGGCCGGCGTTATGGTGGCGATAAGACCGGCAGTTGTTTCGGTGAACCACAAGTTACCGTCCGGGCCGGTTGTGATGACGTTGGGATACGTACCGCCGCGCAGTGGAAACTCCGAAACGGTGCCGTCGCTTGCGATGCGCCCAACTTTTTCGGCCAACGCTTCCGTGAACCACAGCGCGCCGTCAGGACCCTTGGTAATATAGCGCGCGCCGCTCTGCGACGTCTTGATGGGATATTCGCTCAGCGTCGCGGTGGGTGCCAGGGTTGGCGCGGGAGTGACCGCAGCATGTGCGGGTGCCGTCTGAAGCGCAATGATGAGAGCGGCTGCGCTCGCCAGAATGCATGCGCAGCAGAGAGCATAAGCGACTGCACGACGTGCCATGTGGGCCTCCCGCAATCGGATTATGGGACTCAGGCCAAGATGCCTTGTCGTCCTTGAAGCTCGCTGAGCCGGCTTGTCGTACAGAAGCCGCAGCTCGTCCTTTGCATGCTCCAGTTTTTCCCACGCTGGGGCGGTGGAAACGTCACTCGCTCACGAAAGGCTGACGCATGGCTGACACACCCTTGACCTTTGCCGCATACGCAGGCAGCCTGCGCAAAGGTTCCTACAATAAGATGCTGTGCAACGCGCTCGTCACGCTTGCGCCCGAGGATGTTCGAATCGACGTCCTCGACATCAGCGAAGTCCCACTCTTCAACATGGATATCGAAAAAAATCCGCCCGAGGCGGTCAAGCGCGTGCGCGAAGCGATCCGCAGAGCGGACGCGCTCATCATCGTGTCGCCCGAGCATAATGGCGTCATTCCGGCCGTGACCAAGACCGTCATCGAGTGGGCCTCGCGGCCGCCGGATGATTCGGTGCTTGAAGGAAAGCCGGCGGGGGTCATCGGCGCAACCCCTGGCGGTTGGGGCACGCTGCGGGCGCAGCTCAACATCCGCCAAATCGCGTTGGCCGAAGACCTCTACTTTCTGGTGGACCCGCAGGTGCGAGTGGCGCGCGTGCACACAAAATTCAATGCACAAGGCGAACTGATCGACGCCGAGCTCAAGCAGGAGTTGGTCGAGTTTCTCAAAGCGCTGGCACGCTGGACTCGCAAGATCAAGAGCTAGTGTTCGCGCAGGCCCAGGCATACGAGCGGTTCATGGGACGCTGGAGCCGTATGCTCGCCGACCTATTCGTTCCCTTTGCTGGGCTGACACACAGCCAGCGCGTCCTCGACGTCGGATCGGGGACAGGCTCCTTGGCGCGCGCCATCGTCGCCGCCGCGCCCAGCGCGCACGTCGTCGGGATCGATTCGTCGCCTGGGTTCGTCGAGTACGCGAGTACCGAACTTGGCGGGCGCGCGCATTTCGAAGTAGCGGACGCGCAGCGGCTGCCATTTGCAGATAACGTGTTCGACGCATGTTGCTCGATACTGGTGCTCAACTTCATTGCGGACCAAGGAAAAGCACTTGCCGAGATGCGGCGTGTGACCAAGGACGGTGGTACGATCGCGGCGGCGGTGTGGGATCACGCAGAAGGCATGCACATGCTCAAGCTGTTTTGGGAAGTCGCCGATGCCGTCGATCCGAACAAGCGTATCGTCGAAGAGCCGCAGCCGCTGTTGAGCCGTGACGGGCTCGTCGACCTTTGGCGGAACGCCGGTTTTCGTGACGTCAAAAGTGAGGCGCTCACTTTTGATATGCGGTTCGAATCCTTTGCCGACTATTGGCAGCCCTTCGAACTTTCGCAAGGCCCAGCCGGCGTGTATCTCAGCGGCGTGTCACCGCAGGTCCGCGACACGATCGAACGTGAGCTGCGAGAGCGGCTCCTTGATGGAACAGCGGACCGCCCCTTTACGCTTTCGACACGGGCATGGGCCGTTCGGGGGAACGTCTGAGGCGCGCTGCGAGCCGAAGGTTGTCGGTCTAGGTCCGCCCGCGGCTTGCCTTTTGTTCAGCTTCGTTGGCCGGCCCGTGAAGGAACCATGCGAGACCGGCAGCGCCCAGCGCGCCGATGAACGGTGCGAGCGGATCGGTTAGCCCGACCCTCCCTTTTTGGCATGCTTTCATACCGCGTCGGGCATCGATGACCTCAGGCTGGGGCCGCTTCCGGCTGCGCATTCAAACGATTGCGTTTATCGGCGTGGCATCCGGGGAATCGCAAATGTCGTACGCACTACGCAGAAAGGAAACAAGGCAGATGGCAAAACGCAAAGGCCGGCGTCGCTACGGGC
>JALYZV010000108.1 GCA_030948685.1 Vulcanimicrobiota bacterium | reverse complement strand
GTGTGATATGTTGCCGGCTCACGATCGACGGAGAATCGTTTTCGCCGCTTAACCTTGAGGGTAGCTTCACCGCACTTGAGCCGCTGGGGAACACGACGAGCTTGTCGTTTTGTAGCGGCATAGCGGTGTCGGCTTGGGTGACGGGCACATTGTACTTCTTTGAGCGAGTAAGATAGTCGATGTCGTTCGGCGGGTAGCCGTCACTTGAGCGGATATGCCATGCGTCGGTAAGGGGACCTGTCTTGCGAAACTCGCTGTAGGTGTAGGTGATACGCCTTGTTGGAAACGCGAGCTCGGCTCGAGTTACGAGATGCGTCTTCTTGTCAAAAAAGAGCCAACTGAGGCGGCCGCCTCTTGGATGCGCTTCAACGACGTAGGCGGCGTTTGCGCCTCCGGTCTCCCCGAGCAACGCGAGGTCTGCGACATTGTATCTGCGATATTGTGGAATGCTTGCGGCATCGAGGACTGGAAAGAGGTCATGGAGCTGAGTCACGACGCCATTCGGATTCTGCAACCAGCGCAGGCCGTTCACGCTGCCTGCTTCCCATGCCGCCACCCCGAGGTCGGTCGTCCATTTGAAGTCACTGCCGGCCGTCACCACCCGGAACGTTCCGTTCAAGCCCCAGGCTGTTACGCGGCCTTCTTCGACGATGCTCGCAGGCGCTTTATCTCCCCCATCCGCCTTGCGTGCGGCAAGAAGCAGGTCTTCCAACCGTACCGTTGCTCCCGAGATGCCTTCGGGTTGGGAATACGTGTCTCTCGCCCATGCGGCGCAGGGAAGCAGCGCCGCGCAGATGAGCAGGCAGCCGAGCACTCGTGCGGGTGTCATTCTCTGCATGGTCGCTTCCTCATAGTCGTGGCTGCCCATTCGGGGTCAGATAAATATGGCTGTCTTTGTAGTCGATGTAGACCGTGAAGTCTTTCAGAAACTGAGCCCCGAGCAGTCCGTCGTAGTCTTCGTACTCGAAGCCTGGATTGTTGATGATCTCGTACATGAGCATATTGTGATAGTCGGTGCCGGCGACGGTCAGCACTTTCACTTGCGTCGGGCGCAGTGCGAAACTTCCGCCGACGCCCGTGCCGCGGATGGTGTCGAGTCCGGCATTGCCGCCCAGCGTCTCGGGGTGGGCCTGCGCAAATCGTTGGTAGATGAAGGCGACGTCTGCGCCCGTGTCGAGCACGAAGTGCGCGGCTGCGTCGCCAAGCTGCACCGGAATGCGTGGCACGCCGTCGTCCCAGACGGCGTCGATCGGTACGCCTTCGGCGGGCGGCACGAACAGATACGGCGGCATTGCCTCGACGATGCTATGGCGGTAGTCGATCTTGACGCCGGCATTGGCGATAAAGTCAAAACCCAACAGCCCGACCACTTTCGTGTGGATATCCTCCTGTACGGTGAACGAGGTTGTGTCGACGACGACGTTCTTCATGACGATGTCGCCGACGTGCATCTCCCCAATGAGCGCCTGTTTTTGTTCGTAGGTCCCGCCCGCCGACTGCACGGACTCGCCCATCATCGTCAGGTCAAGCTTCTTTGCCAGTCCAGCGTCGACAACGATGGAGCTAGCGCCTGAGTCGAGCTGAAAGTCATATCCGCGACCGTCGATGACGACCCGCACGATGACGCGGCCACCGATGATTTGCGCGGGAAGCTTTACCGCATGTCCGCCTGCCGGGAACTGAGCGAGATCCTCCTTCGACCGCGGGATGTCAAGATCGATGGGAGCGACCTGCACGCTGAAGAGGGCACTCGTGGTGACGTAGTCTTCATCGTTTTGGGGATGGCCGTCACTGCGGTGGTAGTGCCAGGGCCATGTTACTCCCCGTGTCGTGCGAAAGTCGTCGTACGTCACGATCACGCGCTTGGTGGGGTAGACCTGCTCCGAGCGCACGAGCTCAAATGTTCTCTTATCGAAGTATTGCCATTCGTGGCGGCCGCCCTTTGCATTCACCTCGACAACGTAGGCAGACAGGGGCGCTGCGGCTTCGCCGATCAGCGCCAGACCCTCGTTCTTGTTTCGTGTGTGGTGCGCAAGCGCGGCCTCGGCGATTTCGTTTTCCTGATGAGTGTCGTGCTGCAGCATGACGATCCCATTGGAGTTTTGATACCATTGCTGGCCGTTGCGGCTTCCGTCTTTGTGGCTGAGCATGCCCAGATTGACGGCCACCGAGAAGTCGTTTTTGGATATGACCTGGCGGTAGGTGCCGGTGAGGCCATACATGCGGACGTTGCCCTCTTCAATGAAGGTCGTCCAGCGGTTCGCCGCATGCAGCTTGTCGTATCCAGCGAGGACGTCGTCGAGCGTTGCCGCGGTCGTGATAATGCCGGCAGGTGGCGCGTCCACTCGATGCATCGGCTCTGACTGCGCCACGTGCGAGAAAGCCAAAACCATGACGCAGATAAACGCACTTATCGGCGAACGTCTAATACCGCTGCGCACAGAAGCCTCCTAGGCCTCATAACGCTTCACGGGTAGCGCAAATTCTCCTGGCTGCGCGGAGCCCGACGAAGACAGGATTAGACCGCGCGCGCTCTTTCCAGTTCCGTTGGCGACGCTATCTTATTGATGACGCTGTCCCATGCGATCGCGAAACGATGCTCGAAATGCGGGCGAGCCTGCGGCGCGAGACAGAACGCGGCCGCACGAGCGGAAGGCAGACCCGCGACCTCAACGCGTGCATGGTTTGAAACGCTGTCAGCTTTGGAAACCGGGGCGCGGACGGCTGCACGCAAGACCTCAGCCACGAGGTCCGTGCGTGCGGCGCGGTCCGCGATGAGCGCTGTAAAGGCGGGCGTTGTTTCGCTGAGATACGTCTGATATGCAGACGCGAATGCCTCGTCGAGCCTCATGCAGCCCAGCTCGTGCGCCGGCGCATGAGGATGGCAGAATAGATCGTAAAGCGCGAACTCGTCGCGGCAGCGAATGCTGCTTTGCCAGGCAGCGATTCTTAAACGCTGCGCTTCACGTTCGTTGCCGAGCACATCGAGCGCTCCGGCGAGCGAGACTTGCGCATAGCTAACGAGCAGTGGTGATTCGCGCTCGGTCGCCAAGCGTAAGGCCGACGCGGCCAGGACGCGAGCTGCGAGCGCGTCGGTCGCCAGACGGTGACGAGACGCGACGGCATCGACGAGTGCACGCGTCCAGACTTTTGGGTACCTTTCGATGAGGCTGTTTGGCGATGTCCACGGCGCTCCGCACAGCAGCGCAGCCCGACCCGCGATGCCGGCCGCTCGCAGCGCGAAGCCTCCTTCCAGAGCGGCGATCACCGGCGCGGCGCCATTTGCCAGCGCAAACGCATCTTCGTGAAAGCCGCGAACGTGCGAGAGCATAGCCTTGCCGAGCGCGGTGCGCGCCATGATGTTGAGATCGCTCGCATGGATGTCGAGCAGTTCTACGTCGTTGAGGGCGACCGCGGCCGCCGTGATATCGCCATCCGTAAGCGCTTGATCCGATTCGCTAATCATCGCCAGCGCCATGAGCGATTCGTCGCGCCCCGCCAAGGCGTGCAGGCGCTCGACCAATGCTCGGCTCTCGCTGGCATCCCCTCTGCGGCTTGCCTCACAGCGATCCAACAATGTGAGTTCGAATGCTGCCGCGGCATATCGCGGACCTAAACGATCTTGTAATGTCACCCGCAGCTCGTCGCGGATGCGCGCGGCGCGCTCGTTCTCGCCGCGCGACACGAGATGACGGGCGACGGCCGCTTGCGCCAACATCCCCCATGGGCCTTCACACGCGTCAATTTGATCTTGGCTGACGTCTGTGCCGGCCCATAGCGACGTGCGAACAATATCAAACGCCGTTTTACCACCCCTTACCGCCGGCGCACGCTGGTAGATATCACGCGCGGCCTTGGGATCGATCGTTTCCACTAAATGAGCGAGCGACAGCAAGTGACTCTGGCTGTCGGGTGGGCGACGCAACGCTTTCTCAATCGACTGGGTGATGGCGTCGATTGCGTCCGCGCGGTGGCGGAAGAACTGCCGGACCGACAAATGCAACGCCCTAGCGGCTTGGCGCGTCGTTTCGCCGTTCATGTCGCAGCGCTCGATAATCTCCAATCGTAACCGATCGGCCGAATTGGTGCGATCAAATGCAGCCTCGACCACTTGCTCGAGAGCAGCGCGTGCGTGTGTCGTTTGTGTTGCGACACGGAGCAAGACAGCCAGCCGTTCACGCTCCAGTAGTTCGGGGCGGCGCGATAGGCGCAGAAGCTTCCGCACTTCCAGGTTGGTCCAGCGCATGCAGCATCATTCTGCATTCGATGACACCGCACTGCACGAAACAGCTGGCGCTGCCGCGCGCATTGCGTATGGCATAGATATGGCACTTTTCATGAAATGCACGGCCGGCTAGTGCCGACTTTATGCCAAGGCCGCCGGCGTGCCGGGAAACTCGAGCACCCGTGCGCATAAGAGTAACTGGTCGGGGTCGGATGCGCATCGCGATTGCGTCCGGCTACGATTCTTTAGCACTCAACTCATGTAGGAGGAACCTCATGTCGAAAACCGGTTTCCTCCGCATCGCGCTTGTGACGCTCGTGGTGTTGCTCATCCAGGGAACGTGGGCACTGGCAGGCACCACCGGGAGCATCTCAGGCAAGGTGACGGACCAAAACGGAAACGGCGTTACCGGGGCCAAGGTCACGGCATCGTCGCCGGCTCAGTCTCAAAACGTTACCTCGGGATCGAACGGTTTCTATTCGATCCTGAACCTCTCGCCAGATACCTACAGCGTCACGGCGTCGAAAGACGGCTTCGACACCAGCACCGTGTATGGCATCACGGTCGCCGCTGACCAGTCGACGTCGGCCGACCTCAAGATGCAGTCGACGGTCAAAACCATAGGACACATCACTACAACCGCGACGGCCAGCGTGGTGAACAAAACCGTCACCGGCGACCTCTACGCGGTCAACGCGCAGGCGATCTCAGGCTATCAGGGATCGCAAGGCGGTGCGGAGACGCTCTACAGTCAAAATGGCGTCGTCGGTTCGTTACCCGGCGTCGTTCGCTATGCAGTCGGGACGGGCGGCGGCTACGGTGGCCAAGGCCAGCTCAGCCTGCGCGGCGGCGGGCCCGATCAGGTCGGGTACGAGCTCGACGGTGTGCCCCTCAACCGCGGCTTCGACTTCTACAACGGCACGGCGTTTGTCACAAACGGCCTCGCCAGTCTGCAAGTGTATACGGGCGGCGCACCAGCTGACGCAGGACGCGCCATGTCGGGATACATCAACCAGGTATTCCAACGCGGCAAGTACCCGGGCGGAGCGGATTTCACAGGCGTCATCGGAGGTCCGTTGTTCAATCATACCGTGCAAGCGGACGTCTATGGTGCAACTCCTGACAGCCACTTCACCTACTACGTCTCGACGCTTGCAACCAACGCGTACTTCAACTTCGGCGACCGCAGCAACCTAGCCAATACGTCGTTCACGGTCCCCGCCGGTGATCCCAACTGCGGCGCATTCAATATGGGATTGACGCCTGCATCGACGACGGGCACCGGGGTTCCCGGATCCGGTAACACGCTCAATTGCGCGCAAGCCAACATACTCAATCAGCCGGTGGCCCAGGGTTCCTATGGGTCGACGCCATTCAACGCTGGGCGCGACACGGCCGCCAATCTGCACTGGGGGTTCACACACAACGGCCTCAACGACGACCTTCAGGCTCTGTACGTTACCGGTACAACCCTATCGGCACCGTTTGGAATGTATGGAACAGCCAGCGCCGACCCAAGTCAGGCTTCGGCAAACTACAGCGGCGACGGCGTAGGACCCAACAATTCTTTGACGTGGCCAACCGGTCACTTCTACTACGGCGTTGTTGGACAGGCGTTTGATCCAACGTTGCGCACTGCGCTCACCTGGCCGACATCCGGCGGCAGCGTCAGCGGCGTCATCCCGCCAACGTTCCAGGACAGCCAGATCACCCAGTACTCGATTGAGAAGCTGGGTTACACGCGGGCGTTGAGCCAGGCGTCGTTCTTGCGTCTTTATGGGTACGCAATGTACTCTGCCTGGAGCCTTGATCAACCCATCAACGGCATTGTCGGCAGCAGTTTCTATCAACTGCATGACAATGCGACCGGCGTAACGCTCAACTACCAGAACCAGATCAATCAGCAAAACCTGATCAAGCTCATCGGCGATTGGTCGCGCGACCTGACGCTTCGCTACAACTACTTCAACTACACCGGTCGTCTGCGCTGCGAGGTCGGCGGCGTGGCAACGCCGTGTGCACCTGGGACCATCGTGACGCAGGTACAGGGCCCGGCCAGCAACTGGTCGACCGTGACCCCGGTTGACTGGGATGGAGTCATCGCCGACAGCTGGAAGCCGAGCGACAAGCTGCTCTTCGACCTCGGCTTGCGTTGGGATCAATTCGGCTTCCAACTCATGCCGATGAAGATCAACGGCCCGGATGGCATCGCCTATCTCTCCGAGGAGCAAAACGGCGTCTGCCTACGCGGGTTTAACTACTCGCCGAGCGACCCGCGGATTATCGGGCCGGGCGGAAACCAAAACTGCTTCGACATCTTAACGGCGCCCGGCACGCCTGCCAAGGACCAGCCCGGCGGCGGCGCCTGGCAGGACGCCTCCGGCACCCTGCTGTTCAGAACGATCAGCCCGCGATTCGGGGCGACATGGAGCGTCGATCCGAGGGACGTTATCCGTTTCTCGGTCGGTCGCTACGTGCAGCCGCCGAACTCGGCGTTCGAGCAGTATCGCAACGCTCCGTTCTGGGGCCCGGGAACTACCGTTGCGCGGCTGAATACGTTCTACGATGCGCTCGGGTTCACGGTCGTTCACAACGCGCAGCCTGAAGACAGCACGAACTACGACTTGTCGTTCGAGCACGAGTTCAACGGCGGCGTCTCCCTCAAGCTTACACCGTACTACAGAAATACCCGCAACCAGGTGCTGAACATTCCGGTCAATCCGCAATCACCCAGCTTCGTGACGGGGTTCAACTTCGGCAACGCCCGGATTAAGGGAGCCGAATTCTTGATCACAAAGAACGTTATGGGGACGAGCGGGATCGGTGGCACGTTGGCAGCGACCTACACGGACTCGAAGGTTCGTTTCAACCGGCCAGCGGTACCCGGCGGAGGCGGGGCTTCCTACATCGATGATATGAACGGCGTGGATGCCAACGGCAATTGCCTGGGTATTGGCATTTGCGGTTACAACCAGGCCTATGGGACGAACTACGCGTTGTTGGATCCCAACGGGTTCTACTCGCCGTCGTTCGTACAGGCGCCGACCTCAACCGGCCCGTCATGGGACGTGCGTTGGGTTATCAATCTAAGCCTCGACGCGCGTGCGGGCGGGTTCGACTTTATGCCGACGTTTAATTTCCAGTCTGGCAATCCGTACGGCGATCCGCTGAACTTCCCGGACGCGCACTGCAATCCGGCAGCGGGATTCTCGCCGTCAGGCTGCACGCCGCTGCCGACTGGAAAGACATTCTACGGCGGCAACGGCCTGAATCCGTACACCAGCACGTTCGACGCGCCCGGCTCACTTCGCGGTCCATCATGGTGGACTGTAAATTTGGCCGTCTCACACGACATCGGTCATAATCTAAAAGCGTCGATTCTGGGAACGAACCTGCTCGCGGGAGTCCATAATCACGGATATCCATGGGAGCTGGCAACAAACCAAACCAACATCTCGTACGCTGACAATTTATTCTACAACGCCGCACCGCTCGGTGGAGGCGCCGGGATTCAACCAGCGCCCGCGCAGGCGTATTACGGCAACAACTACTACCCGTACGTCCCGGCAGGCGTCTTGCCGTACCGGGATTACGTGTTTAGCGTTTCGGCGAAGATCTAAACAGCACGCAGACGCGTTGCTTTCGGAAACTGCGGCCGCCTGAGTCCTCCGGCGGCCGCCTCTTTTCGGGTTTAGCTAACGTCGGCCCGGGTCATTGGCAAGACAGCGCGACCGCCAGGCAGCCATTTGGCAAGCAGCATCTGCACGACGCCTAGGCGTCCGGCGTCGAAGCTGTGCGCGGAACCTGCCAGCCAAAATCGCCATACGTTGTACGTC
>JALYZV010000107.1 GCA_030948685.1 Vulcanimicrobiota bacterium | reverse complement strand
GGCCAAGCGCCCGAGCACAAATTTGTGCCGTGTCATGCGCTCGTGCAAGCGGGCTCGATACGATTGCAGCCACGCGCTTATCGTTAGGACGTGCGGCCTGTTCGTCGCACAAACGCGAGGCGAGCGCCTCGGCTTGAGCACGCCCGCGTGGCGAAAGCGGCGCATCCTGTCGACCTTGGTAGCGTCCCTCCACATTCCAGGTGCTCTCACCATGCCGGACGAGCAGCAACTTCATAACTCGATGTTCGTGACGCGCTCGACATCCTTGATGGCACGCAAGCGCTTGACAATGGGTGGCTCGGGCGCGCGATCGATGCCAAGCAGCATGATCGCAGCACCCTGCTCGCTGCGAGCGACCTGCATGGTCGAGATGTTGATATGCGCCTCGCCAAGGATCGTGCCGACCTTGCCCACGATGCCGGGCACATCGTGATGGCGTGTCAAGAGCAGGTGCCCATGCGGGAGCACGTCGATTTCGAAACCGTCGATGCTAACAAAGCGCAGCTGCTCGCCGTGCACAACCGTGCCGGCAAGCGAGGTACGCTTGCCCCGCGCTGTCAACGCCTTTGCAAACCCGCGCTCGCACGACGCGCCGATGGATTCAACCGAAATGCCCATGCGCCGTGCGATGTCCGCTGCGTTGACCGCCGACACTCGCTCGTCGGTCAGGTGTGGAAGCAGTCCGACCAGGAACGAGATTGCAAAGGGCAGTCCCTCGTAGGCCGCCAGGTCGCCCTCCAAGACGAGATCGAAGCGCGAGAGACTTTCCTCATCTGATATCTGCGGAAACGCGGCGCCTAACCGGTAGGCAAGCTCGACGAACGGCCGCACCTCAAGCGGCGCCGTGACCGATGCATTGACCGCGCCCGATGGGGGGCGGCCGCGCAGCACCGCCACGACATCGCGGCACAAATCCGCGGCAATGCGCTCCTGTGCTTCTTGCGTTGAACCACCCAGATGCGGGGTCGCAACGACATGCGGATGGTTGAGCAGCGCCCAGCTTGGCGCGTCCGGTTTGGGCGGCTCGTCCGCCACAACGTCCAGCGCCGCTCCGGCGATGTGGCCAGACTGAAGGGCTGCCAGGAGCGCTGCCTCGTCGATCAAGCCACCACGCGCGCAATTCACGATTCGGGCTCCGGCCTTCATCAGCGACAGTTCGCCCTCGCTGATCAGCCCCTGTGTTTGCGCTGTCAGCGGCGTGTGCAGCGTGACGAAATCGGAACGCTTGAGCAACTCCTCGAGCGCTACCAGCTTCACGCCTAAGCTCTCGGCTCGCGCTTCGCTCACCACCGCGTCGTGAGCCAGCACGGTCATGCCGAAGCCGCGGCTGCGAGCCGCGACAGCTGCGCCGATACGTCCGAGTCCGATCACGCCCAACGTTTTTCCGGCCAGTTCCACACCAGCCAGGCCGTGGGCGCTCCAGTTGCGTTCTTCAATCCGCTTCTGACCCGCGCCCAGCTGCCGGCATAACGCCAGCATGAGCGTCAGCGTGTGTTCGGCAGTCGCGACCGTGCTCGAATCGGGCGTGTTCAACACCACGATGCCCGCTCGGGTGGCCGCTCCCACATCGATCGTGTCGACGCCGACGCCCGCCCGCCCGACGACCTGGAGCGAGGGAGCGGCATCGAGCATGGCGCCGGTGACTTTGGTTTTACTCCGCACGATGAGCGCGTGCGCTCCGGCGATCAGCGACTCCAGCTCTTCGCGAGGACGGCCGGCCGCTTCGCAGACCTCAAGACCGCCGCTGCGCAACACGGCGAGCCCTGTCTCCGCCAGCGGTTCGGCGATCACCACGATCGGCTTCGTCTTTGCGTTACTCTTGTCGCTCATTTACTTGGCCGTTAGCCTTTGCGCCGGCTGCGCTGCGACCTGCTGCCGCCGCGACGGGCGCGTCATCCACAGCCAAAAGGATGCGGGAATACAGATGTCGCCGCCGATCGCGAGCGTGGTAGAGGCGCCCAAGCGCTCAGCCAGCGCACCGGCCTGCAGCGCGCCCAGCGGCGAGAGTCCCATGAGCACCATGTTGTAAAGGCCGAGCACCCGTCCGCGCATCTCGTCGCCCGCCTCGGTCTGCAAAAACGTTGTGAAGCGAACGACAAATTGAACCATGGCAAAGCCCAGAAACGCCACCAGCACGGCCGCCGCGACGAGGTTACGGGCCAGCGAGAAGGCGATGATCGAAGCCGGAAAGATGAACGACATGGCGCTCAGCGACGAGAAGCGGCCTCGTCCCCGGGCGGCCAGCGTCAACGATCCGAACAGCGCGCCTGCCCCTAAACAACTGAGCAAAAGCCCGAGGGCGCCTGCGCTGCGGTGCAGCTCGAGTTTGACCACGACCGGCATCAGCAGCACGTAGTTGAAGCCAAAAATGCTGTAGATGACGAGAGCCAAGAACAGTCGGGAAAGCAGCGGGTGACGCGCAACGTATGCGAGGCCGTCAAGTGCATGACGGAAAAGCAGCACGTGTGCATCGCTGCGCGACACCACCGGTTCCGTCCGCATGGCGATCAGGGCAGCCACGACAAACGCATAGGATGCGGCGTTGGCAAAGAAGTTCGCCGTTTCCCCATAGCCTTCAATGATCGCCGCGGCGATCGCGGGTCCGATGACGCGCGCGATGTTGAAGACAACCGAATTGAGCGCCGAAGCGTTCAACAAGTCTTCAGTTCCCACGATGTCAAAAATCAGCGACTGTCGCACGGGCAGGTCGAATGCATTGATCATGCCGGCGAAGAGCGCAAGCCAAAAGATGTTCCAGAAGGTTGCGTGGTTGGTGGCGACAAGCACACCCAGCGCCAATGCCTGCGCTGCCGCGAGCGACTGTGTGACGATCGCGATGCGCCGCTTGTCAAATAAGTCTGCAATCGAGCCGGCAACCAGCGAGAAAAACAGCGACGGTAGCGTCTCCATCGCCGTGACCACCCCGAGAAGCAGCGGTGAGTTGGTAATTCGCAAGACCAGCCAACCCACCGCGACGATCTGCATCCACGTGCCGATGAGCGAGAAGACTTGACCGGAGAAATAGAGGCGGTAGTTGCGGTGCCGGAGCGCACTAAAGGTGCGGCTCACGAAGCGGTTGCGCAGGGACGCGGGGAACATCGGCAAAGAGGGTCTCCGTTACGGCACATGTATGCCGATGACATTAGTACAACCTTTGCGCGCAGACCACAAACGCACACGTCTGCGAGTTGCGAAAACGATAGGGGATGTTAGAGGTGCCGAGATCAAGGCGCTGGACGACGGAAGTGAGCCAGCAGGAATCGGCCGGCTCCGGCGGTCGCGGATCAACCAAGTGGGAGCCCACGCTCGCGTTTCCCAAGACGGGCGCACACCGGGCGACGTTGGGCGATCGTCTTTTCGCTGAGGTCCACATCGACGTTAAGCTGCAACAAGAGCGGGAGAACGTGCGCAGCGACAACATGGACAGCACGACTTCCCGCATGACGACGCCGTTTGTCGAAAGCGTCGTGTACGATTATATGGGGGTCGAGGGCAACACGCTCCTGCTCCGCGAGACTTCGCGCCAGGGCGAGCGCATCGAACGATCGCAACTAACGGTCAAGCTCCGAGACGGCGAGCCGACCAAGATTCGGTTTCCCTCGGGTGTGGTGAGCGTCGAGATCGACGACGAGCAAGTGGCCGTCGTCCGCTGGATCGGTCCATAAGAACATAAGGAGGTCGTGCGTGCCCCGGACAGCATTACGCGTCGGGACGTGCCGCGCAGTTCCCGGAGAGCTCAGTTATGGCTCTTTTGAAGGGCCCGAGCTCCCCACCGGCGGCAGAGACTCACTGCCGGTCATCATCGCCCAAGGCCAAGAGGACGGTCCTGTTTTCTGGATGACCGCCAACATTCATGGCAATGAAGTCATGGGCATTCCGGTCGTTCACCGTGTCATGACCGCAGAGCTGTGCCGCAGCTTGCGTGGCACCGTTGTCGCGTTGCCGACGCTGAATCCGTCTGGCCTACGCACCAACCGCCGCCATCCCTACTACGACGATCGCGACCCCAACCGAACATTTCCCGGCATGCGTCGCGACATAGGCGAGCCGCGCGAGCCGTCAGTGTACGAGCGGCTCACAGCTCGGCTGCTGGACGCCATCCGTGAGTCGGCAAATTATTACGTCGACCTGCACACCGCATCGCTTCGGTCCGTTCCTTTTTCCATCCGCGATCGTGTGCTCTACAAGAAGGAGTCGGAAAAAGCGGACGCGGAGGCGCTCTCCCAGCGCCTGGATGAGATGGTTGCAGCCTTCGGTTTTCCAGGGGTCATGGAGTACCGGGTCGGCGGCTACATCGCCAAAGAACTACACCGCTCGACAACCGGAGCCGCGCTGCAAGAGCTGCGTCTGCCCGCCTTTACCGTTGAGCTAGGGCCGCATACG
>JALYZV010000101.1 GCA_030948685.1 Vulcanimicrobiota bacterium | reverse complement strand
CGCGATAGGGCATGTAGTCGGGAGACAAGCGCGAGACGGTGCGCAGCCCGGCCTCGGTCTGGAAATCGGGCGTGTTGAGGCGGCTCATGATGCGATAGGCAACCGGAGCCGGCGCAACGTCAAACATCACCGGAAAGACTTCGTCGCCGGTGACGTCGGCATGACTCTGGCCCTCAAGGTCGATGTTGAGGAGGTACATGCCGTTGCTGGGGTTGAGCAGATGCTTGTTGATTGCCTCGCGCAGCGCATGCGCAGACGACGAATAGTGGGCGGCCAGCGCTTGGTATTCGTCGCGGCGCTCGGCATTCGCAACCACCAGCGTGCGGGCGAGCGCCGCCATGGTGGTCAGCGCTGCATAACACTCCGAGTTGATTTCCGTCACCGCGCCATTGCTGGTGAAGTGCGGTATGATGTTACGCCAACCGGCTATGCCGCACACCTCTTCGCCGGTCGCGGTACAAACCACGAGGCCACGCTCGTCTCGCTGTGAGAGAATGTAGTCGGCTGCTTGTGAGATGACCGGCCAGATCTGAGCCAAAAACTCGTCGTCGCCGCTCGTCCGATAGTAATGAGCGCAAGCAAGAATGAAGAGCGGCGTGTCGTCATTGATGTTGAGACCGTAGTCCTCAACGACACCCGTGACCGCATGATACCACTCGGGCATCTTGCCCGAATCATATTGCGTCTTGCCAAAGCGCAGCAGCATTGCTTTCGAACAGTCTGGAGCGAGAAAATCGCAGCCGAAGACGAACCAGGCGAGGTCGCGGCCGACGACCGCGGCCGAGGAGCCCGGGCTGTTGGTAAAACCGACGCCCTGCGGGTAGTGGGCCAGCACCCGCTGCATATTGACCTTCGCCCAGTATGCGCCGTCGTTGATCGTTTTCTCCGGCGTGAGGATTTGGGCAACGCTCACCGACGCGGTATACCACTCGTTGGTGCGGCGCAACGCGCCTTCGACGTCTTGGGCCGCTTCGTAAATCGAACGCGCTTGCGTCTCTCCGGCCTCTGAAAAAACCTGGATGAATGTGACGCGCTCGGTTTTGCCGGGCTTGATCGCGACGACCGTTTCCAACGCGCCGATGATGTCGCCTTTGGTTGCCGTATCGCCCGAAAGCGGTGGTACGTTTTGTGGATCGTACGATTCCGCAGCGTGTTCCATGGTCTGATAGCTGCTTGGTTTGGCGCTGCAGCCGAGAATGCGAACCCAGTCAGGTTGAGACTTGTTGCGGGCTACCAGGCCGCGCAGCTTCGGCTCGTACTGGGCCTCGACGTCTTTGGGCGTCGTTCCGGCAAGTTTTGCATAGGCGCTGACGGTCAGTTCGCGCGTGTCGTCGCCGCCGTTAAAGAGCTCGACCACGAAGTACGCGACCGCCGGGTCATCCAGTCCGGTGCGCGGCACGAAGATCGTCTCGCACACTTCGATCTGACTCGGTAGCTCGAAGGAGTGCTTCTGATGGCCGGGATGATATTCGAACATGCCGGCCGCGACCGGGGTCAAAATGATATGACCCCCTTCCCGCCCCAGCCGCTCTTCCGGCGATCGATCTTGTGCTTCCAAGCCGACGAGCACGCGATGCCGGACGCTTCCATACGTCACGACCATCGACCAAAAAACGTCGCGATCCAACTTGAGCGCATACATCTTCTGGAGAGCGCCCGTCGCTTTGCCCACGATCCACGCGCTCCCATTGCCAAGCGAAGCGCCCACCAGCACGCGGTCGTCGCTGACCGAGTACGAGCAATCGGACGAGCGTTTGACCGAGGATTCGAGCAGCTCCGTCATTGGACGTTGGCTGGTTTCGCTGCAAGCAGCGCCGAGGCAATGCAGCCGATGCAACCGACGAGGACCAAGATTGCGCCGACAACGGAGACGAGCCGGTCGGGCGCGCCGGCGATGGAGACCACGGGATACGTCCCTAGATCGAAGAGCAACTGCATGCCGGCTTGCTTGACAGTGCGACCACTGACGGCCACGCCACCAAAAAGCGAACCGCCGTTCTCTTCGTCGATCTCGAGCTGCAGAAACGGGATATCGATCCCGCGTGCAGGCAAGCCGGAATAGTATTTTACCCGGACGTTGCGGTGCAGCGCAGGAACGGCAAAGCTGTCAATGAGCATTCCATCTTTGTCGACATCCCCAAACTGCAAGACCGGCGAAACGAATGCGATCCCGTTCGGCTGGGTCACCGTCTGCGCGACATGCTTTGAGGACCAGGCGCGCACGTAGGCAGCCGGCCAGCCGTCCGCTCGCAGCACATACGAATGTTCGCGCAGCTGCTGACCGATTAAAAGCGGCAACACGTGGGCTCCCGCCACAACCGAGACTGACGAGACAACGTGACCGCGTCCGAGATCGCGGGCCCGAGTGGCCGGGAAAACAATGGCCAGCCGCGCGCTGTTGGGTGGCCGGTAGATCTGACCCGGCGCTGAAAGAACTCGCTGCGGCGGCCCGACCAAAAGGTCCGCTGAAAGAAATGCGATGGCGATCACGACGCCCCCGAATCCAGCCAGCGCCGCAAAGCGCTCGTAGCGCGATTGGGTGAGGCTTCGCAGCGACACGATCAAAAGCGCAAGCGCAGCCAGCGCGACCGCTAATGCCGCTTCCCAGCGGTGGATTGCCGGATCGTAGGGATGCTGATCGGCGAACATGCCCAGGAACAGGATGGCCAGGCTCACGCCGAGAGTGATCATGGCTGCTCGCATTCCCGCGCCGTTTCGAACAAACGTATGGACAACCTTTACGTGGCGGGGCTTGGCGCTGTGTAACAACATGCCAGGCTCCCGGTCCTATAAGCGGCGCATAGCTGCGCCTGAAAAGGACTTTCCTACGATGTCAACGTGCGCGTTCTGCGGCTCTCAGCACCGGCATGGCCGTCATTTTCTCGCTCACCGCGTTTCGACGCTGCGACTGCGAACGGTGAAAGTATGTGAACGTTGCCTCGAGCAGGCGCGCGACGACGGCTATCAAGTCGCCGACCGCGAGGCGGGCTCGAATTCCGGCCTGAACACAACGCTGGCGAACCTAACCTTCGGCTAAGACCCGGTCACCAGTAGCG
>JALYZV010000051.1 GCA_030948685.1 Vulcanimicrobiota bacterium | reverse complement strand
CTTCCATTGTTCCAGTCGCCCGCGGCCAAAAAAGAAGCGGGAAGCGGCCTTGCCGCGTCCCGCGATTTCCAGGCCCCGCGCGGTCGAGCCGCGCCGCCCTTACTTCGTGACGGTCTGGTGGAGCTCGTGAAGATCCTCAAGCGTGTTCAGGGTGACTGCATCCTTGATTTGATGATTCTTCGATCCCATGTCCTGATGCATGTGCGCCGCTTTATCGTCTGCGTGGTTGTATCCCAAAATCGCAGCGTTGTGCTTCTTGATCGTCTCGGGATCGGTTTTGCCCTTTTGCTTGACGAACTCCTCAAACTCGACGTACGTCGGTTTGCGCGTGCGGACGTAGGTGATGACTTCTTCCTTATTGAGCCCGAGATCGGCAAGCGTCATCGCATCGAAGCCTTGTCCACACTCGTCGTAGCCTTCCGGCAACAAACCGGCAGCCGAGAGCGTCAACTTTGTCCACAGCCGCGGAAGATGCGTGGCGCCGAGCGGCCCCACCGTCCCCGAGCTGATGAGCGGAGTAACCTTGGTCTGAGAAGCTACCGCCATGAGAAACCTCCTTTAGGTGAGCGGCGAACGAGTGTTTGATGGTACGTGTTTAGAATACGGCTCTTAGGCGGGAGTCTTTTCCCGCGCACGTCGTGACTTAAAGGTAAGTTCGGCGATGCCGGATTTATCCAGTTCGCCAAGTCCTTCTGTGACCATTCTGTCGAATTGCTCCTTCGTTGCCTGGGCCAATGGCAACGATAAGCCCGCCTGCTTGGCCAGCGCGACGGCGATCCCCGAGTCTTTGGCCGCGTGGGCTGCCGAGAAGTAGCAATCGTGAGCGCGGTTTTGCATGTCTTCGCCATCGGTCACGAGCACGCGCGAGCCGGCGCCCGTTTGGCTAAAGATCTCGCGCAGCATCGTCAGATCGAGGCCCAGCGCTTCGCCCAGTCCGAGCCCCTCGGCCAAACCTGCGGTGTTGATGTTCATCACCATGTTGACCAGGGCTTTGACTTTGGCTGCTTCACCCGCCTTGCCCACATATTTGAGCGACGAACTCATTTTGTCGAGGATGGGTTTGGCGCGGTCGAATGCCTCCTTGCGGCCGCCAATCATCAGGTAGAGCGTGCCCTCACGCGCTTGCGGTATGGAACTGGCCATCGAACCTTCGAGGCTCTGCGCTCCGCGCTCCTCGGCGAGCTTCTCAACGTCGATGTGCACCTGCGGCGTGATCGTCGCGGCGTTGATAAAAAGTTTGCCTTTTGCGCCGTTGAGCAGACTGTCGCCCGAGGTCGCGAAGATCGCGCGCATTGCCTTATCGTCCGTGACGACCGTGATGATGACATCGCTCAGCTCGGTGACGCGGGAAAGCGTCGGCGCCGCCTCCGCTCCCAACTCTTGGCCGAGCTCCTTCGCCACTTCCGGCCGCACGTCATACACTGCGGCGATCGTGTAGCCCACGTCTTTGAGCCGGCGCGCTATGTTCGCTCCCATGCGCCCGACGCCGACAACACCAATCCGCTCAGTCGTCGCCATGTGTTCTTACCTCCCCTGAGCTATTCTCCGGCAGGCCGCCCTGTTGCAACCAGGCCGGTGCTTCGAGCTTTGACGTAGCGGTAGATGTCCTCAAGCTGTGCGCGGCTGAAAAAACCCGCCCAGCTCGGCATGCCCTTCCCCGGCCGACCGGCGAGCGCCGTCGAAATAAACTGATCGTGGGTCAGGCCCTGCTGCAGGCTGACGCGCAGATCGGGCGCTAGTTCACCGCCGACCGCATCCGGCCCGTGACAGCGGAAGCAGTATGCGTCAAAAAGCTGATAGCCGCTGAAGACGCTACGCGTCACCACGTGATCCGAGATAAAGACTGGAAAGTCTAAGACTACTTTCTTGCCATTGAGCGTGTACGAGTACGTCTTGGCCGCCGCGCTTGATGTCGCAGGCTTTGGGGTCTTCGAACCCCGCAGCGAGAGAACCCACGTCACCATACACGTCAGATCTGCCGTGGAAATGTTGCTATGCGGCGTCATCGCAACGCTGCCCCAGTTGCCCGATCCGCCGCTTCGCACCTTGGCGACCAGCTTCGAAGCGGCGTCCTTTTGGCCCGCGTAGCGTTTGGCAACCGAAACGAACGCCGGACCCACGACCTTGTGATCGACCGCGTGGCAGGAAAGGCAATCGCTATTGCGCACGAGCGTCTCGCCGCGCGGCACTGCCGCCGCCTGGGCTCCATCGCGAACCCACAACAGAAGACTTGTCATAGCAAGTGCACAGCCGCAAACGGCTGCCAGGCTCCAGATCGTTCCTTTTGACATCAGTACGGATTGATGTTCGGATGATAGAGTTTCACTCCGAACTGGTCCAGGATGGCGACGAGTTGCGTCTGGTGCGCGGCGACAACTCTATCGAGTTGCTTCTGAAGGGCCTCGTTGCCGTGGCGCACGCCCATTGACATCGGGAAAATGTACTGCTCCGGCATGCCGCGTTGGCGCGAGTTTGGAAGCGGCACGACCGAAAGCCGCGAGTAACCGTTTTTGAGGTAGTAGCCGACCGCGGGTTCCCACGTAATGCCCACTTGTATACGGCCATCGCGCACCGCATCCAACATAACAGCCGGCGATTGGCCTTCGGTTCCTGCGACGTCAAATGGCACCTGACCCGGCAAGATGCCGCGAACTTTGAGGCCGTCTTGTGGTGGCGTGTCCGTTTCGTATCCGATTTTTAGTCGCTGCAGATCCGGCGAGTCGAGCGACTGGATATCGTAGTTCTTGCTTTTGTCAAACACAAACACATACGAGGAGACATAATATGGCTGGGTCGTCAACACCGCTTGGTTCGCATACGGCACGTTGACGATGAGGTCGCATTTGCCGGCATTGAGCGTCTCGTGAATGAACTCATCCCAGCCGCCCGGGCCGCGCGTTGTCGACCACGTATAGGAAATTTTGTCTCCCAGATAGCGCGCCACGGCGAGGGCTATTTTGTTCTCAAAGCCCTGCTGAGCGCGAGTGGAGTAGGGCATATAGTTTGGGTCGGCGCAGACGCGCAGCGTGCCTTGCGCCGCTGCCGGCCGCGGAATAGCAAAAATCGCTACCGCCAGCACCGCCACAAGAATGCATTGCTTTCGGATCATACGGTCTCGCTTCTCGTGCCCTTTGAGTTGAAAAAGCCCCGATGCCGGCGGTACCGACATCGGGGCGTTCGGTTGTCTTACAGTGAGAAGACCATCAGCGTACCGCCCAGATTCGTGTAGTTTTTGAGATCCTGAGCGGCGTTGACGGCTCCTAAGCCGGCAGTCGGCTCGTTTAAACCTGCGGCAAGACCAATTGCAGCCCAGCCGCCGACGCCGGTGAGCACGGCAACGTATTGTTTGCCGCCGTGCATGTAGGTCATCGGGTTGCCGATGACGCCCGACGGCACGTGGAATTTGTAGAGCAGCGCACCGGTTTTGGCATCAACTGCTTTGAACCAGCCGTCCATCGTGCCGTAGAACGCGAGTCCGCCGGCAGTCGAAAGGACACCGCTCCACGCTGGGAACCTCTCGTGGTTGCTCCAAACGATTTCGCCTTTGCTCGGGTCCCAGGCAATGACGGCACCCCGATACCCACCTGGCCCCGGATACATCAGCAGCGTTGCTCCCACGAATGGGAATCCTGCTTTGTACTTGACCGAAAAGGCTTGGTAGTCCATGCAGTTGTGGTTTGTAGGCACGATGAACATGCCGGTTTGCTCGTCGTACGAGGCCGGCTGCTCATCCTTGTTGCCCATCGCCGCAGGACAGATGTTCTTAACGTTGACGCCCGCTTTCGTCATGTACTTCGGATTAACGACCGGGCGCCCGTCCTTGCCGATGCCGGTCGACCAATTCACCGACGGATCGAAGGGCTTGGCCAGCAGCAGCTTCCCGTTGCGCCGATCGAGCTCGTACGCGAAACCGTTGCGGTCGAAGTGCACGAGTGCTGGGATCGGGTCACCTGGCGACATCGAGAGTTCGGCGAGGATCATTTCATTGACGCCGTCGTAGTCCCAGGCGTCATGCGGCGTCATTTGATATCCCCATGCCGCCTGACCCGTATCCGGATTGCGGGCGAAGATGGTCATGGACCATTTGTTGTCACCCGGTCGCTGCGAGGGATTCCACGTACCCGGGTTGCCCGTTCCATAATAGAGCAAGTTGAGGTTTGGGTCGTACGAGTACCAACCCCATGTTGTGCCGCCGCCGAGCTTCCAATCATCGCCCCGCCAGGTGCTGATCCCGGCATTGCGCGGGCCTGTGAAGTGCGGGCCGATCAGCACATCGCTGTCGGGCCCCATGCTGTACGCGCGCCACACTCTCTTACCAGTATTGAGGTCGTACGCGGTCAGCGAACCGCGAACGCCAAACTCGCCGCCCGAAATGCCGACGATCACCTTGTTATGGACGATCAACGGCGCACTCGTGACGGTCTGACCTAGCTTTGGATCGGCATTCTTCGCTTTCCAAAGCACGTGTCCGGTCGCTGCGTCCAACGCAATGATCGTGCCGTCGAGCGCGTCTTGGATGATCTTGCCGTTTGCGTAGCCGACACCGCGATTGACCAAATCGCAACAGGCCACTGCAACGGCGAACTCATCTTGTCGCGGCGTGTACTGCCACTTGGTGTGGTAGTCATCAAGATCAACCGCGAAGACATGGTTTGGATATGCGCTTTGGAAATAAAGCGTGTCGCCAACGACGAGCGGTTGGCCCTCGTGGCCGCGCAGCGCACCGGTGGACATCGTCCACGCTACCTTGAGTTCCTTAGCGTTAGTGGTATTGATTTGATCGAGCTTGCTGTAACGGGTGTTGGCGTAATTGAGACTCGGCATCACCCATTGGTTGGAGTCTTGCGACAGCGTGGTCAGATCGTCAGCCCGTCCACTCGATGGAGCGAGCAACGCCCAGGCGCACATTACTGCCGCCCATAACCACAATCGCTTCACCTTCATCTCCGTCTCCTTAGACGCTGCTGCGTCGGCAAGTGGATGGGTGTACGTTGGTCAAGGGCTACGAGAGCTACGCTCTCCTGTAGGGAAAGCAAGCGTGCGTGTGTTCGAATCTACACAACTCCCATGAAGGGGACTCAGTTTTCATTAATGACCGAGCTTTTCTCCTTCCAGATAGTTTCTTTCACCACTCGAAATGTTTGCGAAGGAGAGGCGTGTCCAAGACCGAACAACGCTTGTAGGCACGTTATGATGCCTCCTCACGAGAGGACCAGAAGCATATGCTCAAATGGGAGAAACCGAGCTTCAGCCAGATCTCCCTCGGCGCTGAAGTAACGGCTTATCTAGGGAGCGATACTGACGCGACCCCCGTGTAGCGGGCGAGTCGGTCGAAAGCGCATGAGCCACAGCAACGCTGTGGCTCATGCATTTACCGCCCTACCGTGAAGGTTAAGGTTCTCGGGAGCGCAGCCGGCGGCGGCCTGCCCCAATGGAACTGCGCCTGCCGGAACTGCCGTGCCGCCCGAGCCGGACTGCTTCCCAGCCGCTCCGTGGCTGCCATCGCCGTGTCTGCAAACGATGGGCGCTGGGTGCTGGTCAACGCCAGCTGCGATATTGGCCGGCAGGTTGCATCTGCTCCCGATCTTGCACCGCACGACGGTCGCAAGAGTCCAGTGGCAGCACTGCTGCTCACCGATGCAAATATAGATCACACCGCCGGCTTGCTCGAACTCCGCCAGGCAGAGTCCTGTTTCACCTACTCAACCCGCCTCGTGCAAGACACGTTGTGCAGCGCGCCGATGTTCGCGCCGTTCGCACGCGCTGACAAGCGGTGGCGCTCGTTCGTCGCACACGATGACCCTGTGCGGATCGACGTGGCCGAGGCTCCGAACCTGCGTATAGCGGCCCTCGCCGTACCGGGTCTGTTGCCTTCCTACGCGGGCGGGAGTCGCAAGGCGGGAGCCACGGTAGCCTACCTGTTTGAGCATGGCGACGCGCGACTCGTTTATGCGCCCATTTTCTTGGCGTTGGAAGGTCCACTGCGTAAGGAGTTGGACCATGCTGAGGCGGTGTTTTTAGACGGAACCTGCTGGACGGATGACGAAATGGTCGAACTCGGTTTGGGTGCAAGAACAGCGCGGGCCATGGGCCACCAACCGATCTGGGGTGAAGGCGGCTCGTTGCACGCATCCCAGCACCTCAGCGCTCGGCACCGCTACTACACGCACGTGAACAATTCCAATCCGATTCTGGACCCCTCGTCCGAGCAGGCAGAAACGCTGCGGCACTCGGGGTTCGCCGTCGCCGACGACGGCCTGGAGATTTCGCTCGATGGGAACCAGTCCAAAGCCTGACGGACGACCGGAGGATGCGCAGTTCGTCGAGCGTTTGCGTTCGGTCGGCGAGCGACGCTACCACGATAAGCATCCGTTCCATCGCGCCATGCACGCCGGTGTGCTGACCCCCGAACAGATTCGCGGCTGGGTTGCTAACCGTTACTACTACCAGAAGTCTATACCGATCAAGGATGCGGCCATTCTTTCGAACCTGCCGGATCGGGAAAAGCGCCGCGTTTGGATCCAGCGAATCATCGATCACGATGGAACGTTGGAACGTGGCGGCGGCGGTATCGAGTCCTGGCTTGCGCTGGCACGCGCGGTCGGCCTTGATGAGGACGAGGTTGCAAGCGAACGCCGGGTCTTACCAGGCACCCGATTTGCCGCAGACGCGTATGTGACGTTTGCCCGCACTCAGCCCTGGCTGCCGGCGGTTGCATCATCGTTGACGGAGCTTTTCGCTCCCGAACTCATGTCGCAGCGCATCGCCGTGTTGGCCGAGAAGTATCCATGGATCGCTGACAGCGGCTTGGCATACTTCCGATCGCGACTGGAGCTTGCACCCAAGGATGCGGCATATGCGCTGCGCTGGGTCTGCGAGAATGCGACGAGCGAGCAGGCGCAGGCGGCGTGCATTCGAGCGCTCGAGTTCAAGTGCGATGTCTTATGGGCGATCCTGGACGCGACGCAAGCGGCGTATGGCGCAGGAGCCGGCGAGGCGGTCCGGACGTGAACGCGCCGCAGCTTACCCGCGGCGTGCGATTTCGCCGCACGCCCGACGGGCAGGGCGTCTTGCTCATCCCCGAAGGCGTTGTCAACCTGAACGATTCCGCCGCAGCGATCGTTGAATTAATCGACGGTTCGCGCAGCATCGATTCGATAGCGGCGGATCTTTGCGCGCGCTACACGCTTGACCAGGCTGAGATGGCAAGCGATATCGAAACGCTGTTGCAACGGCTGGCAGAAAACAATTGGCTGACGTTCTCGAATTCTGCGAAGCCTGAGATTGTCTGATGGAGTATCAACCGCTCTCGCTGCTCGCCGAACTAACCTACCGCTGTAACCTGCAGTGTCCGTACTGCTACAACCCGCTCGATCTGGGAGCATACCGCGACGAGCTCGACGCAGCGACGTGGAGCCGAGTCATCGACGAAGCCGCCGAACTGGGCGTTTTACAGCTGCATCTTTCCGGCGGCGAGCCGACGCTGCGGGCCGATGACTGTTGCACGCTCGTCAAACGCGCGCGTGAACGAGAGCTGTACACGAATCTCATCACGCAGGGCACGTTTCTCTCGGATGACCTGCTGGATCGCTTGCTGGGCGCGGGTCTGGATCACATTCAAATTAGCCTGCAAGCCGCCGACGCGCAGGTGGCCGACGTCATCGCGGGCACGCGCGTCCACGAGCGAAAGCTGGATGCACTGCAGCGCGCACTGCAGCGCAACGTTGCCGTAACGCTCAATTGTGTGCTGCACTCGCATAATATCGACGACGTGACTGCACTCATCGCTCTGGCGGAGCGGCTCGGCGTGAGACGTCTCGAGCTTGCCAACACGCAGTTCTACGGCTGGGCATTTCGTAACCGAGGCGCGCTCATGCCGACGCGAGCGCAAGTCGAACGAGCCGCAGCCGTCGTCCACGACGCGCGACAGCGTCTCGCTGGGCGCATGGAGATAACGCACGTTCTGGCAGACTACTATGAGGAGTTTCCCAAACCGTGCATGAGCGGATGGGGAAGGCAATTCATGACGGTGACGCCGGATGGACGCGTCCTGCCATGTCCGGCGGCAGCCGCCATCACGACACTGCGTTTCGAAAACGTGCGTGACAAGCCGCTGGCGGAAATCTGGCAGCGGTCGAACGCCTTCAACGCCTACCGGGGCACGAACTGGATGCCACAGCCTTGCCGATCGTGCGATCGTCGCGAAATCGACTGGGGCGGTTGCCGCTGTCAGGCGTTCTTGCTTACAGGCGATGCGGGCGTAACGGACCCGGCGTGCTCTCTCTCACCGCAGCACTCGCTCATCACTGACGCGCTAGCAGGCGATCGCCACAAGGAACTCGTGCCACGGCGTTTTTGAAACAGGCGACCTTCACGCGGTCGCGGCTTGAGCTTGTTTCTTGGAATCATCACTTAAGAAGATAGCCCTGAATGTGTAAGAACGACCTGCCTTCCTTTGGATTGAACACCCCGGGATAAAAAGTGAGGGTGTGCGGTCCGGAGGCGGCCCATTGCCACGCGAAGAGGATGGCATTGGGGAAAATTTTGCCCGTGACGGATTTGTTTTGCCAGATGCCCGTATGGTCAAACGTCTCCACACCATCGACAAAGATGCGGGCGTGGCCAGACTCGCAGCATCTTTCACCTAATGTGCCGACGAGAGCGATCCGAGTGCCGACAAAGTGTATCGATGCCGGCAAGGTGGTTATTGAATCAGTTCGATAGCGTGCCTTAGCCCACGCGTTAGCATGCGAGGGCGTTCCCATAGGATTTAGCGCAGCAGCGGCAATCATGAGCGCAAAGCCGCCGTTTGTTTGCCATTCGGAAATCGTTGCTGCTGGAGGCGGACCGCCGAAAAACCTCCCAAATGTGCCGCTCGTTTCGCGATCCGATACCGCAGCATCAGCATTGCGCAACAGCCAATTTTTGATCGAAGTATCTCCCGCCTTGGCCAAATCGTACATGGCCTCGACCAGCGGCTCTTCGATGTCGTTTTCAGCTTGGAGGTTTTCGTAGATGTGAGCGCTATCCGATAGGTACTTTATCACGGCGTAGGCTGTTTGTATCGCTTGGCGCCGGTAGGTCGGATCTTTTGTAACGGCCGTTAGAACGGCGCCATTGTTCACCATTAGACCATTGACCGATGCAAAAAAGCGATGCGGTAGTTGGGTGCACGTCGAGCCGTTATCAAAAACGTAAACGCTGTATAGCGGTACTTGGGGATCGAGGAAATATTTGCGCACGGCGGCGTAGCGCCGGATCGAGGCTGTCAAATATCGCTGTAAGCCGGTATAACGATATAAGAGCAAGCTTGCTTTAATCGCGTTGGCTTCGGTCTCCAGAGTTTTCAGACCGCCGCCGGCACCAAAGGGTTTTTGAAAGCGAATGCTTGGGCATGCTCCAAGCGCATAGGCGGTCGAACTTTCCACTGATTCGTATGAGGCTTGCGCTTTGTTGAGCGCGTCTGCTAAGCGCGTTACCTCAAAGGCACGCGAAGCGGCAACGGAATCCCACTCCCGTCCGTCACTCCATTCCCGACACATTGCCGCAGGGCACGGGCCGTAGAGAGGCATGGTCTGAACGAGTTTTTCAAAGTACGGAAGCACCGCCGGGTCATGAGTCGCTTTCCAATGAAAGAAGAGCGTACTGGTAAGAGAGTCGGAACCCCAATCGTGATTACCGAAGCTGCAGCCGCTTACACATTGACGCCAATAACCAAGATGGTAAAAACCCTGCAGCAACGCCGTCATTGAAGCGTCGCTGTACTGTTTATAGGTCCCTGCGAGTCCCGCTGACTGCAGCCGCAGAAACAGTAAGAAGGCGACAGCGACGATTCCGAGGTGCCTGAAGGCGAACTGTCGGTGCACGCGCGTGCTGGACGACATTACGCAGCGGTTCACGGAACATCTTGAGCGAATTCGGCCTTCCCATACTTGCCAGCAGCCGACGCGGTCACATCAAAGACCCATTTTGTTCCGTAGTTTAGATTGGTAACGACCGAATAGGTGCCGTCCCCGTTGTTTTGCGGCTTAAGCGAAGGGCCGGTCATGGACATAGCGGGCATTGTCGTTGCAATGGTCAGGCTGGCACCCTTGACTGGATTCCCGTTGCTGTCCTTTATGGTCAAGGTGAGTGTTTCGGCTCCCTGTTTTGGGGGCGTGGGTTCAAACGCGAGGGTCATCGAGAAATCGCCGCTTGAAGAGACTGGTGCATTTGAGCTTCCTGCCGAGCCAGTTTTGGTTGAACAGCCGGCGAGTAGTGTGAGCGCGGCTATGACTGTGAAGACTTTTTGCATGTTTTGTGCTCCTTCACCATGGATCGGCGGCAGCGTGGTGCACACCGGCGATTGCGACATCGTATCGTTCTTGTGCGTGAAGCACCCCGAGACGCGAGTTTGCAGCGACGGCGAGGGCATCGAGCACTTCCAATTGCGTTCCCTTACCCGCTTGTTGCCGCAAGCGCGCAACGCGAAGGCTTTCCGACGCATCATCCAAGGCTGCCTGTGCTGTCTGCAGGTTCCGGTGTGCCGCGTCGAGCTCGCGCCATGCATTCGCCACAGCGACCTGCACCATCAATTGCTGACGTTCAAAATCAGCTTCCGTCTTTGTCAGGCCGGCGCTCGCTTGGACTAATGCGCCGTGGCGAGTGCCGCCGTCGACGATCGGCAGCGTCACAGACACGCCAACCTGTCCGCCTGACGAGCCAAGCTGCGGGTTGGAGTTTCCGTTGTAGGTCTGCCCGGTTACGGCCGCGGTCGGCGCGTAGGCTTCTCGCGCTTGGTCGAGCGCTGCGCGTGCGGCGTCGTAACGCAGACGTGCTGCGAGCACTGCGGGTTGCTGCTTCAGTGCCCGCTGCGTCACAGCTCCTAGCGTGTCAGTATATAGTGACGTTTCGAACTTATCGGGGATGATCAAGGTCGACATCATATCGAAGTCGAGAAGCAGCTTCAAGTCGTTGGACGATTCATCGCGTTCGGCCGCTGCATCTTCTGCCATTTGCTGTGCCTGTGCCAACGCGGCGCGAGCGCGAGCGAGCTCGTAACGTGGCATCTTGCCCGTGCGAACGCGAAGCTCGACGAGCCGCACGTTTGTCTCCTGGTCCGAGACCGCAACTTGCTGCGCTTGGGCCGCAGCAGCGCCAAGCAGTGCACGATCGTAGGCCTTCACCGCATTCAAAGCAGCGTCGTTCACCGTTGCACTGAAATCCGCTGAAGCAGCATCGGCTGAAAGCCTGCCCGCACGAACGCCCGAATATCCGGCAAGATTGAACAGCGGCACGCTTGCCGTCACCGATGCGTATGTTTGAACCGCTTCGGGCATGCCGAACTGCGGCAGATGGGCATTGATGTGATTACCGGATATCGCCACCTGAGGCAGCACCGCGCCATACTGTCCGATAGCCTGCCCACGTGCTGACGCGGCATCTGCCATCGCCATGCGAACGTCGAACCCAGCCGAGGTCGCACGCGCGATCGCCTGCGCCCGCGACAGCGGCCCATTCCATTGCTGCGGCGCAGCCTGTGCCGGCTGCAAAGCCGCCAACATGACCGCCGCTGCGAACAGCGCCCTACGCATGCGCGCTCTCCTCGCGCAAACCAAGTTGGCGACGGCGCCACCACTCCGCCAGATCATCAAAGGTCGCGTGGAGCACAGGCACGACGAACAGAGTTAGTAGCGTAGAAATGCCAAAGCCGCCGATAATCACTGTGGCAAGAGGCGAGAACGCGTCAACGCCGGTCTTTGGGAAAAACGCCACCGGCGCAAGCACAATGATGCTGACGATCGTGGTCATCAGAATTGGGCGCAACCGGATGGGACCAGCTTCCAAGATTGCCTCATCGCGCGGCATGCCCTCCGCGCGCCTTCGGATGATGAGATCGAGCAACAGGATCGCGTTGCTCACCGCCATGCCGTTTGCCACTACAATGCCCAAGATGGACACGGTTGAGAAATTCTGATGTGCCAACAACAGCGCTCCGAAGACTCCGAGGAGCTGGAGGGGAATCGCGAGCAGCATGACGAGCGGCTGCACGAATGAACGGAACTGCGCGACGAGTAGCAGATAGATGAACACGACCGCGATCGCCATGGCGTCAAGCAGTCGCGTAAAGCTCGTCATCATCTCCGTCATGTCGCCGCGCATATCGATGCTGTAGCCGACCGGCAACGGCACTGACGCCAACGCTCCCATCAACACGTCCATGGAGAGGGCCATCTCGCCGCGACCACCTTTGCGATAGTAGCCGAGCACGGAGACCGTGCGACGCAAACCATCATGTTCGATGGCGGTGGGCGCTACGGATCGCACGATGCGAGCCAAACCGGTCAGCGGCACGACTCCCCCATTCTTGCCGACGATTTGAACGCTTGAGAGGTCGCCTGACGTGGCGCGATCTTGACCCCCATAGCGGATGAGGATTGTATCATGGCGCAGATTTTCGGGGTTGAAGTACTCGGTGGTGAGACCGCCATGGGTCGCATAGTAGACTTGCGTGAGAACGTCGCTCGGCATCAAGCCGATTTGCGAAGCGCGCGTTCGGTCGATAAGAACTGTTTGCTCGGGCTGTGCCAGTGTCGTCGAGGTCGCCGCTTGCACGAGCCCCGGCTCTCGTCGAGCGATGTCGCCCACCTGATCTGCAAGCCAATGGAGTTCGCTTTGGTTAGGCCCGCTGAGCAGTAGCTCGACCGGTGCGTTGGTTGTGGACATGACATCGCTCCCCATTTCCTTGAGCGCGATGCGGCGCACCCCAGGGATAGTGGCGCGGGCTTGCCGATACACGTCGTCCATAACTTGCCAGATTGTTCGCTTACGATTTTCCTTGGGAACAACAAACGTAATCGTATACGACGCTGCGTACACCCCATTCATGGCACCACCAGTGAAGTACGAGCCGGCTGGCTCCTCCCCGATTTCGGCCGAAACCTTTTCGATCTCAGGCTGAGCCTGCAGGATCCGCTCGAACGCTTTGGCCTTCTCGTTCATTCCGGCAAATGAGGTGCCGGGATCAGCCTCGAGATACGCGCTCCCTTGGCCTGTGTCGGCAAGCGGCATCATCTCGCTGCCGATAAACGGAATCAGCGACAGCGCGACATAGGTCAGGATAGCAGCGCTCCCGAGAAGCGTGATGCGATTCGCAAGGCTCCAGCGCAAACCATGACGGTAAGCGTCTTCGACTTTTTTGAGTGCCTGACGGGCGGGTTGTAGCCCGCGCGTGACTGTCTCGTCAAGACGGGTGCGCCAGCCAAACGGCTTGGACTCTAAACCGGTGAAGAGATAAGCGGCCAGCAAAGGTGTCAGCGTCATCGATACCATGAGCGAGGCCAACAGTGCGAAGACGATAGGCCACACGAGACCGACGAACATTATTTGCGTAATGCCACCGCTAGTAAGTAGCGGGATGACCGCGAGCATCATCACGCCAGTCGCTGCTGCAACTGGCAGGATGACCTCCAACGTTCCATCGAC
>JALYZV010000021.1 GCA_030948685.1 Vulcanimicrobiota bacterium | reverse complement strand
GCTTTTGGTTTGCCACCGGTTTTGTGCTCTTGATCTTGGTGCACGAGTTCGGCCACGTCATCGCCATTCGAGCATACGGTCTGAAGGCAAGCGTGCCGATCTTCATTCCATTTGTCGGCGCGTTTGTTGCGATGAAGGAAATGCCGCCGAACGCTAAGGCCGCTGCGGTCATTGCCCTGGCCGGACCGGCGCTGGGAACGGTGGGCGCCTTGGCCTGTTACGCCATCGGGGTCGCAACCAAGGCGCCAATCTGGTACGCGCTTGCCTCGACTGCGTTTTTCATCAATCTCTTCAACCTCATTCCGATCTACCCGTTGGACGGCGGGCGCGTGCGGGTTGCGCTCAGCTCTCGCGAGGCGCCCATGGCGTCGATTGAAAAGTGGATGCTCGGATCACAGGCCGTCGGGCTGGCTGCGTTCCTCTTCCTGATGTGGCATCTGGCCGGCAACGCGGTACACTACCCGTCACTCGCTTGACGTTCTCAAGCGGCACCATGTGGCGCCGCTATTTTTTCTTGCGCCGGCGAATTTTCTGCGCAAGCGCAGCCATCGCTACGGCGCTTTGCGCAGCTTCGTAGCCCTTGTTGCTGAGGCGAGCCGAACCTTCGCCGTGGACCTGGCCGCGTGCCACGTCGGCCGACCGTGCGCGCGCCTGCTTCACGTTTTCGGTGGTCAACACGCCGAAGATAACCGGGACTGCAGTCGCGAGCGCGACATCGGCGACTCCGCGCGCCGCTTCGCCCGCCACATACTCGAAATGCGGCGTCTCTCCACGGATGACGCAGCCAAGACAGACGATTGCATCGTAGCGGTCTGACTGCGCCAGCCACAAGGCGGCCAGCGGGAGTTCGAATGCGCCCGGGACTTCATAAACGTCGACGTTGCGCTGTGAGACGTGCGCAGTCTGCAATGCTTTGCGTGCACCCGACAGCAGCCGCGCCGTGATCTCACCGTTGAAGAGCGCACGGACAATCGCAAAGCGCACGCTCAAACGCCTTCGCGCGTTTGGCTTCCCGCCTTGATGCCGTCGCTTGATTCGAAGATATGACCCAGCTTTTCTCGTTTGGTCTGCAGATAACGTGCGTTGAATTCGTCGCCCTGGGTGATCAGCGGCACGCGCCCGACCATTTTTAGCCCATACCCCTCAAGGCCCACGATCTTGCGAGGATTGTTGGTGATGATCTTCATCTCGCGCACGCCGAGATCGTGCAGAATCTGTGAGCCGATGCCATAGTCTCGCTTGTCCACCGGTAACCCGAGCCGCTCGTTTGCTTCGGCGGTATCGGCACCGTGATCTTGCAGCTCGTAGGCGCGCAGCTTATTAGATAGTCCGATGCCGCGGCCTTCCTGGTGCAGATAGAGGAAGACGCCACGTCCGCCTTTGGCAATGATTTCAAGTGCGGCGTCGCGTTGCGCTGCACAATCGCAACGCTTCGAGCCCAGCGCGTCGCCGGTCAAGCACTCGGAGTGCACGCGGACGAGGATGTCCTTCCCGTCGCCAACCTCACCCATGACGGCCGCGACGTGGCACGCCCCGTCGACGTCAGACTCATAGCCGTAGCCGGTAAAGGTGCCGAAGCGCGTCGGCAGCTCAAAGGTTGCAATGCGGCGCACGAGTTTCTCGTGCCGCATGCAATAGGCGATCAGGTCCTTGACGGTGACGAGCTTGAGATTGTGCTCGGCTGCGAAGACCTCAAGCTGAGCGCGGCGCATCATGGCGCCGTCCTCGGCCAAAATCTCGCAAATGACGCCCGCCGGATAGAGCCCGGCCAGCCGCGCCAGATCGACTGCGGCTTCGGTTTGGCCCGCCCGCACCAGCACGCCGCCGTCGCGGGCGCGCAACGGGAAGGTGTGGCCAGGACTAACGAAGTCGCTTGGCTTGGCATGCGGATCGAGCAGCGCCTGGATCGTCGCGCAGCGGTCGTGCGCCGAAATACCGGTGGTCGTGCGGCCCTTCGCCTCGACAGAAACTGAAAACGCGGTTTCGAAACGCGAGGTGTTGTCCGCAACCATCATGGGAATGTGCAGCTCATCAAGGCGCTTTGCGATGATGGGAACGCAGATCAGGCCGCGGCCAAACTTGGTCATGAAGTTGACGGCCTCGGGTGTGACCGTCTGTGCGGCCATCGTGAGGTCGCCTTCGTTCTCCCGGTCCTCGTCATCCATGACGATGACCATTTTTCCGGCCCGGACGTCGGCGATGGCTTCTTCGATTGTGGCGAGCGGCATCTATCGACCTCGAGTTGTTTCGCGCGCCTGTGCGGCGTTGGCGCGATCCTGCAGCTGCGCGGCGACGTAGCGGGCGACGGGATCGACTTCTATATTTAAGGAAAGGCCAACGCCTTTCCGCCCCAAGGTTGTGCGTTTTAACGTCTCGGGGATGAGGGCGACTGCAAACCGGTGTGCTTCGACTGCCGCGATCGTGAGACTGGCTCCGTCCAGGCTGACATAACCCTTCTCGACGATCAGACTGCGCAAGGCCGGCGGCGTCTCGCACCACATGCGATAGCCTTGCCCCTCCGGGTCGAGGCGCACGATTTTGCATGTCGCATCCACGTGGCCGTACACCATATGACCGCCAACGAAGTCTCCGAAGCGCAGGCTGGGCTCGATGTTGACGAGGTCGTCCTTTTTGAGCTCGCTGATGTTCGACCGTGCGACCGTTTCCGGTATGACATCGAAAACCAGCGCGTCATCGTGACGCTTCACGGTCAGACAAACGCCGTTGATCGCGATGCTGTCCCCGTCTTGTGCACCGATGAATCCGACGGGCTTCTCGATCGCAAGCTCTAAGCCGCCTGCGTTCGGCGTCACGTTCAAAACTTTGGCCATGTGAGAGATCAGACCGGTGAACATTAGGCGGTCACCTCTGCGCTGACCAGCACGTCGTCGCCGAGACGCCGCACCGTTTCCAAGCGCAGCGGTATGTCGCGGCTGACGTTCGCGATGACGGGAATTGCGTTCGCTCCGCCGAGCAGCAGCGGCGCAACGAGCCAGTCAACATGGTTGACAAAGCGACCCGCCAGCAGTGACCCGGCCAGCGTGGGGCCGCCTTCACACAGCACGGAAATGATGCCGGACTGCGCGAGCTTGGCGAGTAGGTCTCCCAGATCGACGCGATCATCCGCCTCGCGTGCGCAGTTCAGAACCGTGACGCCGCGCTTGATGAGTGCGTCGCGGGTCGTTTGCGGCATGAGATCAGTTGTTGCGACAATGGTGCGCGCGCGGAGTTGATCTTTCGTGACCTTGGCTTTGAGCGGGATGCGGCCGGCGGCATCGACGATGATTCGCGTATAAGGAACCGCGCGAGGTTTGTACGGCCGCA
>JALYZV010000039.1 GCA_030948685.1 Vulcanimicrobiota bacterium | reverse complement strand
CGGACAAAATCGCGCTACGAAGCGGACCTAAAGGTCCGCTGCTTCAAAGTCCGCTGCTTCAAAGTCCGCTGCTTCAAGGTCCGCTGCTTCAAAGTCCGCTTCTTCGTCTTCTATCGGACCTGAAGGTCCGATGCTTCAGAGGTCCGATGCTTCAGAGGTCCGATGCTTCTGAGGGCGCGCACATCACTGACCGAACGAATAACTGTAACGCAGACTCAAACCGCCACCGACATTGCGGTCTGCCAATATGTGGTACTGCGGATAGACGGCCGAGTAGTTGATGAACCGAAATCCGATATCCCAGCTGGAGTGCGCGTGCTGCGTCTCAAACATGCCGGTGACATCGGTCATGGCACCCTTCTCCGGCGCGTGTAACGATTTGAAAAAGCACAATTGGCAATTCTCGAAGAATACCGTGCCGTAGAGATTGGGTGTGCCGGCGAATCCGACGATCAACGCGTTGCTGCGCAACGGAAGCCTGATCTGTGCTTCATAGCGTGGGCCCGAGACGCGCGAGCTCTCTGTCTGGTATAAGAAGGGGTCAGTCGAATGGAGATACTGCGTCCTCTGGTTGATCACGATGCCGCCGAGGCCGAGCCATAGGCGCGCGTTCGAATCAACCGCAAAGCGGACAGCGCTATCGATGAATCCGACCTTGGTGGTGATCGACCCGAAGCTGGGCGACGATCCGGACGATGTGATACCGACGGTGGGAATGCCCTCGGCCTGGAACTCGAGGCGCCGGCTGGCCAACGATACATGCAGGATGGGCGCGACAAACGCCTCGCGGATGCTGGCGTGCGTTTCAAAATGCGTGCCGCTAAGATAGAGCGTTTCCAACCCAATCTTCAACTGGGCATCGGCATCCAACGGACGCAACGATCCAAAGATCGCAACGAGCGCGGCCGCCAGCAGCAGAACAAAGCGAGGCCTCAAGCCATATTGAAAGCCCATGCGGCAGCATTTCGCCGGCAATTGTGAGTGGCCCTCGGACCGACGAAGAGGGGCGTATTGTGGACGGAGTCGGGCACGCTGACGTCGAATACGTATAGTCCATCGCAAGGGAGATTTTCTGTGGAAGCGGATAAGTATATTCAGAGCTTTTTTGAAGCAATTCGAACCCAGCTCGACGAGACCAAAGTCGGCAAAGACGGAACGACTGCTCGCTATCGCGACGCAGTCGTGGCAGCAACATGGTCGAACGAACTTTGGGAAGTTGAGCTGCGCAGCAGCGCAGCTGAACCGTTGAAGCGGCAATACGATCCAAACGTCGCTCGCTCGTCGGAGTCGGCGGCGAACTATTTCGTTGACGCGCTGCTGCGCGCATCCGGACAGGAACCTGTGGTTAGGCCAATGGCTGCCACGCGCTTCAATCGAGGAAGGCGCTAGTTCACTCGCGGACCTGAAAGGGGCGTTGCGACAAGGTCCGCCGCTCCACTAGGGAAAAAGGGCGACCTCTATGGGCGGACCTATGAGTGTCGCTTAAACAGCTTTTTGCGGTCCAGCCGCTCGATCGCGTTCGGCCGGACGAAGAAGGTCCAAAACTTCGCCGCGTCCTCGGTTGGCCTGCGCTCCTGGCGATTGGCCTTGGAACGATGTTGGGCGGCGTCTTCACCACCATCGGTGTCGGCGCGCAAGTGGCGGGCCCCGGCGTCATTATCGGGTTCGCCGTCTCCGGCGTCGTCTGCATTTTTGTCGCGCTCTGCTACGCGGAGTTTGCGTCGATGGTTCCGGTGGCCGGCAGCGCCTATACGTATGCGTATGCGACGCTGGGCGAACTGGTCGCGTGGGTCATTGGCTGGGATCTCATCTTGGAATACGGGATCAGCGCGGCGCCCGTTTCCTCGTCGTGGTCAGGCTACGTGCAAGATCTTCTGAAGAGCATCGGCATCACGCTGCCGAGCTGGGCGCAGACTGCAAAGCTCGGCGCTGTCACCGCACCCGCTCATCTCTTTGGCTGGCACTTCACCACGCTGCATGCCATCGATCTAGCCACGACGCAGGTCGACGTCATTGCCGCGCTCGGCGTGCTCGGGATGAGCATCCTGCTCGCCATCGGCATCCGCGAATCCGCCAGCACGAACGCGGCATTTGTCATCTTGCAGATCGTTGCGTTCGTGGTGTTTATCGCCACGTCGATCACTGCCGTCTCGGCCAAGCACCTTCATCCGATTGCGCCCACCGGTACGAACGGCATCTTGGCAAGCGCGGCGCTGGTGTTCTTTGCTTATATCGGCTTCGATACCGTCACCGTCGCATCCGAGGAGTCGAAAAACCCGCGGCGCGATGTGCCGATCGGCATCATCGGCTCGCTCATCATCGGCGGAATCCTGTACATGATCGTCGCCTACATCACGGTTGGCATCGTACCGTGGCAGCACATCGATTCGAACGCAGCCATGAGCCAGGCGGCGCGCATGGCGGGCAATGCCCCGATTTTCGTTGCCTTCGTCACGATCGGGGCTATCGCCGGCAACATCTCGGTCATGCTGACCTCCCTGCTTGGCCAGACTCGCATTTTTTACGTTATGGCGCGCGACCGCTTGTTGCCCGAGTCGGTTGCCAAAATTCACCCTCGGTTCCGCACGCCGGCGCGCATGACGATGATCACCGGCGTGATCGTGGCGATCATGGCGGCCTTGATCCCGCTGCAAAAGTTGCTCGAGCTTGTCAACATCGGCACGCTGTCTGCATTTGCAATCGTCTGTCTGGGTGTCCTCATTCTGCGCATCATTCATCCGCATGCTCAGCGTCCGTTTCGCGCTCCGGCCGGACCGGTTGTTGCGATCCTCGGCCTGGTCGGGTGTCTCTATCTCATCAAGGGGCTGCCGGTACCGACGCTGCTTCGCTTTGTGGTCTGGTTCGCGGTGGGCGTCATCATCTACGCGTTTTACGGATACAGGCATAGCCGTTTGCGCAAGGAAGTTTTAACCCCCACGTTATCGCCAGGAGAATAACGATCATGCAACCGCTCGACTTGACCAAACGCCCGCCGCGCAGTCCGCGCGAGAAGCTGGCGGGTCTCGTGATGCTGCCTCGGACGATCGACAAGATGCGAGCGCTCCTACCCGGCGGCAAGATCGGCGACTACAAGATCGATGGTTTCAGCGTGCGGTTGCTCACCACGATCGGCATCCCCGTCGAAGCATTGCAAGCGGAAGTTGCGCGCGCAGCCTCAGACGACGAGGTTGCGCAATGGGTGCTCGAGCACTCGGATGCGAGCAAGCACGAAGACGCAAACCGCCTGCTTTCGCAACGCCGCATGAGCGATGTCGCCCCCGAGGACCGGCCGCGGATTGAAAAAATGTACCCAAACCATCGACAAATCCCAAGCGGGCTGTTCTTTGACATCATCGATGCGGACGACGCTGCGGCGTTCGAACGCAGTTAGTGGGCGGCGAGACACATAAGCGGATTCCGTCACCGACGCTCAGCGACTATCTGGCGGTCTTGAGCCGGGCCGTCTTTCAAGCCGGTCTGAGCTGGGCAGCGATCGACCGCCAATGGGATTCTCTCTGCGAAGCGTTCGAGGATTTCGATCCGCGTAAGGTCGCGCGCTATCGCGACCGGGATGTCAAACGGATTATGAGCCAGCCTGGCATTGTGCACAGCCAGCGCAAGATCGAGGCAACGATTCGGAATGCGCAGACGATTCTGGAGCTTGATCAGGACAACGGCGGCTTGCGGCGCTATCTCCGATCGTTGAAGCATTATGATGAGGCCGCAGCCGATCTGAAGCGGCGCTTTTCCCAGGTGGGTGACGTCAGCGCCTATTACTTTCTCTTCCGCGTCGGCGAAAAGGTGCCACCGTTTGGGCGCTGGATTCGGACCGTCGACGGCGAGCATCCGCGCATTGCAGAGATGGTCAGCCGCAGGCGGTCTTTAGATCGATCCAGTAAAAGCCAAGCCCGATCAGGGTCATGAGCGCACTGATCGGTATGAGGGTGACCAGCGCTTCGGCTATCCAGAGCGGTACAGCGCGAAGGTACCCCCTTTGCACCGGAATCAACGAGATCATCATGACCGCAATGGCCAGCAGCATGGCGACCGGCAGCCAGAGTACCTCGTGCTCGAGCCTTGAGATCGAGGGCGTCTCGCATCGGCGCCACCACAGCACAGCCAGGAGCAGCAGATCGGTTTGCCAACGAAAGGCGGTCGCCACGAAGACGACATACGCTAGCCAGGGCGTGAAGAACCCGCGATGCGCGGGTGTCATCAGAAGCTTATAGCGCTCTCGAACGCCGCGGGTATAGCGTGCCCACCCGAGCGAGAACCGATAGAGCACCTTGATGCCCTTCAAGGCGCTGCGCAACTGCGCCTTCGCAGCGCGAAGAACATTAAGATAGCATAAGGAACACGATCGGACGATGGACGCTGCATTGCCGCGCTGGCGCGACCAGCTTCGCCGGGACCAGCGCGGCTACTACTCGCTCGTCAGCGAAGAAACCAAAGGCGTGGAGGTGCGCCTCTTTCTGAGCGACGCCTTGCTTGACGACGTCGACGACGCTGTCTACAAGCAGCTGCTCAACGCAACGTCATTTCCAGGCGTTAAAGTTGTGGTCATCACACCCGACGTCCATTCCGGCTACGGCGTGCCGGTGGGCTGCGTTATCTTGACTGATGCCGAATCCGGCGCGGTTGCCATGGGCCCAGTCGGCTATGACATCGGCTGCGGCATGGTCTCCGCGCGCTCGACTGTGCCGGTCGCTCGAGCAACGCCGGACAAGAGGCTGGCTTTCAATTTGGAGGTCAGCCGGCGCGTCGATATGGGCACCGGTAGCCGCAGCCGCGTGCTCCGCGAGCTTGACGACGCCGAGTTCGAACGCATCGTGCGCGGTGGCGCCGATCATTACGTCGAAAAGTACGCGCCCAACGTCGACCGCCGCCGCACCGAGCGTAACCGTCTGCCGGTCGACGATGATTGGAAAATTCCCTGGGGCGGGCGAGGAAGGCCTGAACGCGGCATCGGCCAGCTTGGCAGTTTGGGCGGCGGCAACCATTTCATCGAGCTGCAGCGATGCGTGCAGACCGATTCACTCTTCGTGCAAGTGCACACCGGTAGCCGTGGCTTCGGCCATGGGCTCGCCACCAACTACTTCGACATGGCCAAAGCCGAAAAACCCAACGTTGTTAGTCAACTCGATCTCGGCTATTTCACGCCGGATTCTATCCATTACCGCGAGTATCTCAACGCGGTTTCGGCCGGCGGCAATTTCGCCATCGTCAACCGGCTCATCATTTACGAGCAGATCGCGCGCGCCTTCGAAGACGTCTTTGACGCGCCGCTCGAGCTGATCTACGAAATCAGCCACAACCTCGTTCAGCTCGAACAGCATCCGGAGTTCGGCGACGTGTGGGTACACCGCAAGGGAGCAACGCGCGCATTTCCGGCGGGCCATCCCGCCTTGGCAGGGACCATGTGGGAAAGCAACGGCCATCCCGTGCTCATTCCGGGCAGCAACATCGATCGAAGCTATATCCTGCGTCCCTTGCAGGGAGCGCAGCGCAGTGCGTTCTCGGTCAACCATGGCGCCGGCCGGCGGCTGTCGCGCTCGTCTGCCCTGCGCGGACTCGACCGGCGCGCGATCGAGGATCGCTATCGCGCTGCCGGCATTGTTGTCAATGTGGACAATCGGGTTCCCATCGACGAGTCGGGGCCGTGCTACAAGCCCGCCAGCCAGGTGATTGCAGCCGTCGTCGACGCCGGCTTGGCGAACGTCGAATACGAGCTTGAACCTCTCGCCTCGCTCAAGGGCACGGATGAGCGGCGCGGCCGCCGCTCATCCGCATCCGGGCAGCCGCGCTAAGCGGCGATCATTTGTTGCAGCCGACGTGACCCACCAGCGTATCGTTGCGCCATGTTCGGATCGTCATGGCATTATTCGCATTGCGCGTGACGATCTGGCGTTGCGATACGGTTCTCGAATTGTTCGTATACGTGCCGTTGAACGTGAGGTCGCTGTCTTTCCAGCCGGTTGAGGTCATCGTCCAGTACCCGCCGGCGCTATCGATTCCAGTATTAACCCATCCGCCGCCGCCCATGTCGTTATAGAGATACGATTGGGCGACGTTGCCACCGGACGTGCTCCGATAACTGAGCCAAGGCCCGAAGGATGGGGTCACATTGAGCGTTCCACCTCCGGCACAGCGCCAGAATCCTTGAAAGAACGGTTGATTGGAGGCGGCCGATGCCGGCAACCATGATGCGAGCAAGATGACGATGGCAAACAACGATGCGACCACACGATTCATGAGCTATCTCCTTTCAGCGTTGGGCTACTTTTACGTTTGGCGATGAGTTCTGCGCGAGACGCCACTTGGCATTTAGCGAGTATGGCTGAAACATGATTCTCGACTGTCCGTTCGCTGATGACGAGCGTTTTCGCAATTGCGCGGTTGGTCTGCCCGGTGATCATGAGCTCGAGGATTTCGCGTTCGCGAGCGGTGAGCTCGTTGGGCGCACGACCATGACGAGTGGGAGGCGCTAATGCTGACTCCAGCCGCTTGGCGTCGCGCACGTCGCCGATGCTGCGGTATGTCAAAAGCGCCTCTTCCTTCTTGCCGGCGAGCTCGAGGGCTTGCGCCTGGTAGTGAGGCCAGCCGATCTCGCGAAACATCCGCGCAGCCTCCAGCGCCGGTTCGTTCGTCTCGTCTTTGGAACGATTGGGTGTGCGAGCAACGATATAGGCGTCGATCAACGCCAGATAAGCGGGGCTCGAGCGAACGATTAACGTTTTCGCCGTCTGCTCCAAAATAGTGCGCGCCTGCCGCGCGTCTTCGTCATCGCCGTGGGCAGCCATCGAAACAAGCAGTTTGTAGATATCTCCCGGGCCCGTTTTCGACTTGATCGCTTGGTGGGCGGCAAATGCACGGCGCAGCAGGGCGCGAGCTTCGCCGGGACGTCCTTGGGCTGCATGCCACTGCACAAACGAGGCCAGTGCGCTCAGCGCGGCGGCGTCGCTTGATTGAAGCGCAAAATCCACAAGGTCGGGTTGAGCGCAGCGCACGACGAGGTCCTCGTGTTCGAGCCACAAGCCTGCCAGTATCCCTGTTTCGGCGACGGCAAGACGGAACGCCGGCAGGTCGATGCCGGCGGCCAGCGCCTGCTCCACGAGTTGGCACGCTTTCTGCAGATCGCCAAACTGTAATTTGGCTTGAGCGAGATCGATCGACAGCCAGCGAGCGCTCAGCCCGCCGACGTTATGCCGATCGGCGACAGCCTGCGCCTCATCGAAGCCGCGCAGTGCGTAGTCGCGCTCGCCAATTTGGGCCATTCCCGTCGCAAAGCTATCCCAAATGCGAAGCGCACTGCGAAAATCGTTGCCGTTTGCCGCGAGTGCCGCACCAGCTTTGGTTTCCTCGAGCGCGCGCTCGGGGAACCCCGTGCATGCCTCGATGGCAGTCTTGGACTGAAGAAATCGTATCTTGGCGGTGACTGGTGGCGAGCCGACGAAGAGCTCTGCCTGCTGCATGTGATAGCGGGCTTTTTCGGGGTCCCAGCTGTGGGTGTGCAGCGCCATCAGTTCCACCTGAGCGGCAAAAAATATGGGATTTGTAGGATCGCCGTCGATCAGCGCCAGCGCTCGCTGCGCAAACTGGCCCACACCAGCATAGTCACTGAGGTCGAAGCAAAGCTGCGCGAGATCGAGGCAGATCTCTGCCGCACGTTGCGTGTCGGTTACCTGGTAGTGGACGAGCGCCGCCGTGGCTGCTTCCTTGGCACGCTGGCCAAAGCCGCTTTGGTGCAGGGCCTTTGCGAGCTTGAGGTTGAGCTCCGCGCGGCGCGAACCAACGGTCGTCGCAGCCTGGAGCGCGCGCTCGTAGTTCAGCGCGGCATCACCGTAGGCGAAAACCGAAAGAGCAGCATCCCCCGCACGCTCGTTGTAGTGGGCAGCTTTTTCCGTGTCGCGGGCAAGCCAAAAATGATGCGACAGCTCCACCAGGTGCTCGTCGGCGTTTGCGGCTTCAAGAGCATGCGCAATCTTTTCATGCAGCGGCCGTGCCTCGGCGTCGAGCAATTCGCTGTAGACCGCCTGCCGCTGCAGTTCGTGTTTGAAACTGTAGTAGACAGCGCCGTTGCGTGCCTCTTCAATCAAGTCAACATCCAACGCGTGCCGCAGGGCGGGGATGATGTGTTCGACCTGCCGACCGAGCAACTGCGCCAGGAACTCGGCGCGAAATCTTCTCCCAATGGCGGCAGCACACGTCAGGGTAGAGCGTTCCGACTCGCTCAGACCGCGAAAACGGTCGCGGATCACCTCGAGCAGGGTGCTGGGCAGACGCTGATCCAGCGCAACCACGCCGCCTAATGCCGCTTTGAGCAGCTCCTCGCCAAAAAGCGGATTGCCTTCCGCTTTTGCACAGATGGCATTGATCATGTGGGGCGGCAGGGCTTCGCGGTCTTTCATCGCCTGCAGCACGAGCAGGTGCATGTGAGCGCTGTCCAGCGGTTCTAAGTTCGTGCGAAAGACCAGCCGATCGCGCTCGAGCTTGGCAAGCATGGAACGGAGCGGATGGTCTCGCGCCAGTTCGCTGCGGTGCGTGACAACGACCAGGACGCGGCTGTTGGCGATGAACGGCAAGAGGTGCAGCAGCATTTCAAGCGTGCCGCTGTCTGCCCAATGCAGGTCCTCGATGATGGCGACCGTCGGCCGATCGCGCCCGAAACGCTGGAGCGCCTCGGCCATCATGTTGAATTGCCGTAATTTATCCGGCAGGGGAGCGGCCTGCGAGTCCACCTGCGATCGCAGTTCCGGCACGAGGTGCAGCAGCCCGTCGCGAACGTTTGTCTGGCTGGCAAGCACCGAGGGATCCGCCGAAATGAGCGTTCCGAGCACGGCCAACAGCGGGGCGTACGGCAGTTGTATGTATTCGAGGCAGCGGCCGACCGCGCAGCGCGCATTGGCTTCGGGCAGTGACTCGCAAAATTCAAGCAGCAGCCGTGTCTTACCCGACCCGGCTTCACCCGCCACAATGACGATCGAGCCCTCACCGTTGCGTGCCGAACGAAGCCGTTCTGCCAAGAGCTCGAGCTGGTTTTGTCTGCCGATCAGGCGGGTGCCGCGCGTGCGCTGGGTTGCCAAGGGCTACCCTCCCGGTGTGCTATTCGTTTCCGCTGTGCTGCGACGTTCCCTTGGGAGGCACGTACAGCGTCGATGCGAGCGAGAGCACGACCCGGGATGCCATTTTGAGCTGGATACGCTGGATGGATGGATCGGAGATAGAGTATTGCGCAGCTTCGTATATCACTACCTCATGATCAGGATCATACGTGTGCGCAAGGTACGCCGCGAGCTTACAAAACCCGTCGCTGTTGCATTTCGCGGGATAGTTCATTTCCCAGATGATGCCAACCTGAAGCAAGACGAGTCCGCTCGTCGGATCAAAGCGCGGACGACGCGTCAGGAAATCAGCCGCTTCATAGATCTGGCAGCCTTGTGCCGGGTCGACGGCGAGGTCTGCGTAAAGCCAATCAATGCTGGAGATGGCGGGCAGCAGCCGGGCGCGGAAGCCCTCGCGCCGTGCGACGCGTATTGACTCATGCATGGGATCTGCGAACACTCCGGGATGACCGTAGCAGACGACGCACACGTTGCGGCCAGCCCGCACGAATGAGAGAATGTAATCAACCATTTCAGCATAGGTGCGCTGGCGGGGTTTGTCCACGCCATAAAAACGGTGGAGCGACTCGGCACTTGCGTTGAGCTCGCGCAGCCACGTCGTGGTAACTCGCTCAGTCGCCAGATAGAGCACTTTGTCTGCCTGGCGAACGCAATCGGAAGCGGCGCGCGTTATATCCCGCCCGGTCTGGATACCGGAGCCGACGATCGTCAGCGCGCCGGCCACGAGTTATCGTGGGCGCCTGTTATTTGCGCACCGGAAAGACTTGGACGTGCAGAACAGCCACGACGTTGTCGGAGTCGTGACTCTTACCCGCGAGTTTGAATTCCTTATCAATTTCGTTGTTGATGTCGCCGGGACTGGCATATGACGGATAGTGGGGTGGACGTTTTGATAAGACCTCCCGTTGCGACTCCGTCAGCCGAAAAGGCGCGTAGCCCTCGCCTTCTAAGAGTTTGTTGATATGGTCCGGGAAATGAGGGTCGTCATAGAATTGACGATTGACATGCGGGTTGAATTCGATGAGCAGTATCAGATTAGTAAAAGGATGATCTGGCTCTATTAGGTCCGCCATGTGTGCCTCGCTTTGCCTGCGTCGCCGCCTCTTTTGGCGACGGCGAAAACCTCAAACGGCAAAGAGCCGTTGAGGCGGTCCGTTTACGTTCTCGTCTCCTCGTGCTGCGGACCTGCCCCGGCTAGGCGGCGTTCCCCGAGCTCGTTGGAATGGCGCTGAGCAGATCCCACATGCAGGCGAGCGTGGCGGCTGCGCTTTGGGGAGCAGCAATCTGAGTCGGGGCGTCGTGCGAGCGCATGACGTCGCGCAGCGCTGCTTCGTGTTCCCGGTCGAGCTCCTGATGGACCGCGAAGTACTCTCCGCCGCTGCGAGCGTCGATGCCATAGTGCGCCCGCAGCCCGCGCAGCTTCTCCGCAGAAACCGCCGGCGACTGAGCTTCGATCGACCATACGACCGCTGCGCCATGACCTATGGAAACGAGCTCATCGCCGGTCGCAATGAACGCCGCCGTCGCTGCATTGGGAGGAGCGTCACGAAGCGATTCCGCGTCGATGTCGAGTGCCCAGGCGAAGCGCTCCCACATCGCGATGTGGTCCGACTCTTCTGCGGCATGACGTCGCAACGCGTCCGCGTTTGCGCCGTCACGTACTGCCGCCTCGGCCAGCCAGCGCGGTAACGCGCGCACAACATGGCCGTACTGCTCGGTGTAGTATGCGAGTTCGCCGCGCGAGAGATCGCCTGCAACCCAGCGCTGATAAAACGGATGCTGCAACAGGTCGAATCGTTGGGCAACGTCGCGCAGTTCGCTGTCAATTGAGGGTGCCTGCATCTTCGTCTCCTTCATCAGTACCAGGTTTCACGTTGTGGCGAGCGCATTCAAGCTCGGTCGTGCCGTTCCATGCCGCCCTCGGGCTTGTGCTGGACGTGAAGGTCCGCGCCCACGTGAGGACCGAAACCGCTTGCCGGTCGCTATGAAAGCCATACGCGCCGGCGTCGTCTTGGTGGTGGGCTCGGCACTATGTGCCGCCCTTATCTCGCCGATGCCAGCGGCGCTCGCCGCTCAGTCCACGGTCGACGATGAGACCAGTCTCATGTCGGACAGCGCAATCGCCCAGATCAACGCCCGCAACCAGCAGCTCTTCGCGGCAACAGGGCTCGTCGTCGCCGTTGTGGTCGTGCGCGGCTCGAACGAGGAGACCGCCCTGCCCAGCGCCGCGGTCGCGGCGGACAAGATCGCCAAGGGCTATTACGGTGCCGTCGTCTGGGTGGCGACCGGCGGCGAGAAAAGCGATATCTTGTTCACGGGTAAAGCACTGAAATGGATTCCTTACCACGAGCAGACCTCGCTGCAGCACGATCTCAGCTACACCATACGCTATTGCTGCCCAAGCGATACGCTGCCGGGCATTGTCGACCAGATTGCAAGCGCAATGGAAACCGGCTCGAAGTCTCCGCCTAGCCCACGCAATTATGTCAATGACCAGATCGGGGTGCTCAACGGCCCGGAAATAGAACAAATCGTCGCGCGGGACCAGCGGCTCGAAGCCGCGACGGGCAAAGGCGTCGCCGTGGTTCTCTTCTCCGAGCTGCCCGGCAAAGCTTCGGGCGTGCTGGCCTATGCCTTGGCGCAAACCCTCAACGTCAATGGCCAAGTCGCAGCGCTCGTCTGGGTTGCCAAGGGCCAGCAAGCCTCACATTTTGCAATGATCCAGGCACCGAACTTCGACACCATCCCCGAAGCGATGGTGACGTCGATCGGCAATAGTTTCCAAGGCGACGTGCAAGCCGGCGACTTCGGCCAAGCAATCGTTGCGGCAGTCGACCGTACGGCGACTGCCATCGAAGGCACGTCGACCCCGATGCCCTCACAAGCCTCGGCCGCTCAGATTGTACAGCCTGCTTCGCCGCAAGCAGCTGAACCGTCCGCGACAAACCTCGCAGCGCCACAGCCCGCCCCACGCAGCTCCGGTAACGGAACGGCAGTCGTCATCTTTTTAGTGCTAGCCATCGCCGTGCTCTTCGTGACGATGGCGCTGCGGCAAAAATATCGGTAGCCGTCACGAAAAAATCGGCGGACGGACTTTGTGATACGGCGTCCGCTCTTGATAGGCGGCCGCGACCTCAGCCAGCATGTGCTCGCTAAAAGGACGGCCGACGAGCATGAGGCTCGTGGGCAAGTCGTGGAGTCCGAATCCATTGGGAACGGCGATGGCGGGGTATCCGACGAGATTGCAGGCAGTAATGAGGTCGCCGTCGTTGGTGCCAGGATACGCCTTGTCGAAAGACACCCCGACCGGCAACGCAACCGTACTGAACGTCGGAGCCGCGAGCACATCGACATTCTCGAAAAGCTTTTCGAACGCAGGCCGCAGCGCCGCACGCTGTCGCATAGCGTCGATGTAGTCCACTGCGCTCACCGTCAGGTACGTGTAACCGCCTCGCCTGCCAGCCGGATCCTTGAGCTGCTGCACACGCCCGTCTTCAATGATGGCGCGGAAGGCGCTGGCGGCTTCGCCTGCCAGAACCGCAGCGATCATCGCCTCGTAGGGAAAAGCTGGAAGCTTGAGGTGGACGACGTCCGCGACGTGATTCAACACCTCAAGTGATTTCGTAAAGTTCCGCTTGACGTCTGCCTGCAGCTTCTCACGCGCCCCGCTGACCGTGCCAATCCGCCACCGTTTGGGCTGCACCGTTGCGACCGCTCGCGCGGACTGCACGGCGTGGGGCGGCGTCATCATCACGCGGGCCGAGGTGAAGTCCTTCGGATCGAAACCGCCAATCGCCGCAAGCACGGTGGCCGTATCGTTCGCGCTGCGGCAGAGCGGTCCAACTTTGTCGAGCGTCCAGCACAGCGTCATGGCGCCGAAACGGCTGACGCGGCCATAGGTGGGGCGCAATCCGCTGATGCCACAGTAAGATGAAGGATTGGTAATGGAGCCGTCGGTCTCCGAACCAAGGGCGAAGGGCACAAGCCCGGCGGCGACGCTTGCGCCGGAGCCGCTCGAAGAGCCTCCGCTCCAATAGTTGAGATTCCACGGTGTTTTGCACGGCCCGCTGAACGAGGCGTCCGCCTGATTGTACCCCATGCCGCCGGCAAGTTCGATCATCGCAAGTTTTGCCAAGAGCACTGCTCCCGCAGCGGTCAGTCGCTCGATGGCCGTCGCATCGAAATCGAAGGACTGGTGGCGGTAGATCGTCGCGCCCCACGTTGTCGGCGCACCTTTCGCGGCAAACAGATCCTTAGCACCGTAGGGTATGCCGTGCAGCGGTCCACGGTCCGTACCCGCTGCGAGTTCCTGATCGGCCTGCGCCGCTTCTGCCAGCGCTCGCTCCGGCATGAGGGTCACAACGCTGTTGAGCCGCGGACCAAACTCCTCAAGCCGCTTGGTGTAGAACTTCGTCAGCTCAAGCGAACTGAGCTGACGAGCGCGAAGCATCCGGCCCAGATCGGCGATCGAGGCAAAGGCGATCGAGGCGTCCGGCGCACCGGGGGGCAGCGGATTCACGGCCGATCCGTTTGGGAAGGAGTAAACACGAAGTCGGGTGGCGGGAGCGCTTCATTGCTCAGACTGCGAAAGGTGTTGCCGATCGCAAAGTTGTCTTGAATGTCAGCGGCGATCTTCTCCGTCATTGCATTGGACAAGCGCGCTTTGGGTAGATCATGTTGGAGAGATCGCGCGAGCTCGCGCGCGAGTTTCGACGGTTGTTTCACTGAAGAGGCTGGGCTGGGCTTGGGCGCCGGAACCCGCGTGGGATGCGCTTTGGGGACAGTGCCCGCTGCAAAACCCGAGACCGTCGCGGCCGCGCCGGCAGCGGTAGCGAGAAACGCTTTGCGCGTCGGCATAATCAGTGTTTCCTTTCTCGCCCGCGATGTTATCGAGTACGCCCCGGTCCCCTGTTTTTCTAAACGGAACCGCAGGCCGTTCCGTACAATAGTCAGTCCGTGCCCAACCGTTTTACCGCCGTCGTGGCCGCCGGCCTCGTCTGGTCCCTGGCAGCTGGAAGCCCCGTGCTCTCCGCCGCAGCGCCGAGCTGCGATTACTCGTTCCTCGTCCGCCAACCGATTTTCCGGCTTGTCGCGCCCGAGGAAAGCGGCACCGACGTTTCTCTGGTAACCCCGATCGGCGTGGCAACCGACGGCGACAGCTTTGGGGTGATCAAAGCGGTGGAACTACTCCCCGAATCCGGTCCGATCATTGCACTGCCCGCGAAATTCAAGCCTTTCGCCCCATCTGAAACGGCCTCGCATCGCAGCCGCCACTTTGCCAATCCGGCGACGGTCATCGCAACTATGCCCATTCCGCAGTTGCGGCCCTCGACCACCTACGACGTCGTTTTCACCGTCAAGACGCAGAACGCGCCAGCGGGCTGCCCGAAAGTTTTGACCGAGCACATCGCGCGCTTCACGACAGAATCGGCTACCTCGCTCGACGCGATCGCGCTTGCCCATGCGGCATCGCAAATGCCGAGCAACGGCAAAATGAGCGCCGCCGACATCTTCAGCAACGCGTTGCACACGCTGCGCACGCTGGACTACCCGGCGGTCATCTCGTTCCTCGTGACATCGCGTTCGGTAGTCAACGGCAAGCTGTTCGTCGAGTCGTTTCGCTCCAGCGTGCGGACAAGCGACGGCGTCGTCAGCACCCACACCGTGCCGGTATCGACCACGAACCAACCTGAGAACCCGTGGGGCTGGCGAGTGAATATCCCGATCCTCGGGTCGCTCTTCCCGAGCCAGCGCAAGGGAAATTACTCGCAGCCGTTCGGCGTTCCCGAGATCTCGCCCATGTACGCCTTCGGACTCATGCCTCGCAAGCCGGCGGTTTTTCCGGGCATGAGAACGCCCGAGCCGGAAATCGACGTCAAGTCGCTGGGCCGCATCCTGACCGTCGCTCGAGACTACGACGCCACACTGCTGGGTGTGGAGCAGTACCATTCCCGCTGGGCGTACCATCTCAAACTGGTACCGCTGGACCGACCGGACTTCTACCGCGTGCGAGAGCTCTGGGTGGACACGCAGGCCTTCATTATTTGGAAGCTTCGCAGCGCCGGAATTTTTGAGTCAGGCCCAGCCACAACCGTGCCATGGGACGCGGAATATACGCTCGTGGACAGCCACTGGTTCATGGCCGCGGAGTCGACCTCTTCAACCGTACGAACCGGCGGTTTCTTGGCCAACACGCCACCCGTCAATTACGAAGGCGTCAACTACACGTTTTCAGATTTCACCTACCCGACGGAGACCCTAGACGTTGACTTCTTCAGCGAGGCGAAAACAGACGCTATTCAGTATTAATTCAGCATCGTCATATACATTCAAACTAAAAGCCGGGACAATAGTTCTCTCAAAGCTCGTGCGCATCGCTACAGATCATGCTTGGTCGCTCGAGGGGCGTGACGAATGGGAATACATCAAGCGAGGACTCTGAAATTGGCAGCAAAACGCGCGACCATCATCATGCTTTGTTCGCTCTTTCTAGCGAGCTGCCACGGCGGCGCGTTTTCTGCGGCTCAAACTCCCCTGGATGCAGCGCCTTTCGGTGCAGCGCAGCGTGGCGTTAACAAAGCGCCGATTTTCGGCGGCAGTACCGGTAAGATCCAGCACATTATCATCATCTTCCAAGAAAATCGCACGCCCGACAACCTGTTTCACGGCTTGGCCGGCGCGGACATCGCCTCAACCGGCATAGATTCGCTCGGGCGTGTCGTTCCGCTTGCACCTGTAAGCTTGCACGCAGGTTACGACATCGATCACAGCCACAGGACGTTTGTGGCATCCTTCAACCGCGGACAAATGAATGGCTTCGACAAGGCACCCATCGTCTGCGGACGGGGCAACTGCGCCGGGGCAACCGCCTACGGCTACGTGCCGCCGTCGGAAGTCGGGCCCTATTTCGCGATGGCACAGCGCTACACGTTTGCCGATCGGATGTTTCAAACGAATCAAGGCTCAAGCTTTCCCGCACATCAATACATTGTCTCCGGCACTGCAATCAATGCGACCGGCAGCCGCTATCTCGCAGCCGAGAGCCCCATCTATCGCGATGGGCTGGACGGTAACTGCGATGGTTCGCCGAGGTCGCGGGTGACGATGATCGACCCTGCCGGCAACGAAAACGTTTCGATGTGGCCTTGCTTCGACCATCAAACGCTATTCGACCGGCTGGATGCGGAGAGCGTATCGTGGCGCTACTACGAAGCGCTGCCCAACGGCTTTTGGTCGGCACCCGATGCCCTCGCGCACATCCGGCGCGGACCGGACTGGGCCAATGCGGTCAGTCCGGCAACGACGATCCTGAGCGACATTTCTGCCGCTCGGCTTCCCGCGGTCTCCTGGGTGATACCGAGCGTCGCGGCGTCAGACCATTCGCTCGGCAGTGACGGTTCTGGACCTGCCTGGGTTGCATCCATCGTGAACGCAGTGGGCAGTAGTCCTTACTGGAACAGCACCGCCATCTTCGTCACCTGGGATGACTGGGGCGGCTGGTACGACCACGTTGCACCGGTTATGTACAATTCGAACGAACTTGGTTTTCGCGTACCGTTGATTGTCGTTTCACCCTACGCCAAGCTTGGATACGTGTCGCACGTCCAGCACGAGTTCGGCAGCGTCTTACGCTTCACTGAGGAGACATTCGGGCTGACCCCTCTTGGGTATACCGATACCCGTGCTGATGATTTCGCCGACTGTTTCAACTTCGGCCAAACGCCCTCGCCGTTCGTGCGCATCCAAGCTCCCACGTTCCGCATGACGTTTGACGACCGGCGGCCAGCCATCGACTGATCCCGCGCCGGGCAAAGGTCCGCTGACCGAGCATCCTGTAGCGACCTGTTATGACGCATGCCTGGGTCTGGCCGGTGCTCTTTGCACTCGGATGCTATCACGGCATCAACCCCGGCATGGGCTGGCTGTTTGCAGTTGCCCTTGGGCTGCAAGAAAAAAGCAGACAGGCGGTCGTGGCCGCCTTGCCTCCTATTGCGCTCGGACATGTCGCTTCGGTGGCGAGTGTCATCGCGCTGGCAGCGGTCGCACAACGGACCGTGCCTGAACAGGCGCTTCGCTACGGTGCGGCCGCCGTGTTGCTGTTGTTCGGTCTCTACCGTCTGGTGCGTGCGCGGCACATGCGCTGGGTCGGCATGCGAGTCGGGTTTTGGGGATTGGCGACCTGGTCGTTTCTGATGGCCACCGGTCACGGTGCCGGGCTCATGCTGCTTCCTTTCCTCACTGGTTCTGGCAGCGGCGCCCATTTCATGAATATGGAGACCACGCACGCTGCGAGGGGAGCTTCCGCCGGCGCGCTGCCGGCCAGCACGTGGGTGTGGGCGATCGGCGTACACACGTTTGGTTATCTGTTGACGATGACGGGTATCGCCTGGATCGTTTTCGCCAAAGTTGGCGTGCAGTTTCTAAGAACCGCCTGGTTCAACTTCGATCTCGCGTGGGCCGCGGCGCTGATGGTCAGTGGTGCCCTCATGCTTTTCCTGTGAGCCCGGAGGACTTCTCGTCGCCGCTGGCCTAACTTCAGCGACTCGGTCAAGGCCCCATCACGTACTAAGGATGTCATCATGCAGCTCAAGCCCGATCCGACCTTTTATCCTTCGGCAAAAATGGCGATGCAAGCTCCGGCTGAGAAACTCGCCTACGTCGCCATGCTCAGCACGGGGAGCAACGGCAAGCGCGACGCGCTCGCCGTGGTGGACGTGGACCCCGCATCCAAAACCTATGGCACGCGCGTCGGCCAGCTCGAGATGCCGAAAGCCGATGACGAGCTGCATCATTTCGGCTGGAACGCATGCAGCGCTGCATTGTGTCCGTATGCACCGCACCCGCATGTAGAACGCCGCTTTCTCATCGTGACGGGACTGCGCTCATCGCGCATCTACATCATCGACACAAAGCCAGATCCGCGCAATCCAAAAATATCGAAGATCATCGAGCCCGAGGAAGTGATCTCGCGCTCCGGCTACTCGCGTTTGCACACCACGCATTGCGGACCCGACGGCATCTATATCAGCGCGCTCGGTTCTGCCAACGGAAAAGGCCCGGGCGGCATTCTCAAGCTCGATCACGATAACTTCAAGGTGGTTGGCCAGTGGGAAGCCGACCGCGGACCGCAATACTTGGCGTACGATTTTTTCTGGCACCTCGGCCATGACGTGATGGTGACCAGCGAGTGGGGCACCCCGGACATGATCGAAGACGGCCTTAACCCGGAACTGCTCCTCGGCGGGAAGTATGGACATCAGCTGCATTTTTGGGATCTGCGCAAGCGCACGCACCTCCAAACCGTCGACCTGGGAGCGGAGTACCAGGCGGTGCTCGAGTTGCGGCCCTCGCACGATCCGACGAAAACCTATGGCTTCACCAACGTCGTGATCTCGTTGAAAGATCTCTCCAGCTCGATCTGGGTCTGGCATCGTGACAAAGGCAGCTGGCAGGTAACGAAGGTGATCGACATTCCGGCCGAGCCGGCGGATCAAGCAGCCTTACCGCCGCTGCTCAAGGGATTCAAGGCCGTGCCGCCGCTGGTTTCGGATATCGATTTGTCGCTCGACGACCGGTTCTTGTACGTCTCGTGTTGGGGCACGGGCGAGATGCGTCAGTACGACGTCTCCGATCCGTTCAAGCCGAAACTCACGGGGTCGGTGCACATCGGCGGCATCGTGCGGCGGACACCGCATCCTGCCAAGCCCGATCAGCAGCTCAACGGCGCACCGCAGATGGTGGAAATAAGCCGCGACGGCAAACGCGTCTATTTCACGAACTCTCTCTATCGTTCGTGGGACGAGCAGTTCTATCCCGACGGCATCAAGGGCTGGATGACGAAACTCGACGTCGGTGGCAACGGCGGCATCACACCCGATCCGAAATTCTTTTTGGAGTTCGATGATCGCCGCGCGCATCAGGTGCGGCTCGAAGGCGGCGATGCTTCCTCCGACTCCTACTGCTTCCCGCCGTAAAGAGTAGCCGCGCGGTCGTTTTCACGAACCCCGGTTTTGGGAATACTATAAGCCTCCACTCACCCGGGAAGGCTTTGGTTATGCGCAAAGAGATTGTGCAGCTCTGCGCGGTGCTCATCACCGTTGGTTTGCTCGCGCCACCCGCGCTGGGCGGCGCTTTTGAGCCAGCGGTGATGGTGGCAACCAACATCGCCGGTGACGTGTCGGTGCAAAGCGCAAGCGGGGCGCGAAGGGTCCTCGTCACGACGCAGGTGCTGCATTCGGGCGACGTCCTAACGACCGCCGACAATTCGCTCGCGGTTGTGCGCTTGGCAGACGTCGGCAAAGTGACGCTTGGCCCAGCAACGACAGCGGCGACGTTCTCCAATGGAACGGACCTGTCGCTGCAGCTTTCCGCGGGCACGCTGTGCGTCCAGTCAGAGCGGCCCCTGGTCAGCATTAACGCCGGCTCGGTGACGGTGGCCGCGACCGTCAGATCGAGCATTTTTAATCTCGAGCAAAACAATGGCGACACGAAGATGGCCGTGTACCGGGGTACCGTTAGCGCAGCCACCCCGGATCACGCCACAACCTTGCGCGCCGGGGCGGCGGCGGCCAGCGCTCCGGGCGTCGACGTGCACAGCATCCCGCTCGCATCCATCCATGAAGATTTCGCGGCCCTGAATTGCCCCGACGCGTCTGTTGTGAACTCGGTGTTGCCGCAACGGACGGCGCAACCGCTCGAGGCGGCGCCGCACACGTAGCAAGAACGACGCTGCGTTTGTTGAAGACGCTGCCCACTTTTTGGATCGGAGGATAACGATATGCCACAACGCACCGCACAGGCGCATTGGAATGGCGACTTGCGCAGCGGCTCCGGCCGCGTTCGCCTGGGGAGTGGCGCCTTTGAAGGCGCGTTCTCCTATGCTTCGCGCTTTGAGACCGGCAGCGGAACAAATCCCGAGGAATTGATCGCGGCAGCGCATGCCGGCTGCATTTCTATGGCGACCGCCAGTGGGTTAGGCAAGGCCGGCTTCAAGCCGGAAGAGATCGCAACCTCGGCGACGGTTCATCTCGAATCGGTGAGTGGAGGATCTAAGATTTCGCGAATCGATCTCGACATGGAGGCAGACGTACCGGGGATCGAAGAGACAAAGTTTCTCGAGATCGCGGAAGGTGCCAAGAAGACCTGCCCCGTGTCGCAGGCACTGGCTGCCGTGCCGGAAATAAACCTGACGGCGAGGCTGCGCCAAAAAACAGGCTAGCCCGGGTCTGGGAAGTGCCGCCGCAGTTCCTTTCCTGTCTCGTCGATGCCGTGGATGAGCCCCTCGGTCAGACCGGCGCTTCTCATTTTTTCGCTCATCGCAGCGGCGACGCGCTCCCAGAAATCTTGCCCAGCTTTGTCGTGAATGCCGGCGTCACCAAAGACGGCGAACTCGCGACGCTCCGGTATGACGAAGATGAGCACACCATTTCGATCCTGCGTGTTTGCAAATCGCTGGTGCGAAAACGCATGTTGGGCCGCCGCCAGCGTTGATTGCTTGCCGGGATGCGACAAGGTCAGGTGGATCTTTCCGGTCGTGCCGGATTCGGCCGCCCGGATCGCCGCGCGCAGCCGATGTTCGTCGACATGCTTCGCAAGATGATGATGTGATGCTCGTGTCACGGTCTGCTTACCATCCTCCAGACGCGCCACCGCCGCCGCCACCACC
>JALYZV010000017.1 GCA_030948685.1 Vulcanimicrobiota bacterium | reverse complement strand
GGCGCAAGTGCGCCGCCGGATTATGCGTGGACTGACCTCACCTATGTGCTGCACCAGCACCATGTCAGCTGGGCGTATTACGTTTTTGGCGGCCTCGAACCGGACACCGAAGACAACTCCATGAATGGCCCGCAGCGTCTGCTCGCGGCGCGCACGCCCGGCATCTGGAATCCGCTGCCGTATTTCGACACGGTCAAGCAGGACGGTGAGCTGGGAAACATTCAGGACATTTCGCATTTTTATGCCGCTGCAAAGAGCGGCACGCTGCCGGCTGTTTCATGGATCTGTCCGGACAACGTGCACAGCGAGCACCCGACCGCGCTCGTCAGCGTTGGGCAAGCCTATGTGACGGGCCTGGTCAACGCAGTCATGCAAGGCCCGAACTGGGATAGCACCGCCATTTTTCTCTCCTGGGACGATTGGGGCGGCTTCTACGATCACGTGAAACCGCCGACGGTCGACCAAAACGGCTATGGGTTGCGCGTGCCCGGTATCGTGATCAGCGCCTATGCCAAGCAGGGCTACGTGGATCATCAGACGCTCAGCTTCGATGCGTACGTCAAGTTCATCGAGGACGACTTTCTTGCCGGCGCTCGTATCGATCCAAAAACCGACGGGCGCCCGGATCCACGGCCCGTGGTGCGAGAAAACGTCTCGATCCTCGGCGATCTGCGCAGCGATTTCGATTTCTCGCAAGCACCGCGCAAACCACTGATCCTGCCCGTGGCAAGGACTCCCTAGCCCCCCGCTACGAAGGCGCGCTCCACGGAGGTGCCGCATGGAGCACGTTCTCATGATCGAGGTCGACGCTATCGTCGCAGACGGACCATGACGCTCGTTCTGCGCGACGCCACGCTTATTGACGGGACCGGCGCCCAGCCCCGGTCCAAGGCCAGCGTCGTGATCGAGAATGACACGATCACGGACGTCGCCGGCAAGCCGCCGCATCGCCGGGAAGAAGCGCGCGTCTACGACCTGAGCGGTCTCACCGTGCTCCCCGGCCTCATCGACGCGCACGCTCATCTGGGTTTAGTCTATGATTTCGCGGCCGAGGGCGATCCAGGGCTCGTTTCCCCGGCAGAAATCGCGGCGCGTACATTCGAAAACTGCAATCTGTGTCTTGACGCCGGATTCACGACCGTACGTGATATGTGCGGCGTTGACGGCGGCGTCGTTCGCGCGATCGCCTCGGGCGCCGTGCGCGGACCACGCGTCTACCCCTCGGGTCCGGCCATTGTCCAGACCGGCGGACACGGCCACATCTCAGGACCGTTTTGCTTCCAAGACCGTACGCTCGCGATTCCCGGGCTCATGCAGCTCATCGCGATCTGCGACGGCGCCGATGAAGTACGCCGGCAAGCGCGCCTGAACTTTCGTCGTGGCGCGACCCAGCTCAAGGTCTTCATTAGCGGTGGCGTCGTGTCCACAACTGATCGCCTTGAGGACACCCAGCTGACGGTTGAGGAGCTCAAGGCCGCCGTCTACGAAGCGCGCGCCAGAGAGACGTACGTCTCAGGTCACGCCCACAACGTACGATCTATCCGCAACGGACTCGAGGCTGGCCTGGCATGCTTCGAACACGGCACGATGCTGGATGAAGCCACCGCAGCTGCGATGGCCCAAGCGGGGGCTGCGCTTGACCCGACCCTCGCCGTCACCCACCTCATGGCAACGCATTGGAAAGATTGGGGCTTAGCCGAATATGTCGTCCCTCGCATCAAAGGCTGCGAAGCCAGCATGTCGCGCGCAGTTCAGATCGCCGAGGCGGCAGGCGTGCTGATGGGCTCGGGCTCAGACTTGCTCGGCCCGCGGCAGAACCGGCGCGGTCTTGAGATCGTCTTGAAGGCGAAGATATTGGGTCCGCTACGAGCGATTCAGTGCGCGACCCAGGGTAACGCGCGCATCATGCGCTTGGAGCAGACCCTAGGAACGCTGGCTGCCGGTAAGCTGGCCGACCTCATTGCAGTGCGCGGCGATCCACTGGATGACCCGACAGTATTGGACGATCCGGCCCGGGTTGTGCTCGTCGTGAAGGGCGGCGAGGTGGTGAAAGACCTGCTCAACACGTAGACCGCCGGAATGTCTACGTGACCGTTGCCGCCGGAACGAGATGCTTGAGAAACCAGTCGCGCGCAAGTTCGGCAACGCGCTCCAGCGTGCCCGGTTCCTCAAAAAGGTGTGATGCGCCAGCAATAACGGCGACTTCGTGCTCGCTGCGCAGCTGCTTGGCAGCGGCGAGGTTTAGTTCTAAGACCTGCGAGTCGTTGCTGCCAACGATGAACAGGGTCGGTGCTTGTACCTGCGGCAAAAACTCAGCCGCCATATCGACCCGGCCGCCTCGCGAGACGACAGCCGCCACGTCACGCGGCCGGCGCGCAGCCGCCACCAGCGCCGCAGCTGCGCCGGTGCTTGCACCGAAGAGCCCGAGGGCTGGACCGTTGACCTCGCGGCGAGCAACGCACCACTCAATCGCTGCTTCAAGACGGCGCGCCAAGAACCCAACGTCGAAGCGCAGCATATCGGTGCGGCGATCGTACTCTTCCTCGTCGGGTGTGAGGAGGTCGAGCAGCAACGTTGCCAGACCGGCTTGTTGCAGGGTGCGCGCCACGAACTGGTTGCGCATGCTATGCCGGCTGCTTCCGCTGCCGTGAGCAAACGCCACCGTGCAGACCGCATTCGCCGGCGCGGTCCAGATCGCTGCGAGCTGCACTTTTCCTGCGTTGATCGTGACATCGTGTGGTGCGGTGTCCACGTTTGTTAGACGCATGCCTCAAGCGTGCGGCGCGCAAACACGCGCAGCATGCGCTTGCGGTACGGAATTGACCCGCTCGTGTTGTCGAGCGGCTTACCGACGGTGTATGCCGCTTCGGCGGCTGCTTCAAGCGCGTCCGCGCCGAGATCGGTCCCGACCAGCGCCTGCGCAGCCGCGGTGGCATCGATCGGCTTTGGTGCGACTGCATTGAGAACGACGCGGGCGCGGCTGCACGTGCCGTTATCGTCTCTCTCAACAACTGCGGCAATGCCGAGAATTGGAAAATCGAAAGAGTTGCGCAGCCGCAACTTGCGATACGCACTGGTGGTCCGCGCTCGAGGCGCGGGCACGAGGATCTTGGTGACAATCTCGTCCGGTTGTCTCGCCCACGCGAACATTCCGTCGTCGAGGAAGAAATCGGCGACCGCGACGTCGCGCTCGCCGCGCGGTCCTGCAAGCCGCAGACGCCCTCCGTATGCCACAAGAACCGGAGCCGTGTCTGACGAGTTGACCGCCACACACTTGGGACTACTCGGCGCAACGCGGCAGATGTCGCCGTCTTTCTTCATGCAGTAACCCAAGGCTTGACGCCAATCCAGATTTTGGTTGTAGTAATTGCAACGCGTATCCAAGCAGAGGTTGCCGCCGATCGTGCCCATGTTCCGCAGCTGTGGCGTCGAGATCGCGGCTGCCGCCTGGGCGAGCGCCGGGTATTTGGACTGCACAATGCTGTGCTCCGCGATGTCGGTCAGCGTCGTCAGTGCACCAATCTCGAGCCCGTCACGTTCGTCAAAGCGAATGTAGCGCAGCTCCCGGAGCGGACGCAACCCAACGAGGACGCCCGGGGTGAACAGGCGCTGCTTCATGTTGGCATACAGATCAGTGCCGCCTGAGACGACCAGCGCGGACGCACCGTATTGCGCGAGCAAGCCCACGGCCGCATCGACGCTGTGCGCAGGTTCGTAGCGGAAGGGGGGCAGGCGCTGCACGCTAGCGCTTTGCGTGGGCGCCGAAGCGCTGCAGCTCTGCGTCGAGGTCGAGCGGCTGGGTGGGCGCCTGTTTGTCGTATTCGCCCCAGTGCTCGCGCGGCACCATCCACATAATCTCGAATTCATGCCCGTCCGGATCCAGGCCATAGACGGATTTTGTTGCGCCGTGATCGCTTTCACCCGTGATCGCGCCGAGTGCAACGAGCTTCTTGCGCGCCGCGGCCAGATCTTCGATTGCCGGCACCTCCCAGGCGAGGTGGAACAACCCCACGGCGGATGGCGCAGGCTCCGTGGCTTGCGGACCAAGTGCCAAGAAGCCAAGATCGTGGTGATTGTTTGAGCCGCTGGCGCGCATAAACGCCATTTGACGGCCTGCGCGCGCCACCTCAGTGAATCCGAATGTGTCGCGATAGAATTCGACCGAGCGGTCGAGATCTCGAACCTTGAGCACCGCATGATTGAGTTTGAGCATCGCTTGCTTCACCTCGCGGGGATGGGTTCTTTGGGCGCAGGTGGCATGGGAACCCGCGACGCGCCTCGCAGCCTGAGCGTGCTGCCGCTTGACGCCTCGATTGCCTTGAGCACCTTTTCCGATGTGATGGGGGTTGAGTGCACGCGCGCTTTGATGGCGTCGGCTACTGCGTTGGCGATGGCCGGTATAACCGGATTGAGCGGGCCCTGGCCAGCTTCCTTAGCGCCAAACGGACCTTCCCGGTCGTCGGTTTCGATAATGATGGCGTCGATCGGCGGTGTGTCGAGGCTGGTCGGCGTCTTGTAGTCGAGCAGGTTCGGCATCTTGTGCTCGCCCGAGCGGAACGGCCACTCCTCCATGAGCGCCTCCGCCAGGCCCATGTAGACCCCGCCCTCGATTTGCCCTTCAACGGAGTCCGTGTTGATGCAGCGACCCACATCATGTGCCAAAGTAATTTTTTCAACGCGGATCTCACCGGTTTCGAGATCGACATCAACCTCAGCCACGGCAACGCTGTACGAATATGCAGGTGAGGGGCCAACACCGGAACCTTTGTATTCGGCTGCGAGCTTGGGTGGGGTGTACGAACCGACGCAGGCAATCGTGCCGAACTTTGCTTCCGCCAGCTGGGCTGCCTCAATGAAGGTGAGTGCGCTGTCGCTTTTGTCTAGGTCAAACACCCGGCGCTTTGCGAAGCCGATGCGCGACGGATCGATGCTGAGCTTTTCTGCCGCCGCTTGCGCGATCATAGCGCGAGCTTTTCCAGCGGCATCCCGAGCTGCATTGCCAGCCATGAAGGTCACGCGGCTGGAATACGATCCGAGGTCCACCGGCGTCAGGTCCGTATCGCCGTAACACACGGCCACATCGGTCACGTCGACACCCAGCGTTTCGGCGGTGATCGCGGCCAGCATGTGGGTCGACCCCTGGCCGCATTCGCTGGTGCCTGCGAGAATCGTGACGCCCCCGCCGCGATCGACCTTGACAATGGCTCCAGATTGGGGCATCGCGTTCCAGTAGATGGGCAGACCCGCGCCGCATAAGTACGAGCTGGCCGCAATACCGATCCCCTTGCCACGCGGCAAGTTCCCCTTTTTGCGCTTGTAGCCGGTACGCTGCGCCGCTGCGTCGATGCATTCGCGCAATCCACACGAGGTGATGCGCAAACCGTTGACGGTCGTCGTGTTAGGGTCGACGGCGATGCGCTTGCGATATTCGGCTGCATCGAGACCTAAGGCGTCGGCGATCTTGTCGAGCTGGTTCTCGAGGGCAAAGCGCGGCTGGGTTGTGCCGTGTCCGCGTTTGGGGCCGCAGGGCGGTTTGTTCGTGAAAACCCGGCAGCCGTCAAACTTGTACGCCGGCACCTTGTACGTGACCGTGGTCAGCGCGCCGGTGTAGTACGTCGTCGCCACACCGTACGATCCATATGCGCCGCCATCGAGCCACGACTGCAGGTGGATAGCGGTTATCGTGCCGTCCTTCTTGACGCCGGTCTTGAGCTTGAATCGCACCGGATGACGGCCACGGTGAGCATAAAAAACTTCCTGCCGCGTCAGCGTGATTTTCACCGGCCGGCCGGTCTTCATGGCCAAATAGCCTGCCGCCAGCTCGTGCGCAAAAGGCTCCGTCTTGCCGCCGAAACCGCCGCCGACGGGCGGTGCGATAACGCGCACGTGACTTCCCGGCAGACCCAGAACCGCTGCAGCAATGCGATGCAAATAGTGCGGTGTTTGGGTGGAAGCCCACAGCGTGAGTTTGCCATCGGCCGCGAATTGGGCAACGACTGCATGCTGCTCGATCGGCGCATGCGTGTTGCCTTCAAAGAAATATTCGTCCTCGAAAATACGGTCCGCAGCAGCGAAGCCAGCCTCCACCTCACCGAACTCGAGATGGACTTCCTTGTGCACGTTGTTCGTACGGCGGGGGTTAGGGTGAATCTGCGGCAGGTCGGTGCGCAGCGCTTCATCGATCGACATGATCGCCCGCAGGGGGACGTACTCCACATCGATGAGTGCGAGCGCTTCCTCGGCGGTGAGTTCGTCGTCCGCGACGACGCATGCCACCGGATCCCCCACGTAGCGAACCGTATCAATTGCCATGACGGTTTCGTCAGGACTCGACGGCAAGATGCCGTAGCGAACAGCCAGCTCTGCGCCGGTAGCTACCGCGACTACGCCCGGCAGCGCGAGCGCCTTGCGAACATCGATATTCGTGATGCGCGCGTGCGCCCGCGTGCTGCGCAACATCTTGCCGTACAACATGTTGGGCAAGAATATATCGTCGGCGAACTTGTCTTGGCCGGTCACACGCGTAAAACTGTCCATCTTGGCCATTGCCTTGCCGACAATGGAAAAACCCTCGGGTTTGTCCGCCGGCTGCGCGGGAGCGCGCACGACGACCGACGGGTTATCCGTGCCTGTCGTCAGCGGAGACGCGTCGCCGTCAGGGTTGGTTGCAGTGGAGACGGCGCGCAGGTCAGCTTCGTTCATCGCTCGTCGCCAGACAAGGTGCGGTCGGCCGTGTTCGGCCGTTCTCCCATCCGATGAGCAGCGAGTGCGATCGCTTCGACGATCTTCGAGTACCCCGTGCAGCGACACAGATTTCCGGCGATCGCTTCGCGGATCTCCAAGTCGGTGAGGTCGGACTTTTGCTCGACCAGCGCCGCACCCGTCATGAGAAAACCAGGAGTGCAGTAGCCGCATTGCGCTGCGCCGCATTCAGCGAATGCTTGCTGGATGGGATGAAGACGCCCGTGCGCCGCCAGGCCCTCGACCGTGCGAATGTCATGATCCTGGATCTCGATCGCAAGCGCAAGACAGCTCAGGATTGGCTGGCCGTCGACAAGGACGGTGCACGCGCCGCAGTGGCCCATCTCGCAGCCGTGCTTGGTTCCGGTGAGTGCTAGATCTTCACGCAGCACTTCCAGCAAGGTCTTGTTCGGGTGCGCCGCGCACTCGACGAGTTGCCCGTTCAGTGTGAGGCGCAAAAGTGTTTTGGGTGGCGCGACGGTCAAATTGGGCTACCTCAGTCGTTCGGCTTATGGAACGATCGTTCAGCAGGCAGCAAGATTATACCATAGCAATGCGACCTCGCAAGGAGCGCGAGGCCGCATATTCTTTGACCGTCTTGTAACGCGGGCTAGGTCAGCCGGACCGGCAAAAGTGCCCGCGGCCACACGTTAGTCGCCGCCGTCACCTTGGTTCTCACCATTTTGGTTCTGGCTACCCTGATATTGGTGCTGGTACTGACCGTAGTGATGGCCGTGGTCGCCACCCTCGTTGTTTTGCTCTTCCTCTTGATTGTAACGGCGAGCCTCGCGTTCATAGCCTCTGGCTACACGGTACGCTCGCACCGATCGGCCGCAGGGGACTCCGTACCCATCATACCTGCAGAGTTGCCGGCCGTTGTTGCTCGTATAGACAACGGTTCCATCCGGATACACGATCCGGCCATCAGCATAAATGGTGCCGCCATCAGAGGTGCGTCCAACCACGGTGTTGTGCGCAACCTGCTTATGATGATAGTTGTTGTAGAGGATGATTCCGGCAGCCAGAGCGACACCTGCCAGAATGATGTTGCGCGTGGAGCGCTGTCCGGCGGTCTCGGCGTGAACCGGCGGCACAAAGCTGAAATTAAAGATCATGAGTGCTGCCAGCGCGATGAGCGCCGCGCGCAGCGCGAACGGTCGATAGAGCCCCAAGGACATAGTGTTGTCCTCCTTTGTGTACAGATAACGATAAACGGCCGCCGTGGGTTCCACAGCAGCCGTCACAATCCGGGGTTTTCGCCTGCTAGACCTTCAGCTCGACCTTTTCAAGCGCTCGCTTGGTATTGACGACGTGGTGATTAAGCCGAAGTTCGGCGGGCTCGAATCCAAACGCCAGCCCCAACAGCTGGGGCAGGTGGAAGATCGGCGTGTCGATCGGTTCCTTCATCGTTTTCTCCACATCCGGTTGCTGTCCGTCCAGATTGAGGTGGCAGAGCGGGCACGGCGTGACCAGCAGATCCGCACCTTTGCTCTTTGCTTCTTTGAGATGCTTACCGGCCATCTTCAGCGACGTATCCGGGTTAAATGTCAGCATCGGAAACCCGCAGCACTTGCTCTTGCCGAGATATTCCACCGGCGTCGCCCCGACGAGCTCGATGATCTGCTCGAGATAGGTCGATCGCTCCGGCTTTTCGCGTAGTCCGAGGTGCTCTTCCGGCCGCAATATGTAGCAGCCATAGAACGGAGCAATGTTGAGGCCGGTGAGCTTGTGTTTGATGAGCGGCCGTAGGTTGTCGAGTCCGACATCCTCGACGAGCATCCACAGCAGATGCTTGACTTTGGTCGTGCCGCGGTACTGGTAGCCGCTATCGGCGATGACGGCGTTGACTCGGGTGCGTAGCGCCTCGTCATGTTCGAGATGGTACTGCGCGCCGCTGAGCACACCTTGGCACGTGCTGCAGATCGTCATGAGATCGGCGCCCTTCTCCTCCGCCATGGCGAGCGACAACGCGTTGAGCGAGTATGCAAGTTCTGGGTTCTGTTCTGTGAGGACGCCGGCGCCGGTGCACGGCGCTTCGGTAAGCTCCAGCAGCTCAAGGCCCAGGGTGGGCGCGATCTTTTCCATGGAAACGTATAACTCTGGGCAGGCGCCCTTCGAGACGCAGCCGGGCCAAAATGCAACCTTCATTCGTTCTTTCCTTTAACGGACCTGAAGGTCCGTTGCTTCATTGTCCGTTGCTTCATTACTTAAAGATGCCGCCGATTTTCTTGAAGATCGCTTTAATGCGCTCGACATGCGGGATCTTGTGATGGAGGATCGGGGGCAGCTTGCCGGCGCGCAACATATTCAACGCCGTGGGCAGCGAACGCAGCTGTGCCGGGATGTTGAAGAGACCGAAGGATTTCGGCATGAGCGTCAGCTCGTTGAGCCGCCCGCTGTCACGCACCGATTCTGCAAAAGCCAGAGCGTGACGGGTGCCTGCGTTGTGGGTGAACCCGGCTTCAACGGCCATGCGGCGTAGCTTGAGGATCTGGTCGAGCGGAGCAACACCCTTTGGACAGCGCGAGACGCATTCATAACAATGCGTGCACTCCCAGATGCCGTCATCTTTGCTATACTCTCCGAGGCGCTGCTTCGCAAGCGCATCGCGCGGATCGGCGGTATAGCGATATGCTTTGGCCAGCGCGGCCGGGCCCAAAAAATTCTGATTGATTGCGTATGACTCACAATCCATGAGGCACAGTCCACAGGAGATGCAGCTGACCTCTTGGATGAGGTTTTCCATCGCCTCGTTGGGGACGCGATATTCTTCGAGACCTGGGGGGATCGGCTGTTTATTTTCAAGCCACGGACGAACTTTGCGATTCTTCTCCCAAAACGGCGTCATGTCGGCGACAAGGTCACGAATGACCGGCATCGACGGCGGTGATTCCACCGTGATTTTGCCGTCCTGGGCAACATCGCGCAGCTTGGTCGTGCAGGCGAGACTCGCATGACCGTTGATCCACATGCCACAGGATCCGCAGATGGCGCTGCGGCACGCGCAGCGCACTACCAAGCTCTCGTCCTGGTATTCACGGATCGCGATGAGCGCATCCAGCACCATCGCATGGTCGTCGAGCTCAACTTCGAACTGCTGGTAGCGTTTCGGCGGCGCCTTCTCGTAGGGCGGCGGATAGCCGCGGCTGGAATCCGGCCGAGGAGCGTGCGTCCGGTCGTAACGTCCGACTTCGATGATCCATTTCATGCTTAGTACGTCCGTTCTTGCGGGGGCCACTTGGTGATCGTCACGGGGAGGAAGTCGATCGCCGGCCTACCCTCTTCGCCTTGGCGTATGACCACGTGCTTGAGCCATTCGGCGTCGTTGCGCTGTGGGTAGTCGATGCGCGAATGTGCGCCGCGGCTCTCCGTGCGGGTGATCGCGCTATAGACGGTCGCCTCGGCGCAATCGAGCATGTAGCCAAGTTCGAGAACGAATGTCAGGGCCTGGTTGTAGATCCGGCTTTTGTCGCCGACTGCGACCGACTGGTAGCGGCGCTTGAGATCCTGCACCGCCGCAAGCGCTTCGTTGAGCCCCGCTTCGTCCCGGTAGACGCCGACTTTGGCGTCCATGAGCGTGCCGAGCTCCAGCCGCAGGCGTGCGTGCGTTTCGCCCGCGTACGGGCGTGTCATGAGCGCAGCGATGCGGCGTTGCTCTGAAGCAAGGAACGTATCACCCGAACTGATGGCGCTTGTCTTTTTCGCATAGTCGGCGGACGCCACACCCGAGCGCCGGCCGAAAACGAGCGTGTCGAGCAGTGAATTCGCACCGAGCCGGTTGCCGCCGTGCACGCTCACGCATGCGCACTCCCCGGCTGAATAGAGTCCAGCGATGGGTGTCGCGCCGTGGACGTCGGTCTTCACGCCCCCCATGATATAGTGCATGCCGGGGCGCACCGGTACTGGGTCAGTCACCATGTCGATGCCAAGGAAGTCGAGGGCAATCTCGTGGATCTGCGGCAGCTTGCTCATGATGACGTCACGGCCGAGATGACGAAGATCGAGCAAGACGTTGCCATCGATGCCTCGGCCCTCTGCGATTTCGATGGTTTCGGCACGAGAAACGACGTCGCGCGACGCGAGCTCGACCATCTTGGGAGCGTAGCGCTTCATAAAGCGTTCGCCATCCGCATTGAGAAGATAGGCACCCTCGCCGCGTGCAGCCTCGGTCATCAAAAAGCCCGAACCCTTGAGTGTGGTCGGATGGTATTGCACCATCTCCATATCCATGAGCGGCGCGCCGACACGATAGGCGAGCGCGATGCCGTCACCCGTGCAGATCAGCGCGTTTGTGCTCGGCTCGTAGACGCGGCCCATGCCGCCGCTCGCGACAATGACCGCCTTGGAGCGAAGCAGGTTGAGTTCGCCCGTCAACATGTCGATGCAGACGGCACCCCGGCAAGCGCCGTCGACGCTATACAGCGCAGTCGCAAACCACTCCTCATAGACCTTGATGCCAGCTTTGAGAATTTGGTCGTAAAGCGTATAGAGTAACGCTTGGCCTGTGATATCGCCAACGAAATAGGTGCGCGCCTTGGATGCGCCGCCAAAAGCTCGCGTGCCGAGCTTCCCTTCGGTATCTCGAAAGAAGGTGACGCCCATGTGCTCGAGCTCGATAATGTCCTGTGGTGCCTCCTGGGTCATCACCTCGACGGCGTCCTGATCGGCGAGATAGTCGCTGCCCTTAATGGTGTCGAACGCGTGAATTTCCCACGAATCGCCGGGACCAAGCGCCGCGTTGATGCCGCCCTGTGCGGCGCCCGAGTGGCTGCGGACGGGATGCACTTTTGAAACCACGGCAACCGAGACGCCGTTGCGCGCGGCCTCAAGCGCGGCACGCATACCGGCGAGGCCGGCTCCGAGCACGACCACGTCGTGGTCCAATATCATGGTGCTTGTTTGTACCCGTTAGCGATGAGGCGAGGGATGCACACTTCCCTCAGGCATTGCGCGGGCCTTAGACGGCGTGAGAGCAAGCCCTGCGGGGATCTGTGCCGTTTGTCGTCCCCTCGCGGCCGTCGTCGGCGGCGGTCTGGACCCTAGGCTTTGACCGGTTCGATGACGACCTTCATCGCGTCACCAACCTTGATACGCCGAGCAACATCGAGTCCGGATGTGACATGTCCGAACACTGTGTACTGATGATCCAAGAAGTGCGCGTCCTCGAGACAAACATAAAACTGCGAGCCCGCGGAATCGGGCGATTGCGAACGCGCCATCGCCACCGCTCCGGCATCGTGAAGACGATCGTTGAATTCAGCCTTGAGCCGATAGCCTGGGCCGCCCGTGCCCGTTCCCTGTGGGCAGCCTCCCTGGATGACAAACCCCGGTTCGACCCGATGGAAGGTCAAGCCATTGTAAAAACCGTTCTGCGCCAGCTTGATGAACGAGGCGACGGTGATCGGCGCGTCCTCCGGGAAGAACGTAAACACGATCTCGCCTTGCGTCGTGACAATGCGCGCCTGCGAATTCTTCGCCAGGGCGGCGAAGGTGATCGTCTCCTGCGGACTGGGCAGCTCGTGGGCCATGCATCTCCGTTCGGTGCGCGCTGGTCGCGGCCTTTCGCGCGTTCATCAGAGTTGACACCAACGTACGCTGCGTGGTAAGATGCCTGTCTAGTTCCTGTCGTCAGAATGGAAAGGAGACGCCACCTATGATCGATGCAACACGGCATTGCGTTTCGGCCTCTCTTTCCGTTGCGCGGCTGCAGCGCACTATGGCGGTTAGTTTTTGCGGGGTACTGCTCTCTCGGTTGACGTAGCACGTTACGTCGTCCGTGGCAAATGAGTGAGGCCCTCGCAAAGCGAGGGCCTCTTCTATTATTGACATTGACGATTCTATCCGGATAGCGTCGTGGAGGCGCTCCTTGATACGCTCAAGTCCAAACTGGCGCGCGAATATGAATGACGCGCGACCACATGAAAGCGAGGTGATACACGTGTACCAATTACCATTCGGCGATGCTGCCTTGCAGCGAAGGAAGGAGTTGCTGGCGGACGCTGCCCATGCGCGGCTGGTTGCCCAGTCGCTCTCGTGCCGGTCGCGCGGCCGGCGCGTTTCTGGCCGCGTACGCGTGGCGCGAGCGCTGCGCGCGCTCGGCTACTTCCTGCTCGATGCTGGACACTCGCTTGAGCCTGAGGGTTGGCGATCGGTGTAATGCCGGTCGCTACTCTCTTACATCGCCCTTGCCGCTTCTGGTTGCTCTTCTGTCGCGAAGAATTGTGCCGTATACAACGTAGCGTACAGCCCTCCGCGCGCGAGTAGTTGCGCATGCTTCCCTGATTCGACGATCCGGCCGCCGTCCACGACGTTGATGACGTCGGCGCGGAGGATGGTTGAAAGCCGGTGCGCCACGACCATGCTTGTCCTGCCGCGCATCAGCGGCACGAGTGCCTCTTTAATGAGACGTTCCGACGTTGAGTCAAGCGAGCTGGTGGCCTCGTCGAGGATGAGAATGCGCGGATCCTTGAGCAACACGCGCGCAATGGCCAGACGCTGACGTTCCCCACCGGAAAGCTTGTGGCCACGCTCGCCGACGATCGTCTGCAGCCCGTCCGGCAGGCTCGCCACGACGTCATAAATATTTGCGGCCTTGCAGGCTTCGAGTATTTGCGCATCGGTTGCCTGCGGGTTGCCATAACGCAGATTCTCCCCGATGGTCGCATGGAACAGATAGGTTTCTTGAGTCACCACGCCGATGGCGCGGCGCAACGATGCAAGCGTCAGATTGCGAACATCATGGCTATCCACCAGCACCCGCCCTTCCTGCGGATCGTAAAATCGTGGCAGCAGCTGCATGATGGTGGTCTTGCCGCCGCCGCTTGGACCGACAAAGGCAACGAGCTCTCCCGGCCGCGCGTGAAATGAAATTCCGTGCAGAACCGGCCGTTCGGGCACATAACCAAAGCGAACATCATCGAAAACAATGTCACCGCGGGCGGCGCTCAACTCGACGGCCTCTGCGCGTTGCGGCGCTTCGGGAGCCATGTCGAGGTAGTCGAAGATTCGCTCGAAGACCGCGAAGGCGCTGACCAGCTGCACTTGCACGCCGACGAGCGCCGAAGCCGGGCCATAGAGCCGAGCGAGATATGCAACGAATGCGACGATCGTCCCGACGCCTAACCCGGACGTTATCGCAAGCCATCCGCCGCCCAACCATACGATAGCCGGCCCGATTACCATAAGCGCACCGATGAGCGCGATGAACCAGCGCCCGACCAGCGCAAGCCTCACCTCGAGATGCATCAGGTCGCTGCCGGCCTCGTGAAAACGCGCTGCCTCCTGACGCTCGCGGACGAAGGACTTCATGAGCGTAATGCCCGACAGCGAAAGTGTCTCTTGCAGCAAACTCTCGATACGATCACGCTGCTCGCGAGTGCGCTTGCGGATACGATACATGGCGCGGCCGACCGGCGCAAGCGGAACAACCATCAGCGGAACAACGGCCATTGAGAGCAACGCCAGGCGCCAATCCAGCAAGAAGATAGCGATCACGGTCGTGGCGATGATTGCAACATTGGTGACGATAGTGACGAGTGTTCCTGTGACTACGTTATCGATCGCATCGACGTCGCTTGAGACGCGGTTCATAATCTCCCCGGTCTTGGTCGACGTGAAGAATGCCAGCGACATTCCGTGCAAATGCCTCACCAGCGCATCGCGGATGTCACGCATGATGCCTTCGCCGACATAGGCATTGAGGTACCCTTGCCAAGCGCCGATCGCACTTGCAACCAATGCGGAAAGCGCCATGCCGCCAACCAAGATCGCCAGCTGATGCAGGTTCTTGCCTGCTATGGCCCCGTCAATGATCCACTTCGTGAAGAGCGGTGGCAGCTGGCCGAGCGAGCTTGTCACAACAATGGCGAGGATGATCAGCGCAACCTGGCGCCAGTAGGGCACAAAGTAACGCGCAATGCGTCGCCAGTCGATGCGCCTCGGCGCTTTTTGGTCTTGGCCGAGGTTCATCGAGTGCATCATGTACATGGGCGAGCCAGCGAACATACTTCTTACTTGGCGACCGTGGCAGTGCGACTCCCGCTATTTACACTTCCAGTGCTGCGATGTTTGCCAGCGAGATGCGCAGCGAGCGGTACGCAATCAGCGCGATGAAGCCTGCGCTCATGCCGAGTCCCACCACTGCGCCGGCCTTGCCGTGCACGAGAATTCGCCCTGCGCCGAGAGCGCCTGCACAGATCAGCAACGTCCCCACCCCTGACAAGAAGGGGATGATCATTCGTATCCCGCGATTGATGGCATTGGGATTATCCCAATTAAACGAGGGGAACGTCGTGTCAAACACGAGGCCGTAGCAGACTGAAGCCAGTGAGATAAGCAAGGCAAAGAATACAAGTGCGACGGTGCTGCCGAGACCGAAACCGTACCCATAGGCCAATGCAGCGGCGCCAAAGGAAATGACGATGGCAGTCTGGCCCCACGCCACCAAGAACTTGCCGCGCAAAATGTCGGCTGCAGTCAGCGGCATGGCGCGCAGTATCCATATCGAGCCATGTTCGAGCGAAAGTGCGGTCATGCCGGGGTTGAGGCCCGCAAGGACGGCAACGAATCCGATTTGCACCATCGCCAGCTGAATGGTCAGCGGTAAGAGGGGCGTCTGCACCTTATGCCCCACCAGCAGATAGCCGACGAAACCCAGCGAGGTAATATGACTGAACCATAACTGCGGCGTGCGTACGAGCGTCCAGGCATCTTTGCGGAACAGCGCGACCCACGGTGCAGCGCTGGCCAGCCGCCGCAGCCGGCTCGGCCCGGCGCGGCGTGCAACCGTAATCGACTCACTCCAGCCCTGAGCGAAACTCTGCGAGATGAACGTCAGCGCCGCCGGGCAGATCACCACTGCCGCAAACAGCAGAAACACAAACCAGACCACAGCTTCGGCGGTGTGACGCATGGAGAGCAGCGATATGACGTTGCCGATCCACGTGCTTGGCAGCCAGTTCGGGGGCGCAGGCAGCTGCAGGGTGGCGATGTCGCCCTTTGCTCGGGCAATCCCAGAGAAGCTTGCCACCCAGAACGTGGTTGGAACGATCGCACCCAAAAGCCAGAGCGCTTCCTTTGCCTGACCTGACGGAATATAACGCAATGCGAGGATAGTCACCGCGGCCAACACTGCGTACAGCATCGCTGGAAACACTGCGATGCCGACGAGCGCAATCGGGTAGGCCCACCAAGGCGTACCAGTACCAAGAAAATAGCCGAGCACAAACGGCACGAGAAACGTCGCGACGTAGATCTCGTTCTGGAGGACGCCGCCGACAAACTTCGCCACCACGATCGACGACATGCGCAGCGGCATGCTGAGCAGTCCTGGCATATCGGTAGCCAGGTAGAGGTCTCCAAGCGCCTGCCCGAAGGCGATGAAGATGTCGGTGAAGAGGTACACGAGGAATGCCCAGACCGGAATGCTCCACAGTAAGTGCCAGGCCTCGGCGTCGATCAGCGTACGCACCCCGACGTATGTGCCGCCCAAGATCATTAGGAAGAGGATGCTGCCCGCGCCGATGGCGACGGCATAGACGGTGCGGCTCGACCAGTCGCGCCGAGCAGCCAGCGCCCGCTGGCGTACAATCCAGCCGCTCAGGAACAGCATCTCCGCGACGCTCGACCGGCGCGCTTGCAGCGCGGGAACCTGGGGAATCAAATGATTTCAGCCAACCTGCGCTCTTCGGGCGTGCCGGTAAGTCCCAAAAAGACTTCCTCGAGCGTATCGTGTCCGCGGCTGCGTCGTAGCTCGTCGACCGTGCCAATGGCGACGATGCGGCCGCGATCGATGATGGCGATCCGGTCGCAGAGCGCCTGCGCGATCTCCATGATGTGCGTCGACATGAAGATGGCGCAGTCGCCGGCTGCGATCTCCCGCAAAATATTTTTCAACAACCTGGCGCTGCGCGGATCAAGGCCGACGGTCGGTTCATCCAAGAAATATATCTTCGGTTCGTGCAGAAGCGCCGAACAAAGCATGATCTTTTGTTTCATGCCGTGCGAGAAGCTGCCGAGCAAACCATCCGCATCAGGCGTGAGGTCAAAAAGTTCGAGCAGTTCCGCGATGCGCCGGTTCTTCTTGGCCGGGCCCATGCCGTAAACGTCGCCGACAAAGTCGAGGAACTCTCTGGCCGTGAGTTTCGCATAGACCTGCGGCTCGTCGGGAACGTAGCCGAAGACTCGTTTCGCCTGCAGGGGTTGCCGGGCGATGTCAAACCCCGCCAGGCGCGCGCGCCCTGCGCTGGGCCGCACGAGGCCGGTCAGCATCTTTATCGTTGTCGTCTTGCCGGCGCCATTCGGCCCGAGAAATCCGAAAATCTCGCCGGGATTGACTTCGAATGAGATGGCGTTGACAGCGACTGTCGATCCAAAGCGCTTGCTTAGTCGATCGACCTCAATGAGAGGCGTGGCCATGTCTTCTTAAAGTATCGGCCACCGGCTTGGCCCAGGCCAGTACGCGCGAACGTTCATATGCGGGGCGGGAGGTTCCGGAACAAAGGAGCGGCCCCGCAGGGCGAACGGATGCCGCTCACTTCTACTACGTTTGACGCTGCCGAACGGTTCGTTCCAGTCATCCGCACCGCTGGATGGGCACAACGCCGCGCTCACGAACCGGTATCACTATGGCCAAACGGAAGTGGGAGGTCATTTCCTCGGAGTACGTGGTGGAATCGCCCTGGTACCGGCTGCGTCGCGACGCTTGCCGCTTGCCCGATGGGAGCGTTGTCGAGTCCTATTACGTGCGCGAGCATGCCGGTTTTTCCGTCACCTTTGCGATCACGCCTCGCGACGAAGTTGTCTTTACGCGTCAGTACAAGCATGGCATCGGGGATTTCGTGCTCGAGCTGCCCGCCGGCATGCTGGAACCTGGCGAGGATGCGGTGACCTGCGCGCGTCGAGAACTTGAAGAAGAAACCGGCTACGTTGCCCCAGCGTTTGAGTCGATCGCCGAATTTACGACCGACCCCACAAGCTCAACCGGCCGCTTTTCACTCTTTATCGCCCGTCATGCTGTGCCAGACGGCTCGGCCCGACCTGAGGCGACTGAAGACGTCGATACGGTGCTCGTGCCGATCGACCGTGTTTTGGATCAGGTGCGCGGACGGCACGTACGCGCACAAAGCCAGGTGGCCTCAATTTATACGGCGCTCGATCATCTCGGCCTACTCTGACGAGCGTATCAGCTGGCTGAAGTTATCCAGGTCGATGTTGCCGCCTGACACGATCGCCACGATCGGTCCTGTGCCCGCCTTTCCTGTCAGCGCTGCGGCCAACGCCAGTGCGCCCGCGCCTTCGGCGATGATGCGCGAGCGCTCGGCCATGAGCCGCATCGCGTTTGCGGTTTCATCGAGCGTGACGACGATGACGCCGTCAACCACCGGCTGCATTCGCTGCCACATACGGGGGAAAACGCTCCGGCCACCGGCGCCGTCAACGAACGATGCCTTCCAGTTCACAAACGTCTGAGGAGAGCCGGCCGCAAACGACAGCGAGGCGGGCGCAGCCGTCTCGGGCTCTGCCCCCCAAACCTGGATGCCGGACGTGAGCCCTTTTATGGCGCTGCCAATCGCCGTGACGAGCCCGCCGCCGCCGATCGCTGCAATCACGGCCGTTGCATCGGGCGCATCCTCCAAGATCTCCAGCCCAATCGTGGCATGGCCAGCAATAAAGTTGTCGTCGTCAAACGGATGAATAAACGTCCCGGCCACTCCCGGAAACGAGCGCTCCTCCAATGCCGCCCAGCAGCGCTCATACGGCGCGAGGACGAGCCGCGCTCCGAGTGCGCGCATTCGCTCCAGCTTTGATGCCGGCGCTGTTTCAATTGCCACGACCGTGCACGGTACGCCGGCGCGACGCGCCGCGTACGCCACCCCCTGCCCCGCATTGCCCGCGCTGATCGTCCAGACGCCGTTCCGACGCTCATCCTCCGGAAGCATCGCCACGGCATTAGCCGCGCCGCGCAGTTTGTACGCGTTGATGGGCTGTAAGTTTTCCAGTTTGAGGCGGATATCGGGCTGATCCGGTCCGAGCTCTAGGCGCACAAGCGGCGTGCGCACGGCGATCCCGGCGATTCGTTTTCGGGCCGCTTCGATGTCGGCCAGTTGTACGGGGCGAACCGCATCGAGTGACGTCATGATGCTGCGTAGCGGATATCGCCGCCGACAACGGTCATGGCCACGCGCACGTCTTTGATTGACGCCTTCGGCACGTCTTCAAGCCGCTTCTCCAGCACCACGAAGTCGGCGTCCATGCCCGGCCTGAGCCGCCCGCAACGGTCTTCTGTAAATGAGAGCCTCGCCGCGTCGCACGTGTAAACCCGCAGAGCCTCGTCGACTGAAAACCGCTCATCAGGAACGTGGTGGTTGACCAAGCTGTGAATACCAAGGAGCGAAGAAAGTTTTGTGACTGGGCTGTCGGAGCCGCCACAGACCGTGCAGCCGCTGCGTTTGGCCGTGCGGAAAAGATTCATGGCTTGCGAGCGGTCCGGGCCAAGTCGCTGCTCGTACATCCCCCCCTCGCCACCCCACAGATAGTCAAACGCGGGCTGCATCGAGAGCAGCAGTCCGATGCGCGCGGCGCGAGCGATCTGGTCCGGTCGCGCGATCTCAAAATGATCGATGGATGGGCGCAAACCTTCGAGCGATCCGCGCTTGCGCACGACGATCTCCCAGGCGGCAATTGCCTGTTCGATGGCTTCGTCGCCAATCGCGTGCACGCCGAGCGAGAGTCCGGCCTCGGCTGCTTCAGCGAACAGTTCGGCGAGCTGCTCGCGGTCGAGGTATAAGAGGCCGCGGCCGCCTGTGTCCCGATAACTTTCCCCGACAGCGGCTGTCCGCGATCCAATGGAGCCATCCACAAAGATATCGCCGCCGAAGAGTCTGCCACCCAACCGTTTGGCTTTTGCGACGCTGGTCGTGCACGACTTCGAAATGACATGCAGGGGGAGTACCGCGTTGTCAATGTAGATCTCGGCCAACTCCTCGTAAGCGGCGTCGCCTTCAATCACGTTGTGCAGCGTGGTGATGCCCGCCCGCAGCGCAGATTCGGCAGCGTCGCGATCGGCGCGACGCAGCATCGCGGCCGGCAATGCTCGAACGAAATCATGCTGGGCGGCGTAGCTGGCTGGCCCGCTGAGCTTGCCCGTCGGTTCGCCTTGCTCGGTTCGCTCGACTCCCTTTCCCGAGAGGTCAACACTCAGCAAGGCGAGCGCCGCAGTGTTGGCGACGCACGAATGACCGTCGACTCGAGATAGCAATGCTGGCTTACCGCCTGACGCGACATCGAGCTGCTCTCTGGTCGGAAGACGATGGTCGGTGGTCGCGCTTTCGTCAAAACTTCCCGCGTAGATCAGCTGGTCACTGGCCGACAGCTTTTCGACGCTCGCCAGCATCGCCGCTACGTCGGGGCACGAACTCAGGTCGCGCGGCCCGCTCAAGAGACCGGTTGCGGTCAAATGCACGTGGGTGTCGTGAAAACCCGGTACGATTTCTCCACCGTGACAATCGATCACGGTCACCGAACGACCGAGGCCTTTGGGTCGTGTCTGCAACACGTGTTCAATCCTACCATCATTCACGAGGAGACAGCGCCCGCTCGGGCATTGCGAGTCAAGCGTCGTAACCTCAGCGTTGACGAACAGCGTCTCCACCCGTGCCGCTTCTTCGTGGCGCGTGAGAGTTCTTTGCGAAAGAAAAAAGGCGGGTCCACACTATGGACTCCGCCTGCCGACCGGCGCGCGCGCTGCTTAGACTGTTCTGCGCCCGCCGATCGATCGCAAGATAAACAGGAGGATCAGTGCACCAACGAATGCGACGATGATACTTGGTAGATTGATGCCCGTCGCTCCCACGTGGCCGAAGAAGTTCCAGATCCAGCCACCGAGGATGGCACCCACGACACCAATGACTAAATCACCGAGTATGCCGCCTGGACCTTCGCCCTTCATGACGACTTTGGCGAGGAATCCAGCAATGATGCCTACGACGATCCACGAGATAATACCCATATGTTCAACTCCTAACGCCGGCTGCGCCGGCTGGCCATTTCGCACCGGGGTTGAGTTATGACGACGTCCCCTGTCGTGTCACCATTTCCCTCCCTTGGTTGTTGTCCAATTTCCGCTGTCCCAAACACCGTGCTTTCTAGAGCTCCCATTCCCAGGTGTTCCAGAACGTCGTTACGGCGTGTGCCGGCTTGTAGTTCAGCAGGTCGCTGTTGACGATATCTTGACGCCGCACAAACCAGACGATGGCGAGTGGCTCTTGCTCAGCCAGGATGCTCTGAATCTTGTCGTACGCGACCTTGCGCTTGTCTTGATCGTATTCCGTCATCGCAACCTGCTCGGCAGCGTCCAGCTCGTGATTGCAAAAGCGATACGAGTTTTGCCCGTTCGGCGGGAATTGGTTGCACATGAAGAGCGTCGAGTCGTCGGGATCGACTCCATTGATCCAAGAATAGAAAGCCGTCTCAAAATTGCCACTCTGGATGAAGCCACCGGATTGTATGGTGGCGAAAAAAAGTCCCGACTGGTAGTTTTTGATATCGCCTTCGACCCCCACCAGGCGCCATTCGCGCTGAACGACTGCTTCGAGGTTGCGCGTTTCAGCCGAACCCGTCGTTCCCGACATCTCAAGCGCAAGCCGTTGCCCGTTTTTATAGCGATAGCCGTCCTGACCCAGCTTCCAGCCCGCTTCATCCAGCAGCCGGCCGGCCTGGGCCACGTCGTGCGGATATTGCTTGACGTGGTCGGCGTGGGCCCACAGAAATGGGGGCTGATCGGTGTCGCCCTTCATGTCGACACCGTGACTCACCGTGTCGATCAGCTCCTGTTGATCAACCGCGTACGCGAGCGCTTGCCGCACGCGGACGTCGCTCAAGATAGGGTTGGTCAAGTTAAACGCGATCTGGCGATATTGCGTGAACGGCGTGAGGTAAATGTGGACTCCCTTTATTTGCTTGAAACTTGGCGTCTGCGATGCGGGTGCATTGTATTCCATGTCGGCTTCATGGGTGCGCAGTTGGGTCAGAATCGTCGTCTCGTCCGGAATAATCTTGTAGTCGACTTCCTTGAGTTTGGGTGCGCCGCGCCAATAATTCGGGTTGGCAGTCATGCGAATGACTGTGCCCCGCTGATACTCCTGAAAAATGAACGGCCCGGTGCCAACCGGCTTGTTATTGTAGGCAATGTGGTTGAGGTCGGCATATTGCCCGAGCAAGTGCTTCGGCTGGATGGGGTATGGCGTCGAGGACATGGTGAAGAACGAGGCTACAAACGGCGCCCAGCGTTTCTTGAGATGGACGACGATCGTGTAGTCGTCTTTCTTATCGATGCCGCTGATGAGGTCGTACCCGAGCCGCGTCTGAATATTGTTCTTTGGGTTCATCACCGCATGCCAGCTAAAGACGACGTCGTCCGCCGAGAACGGTGCGCCGTCTTGCCATTTCACGCCGCTGCGTAGGTGATAGGTGATGGCCAGGCCGTCGGTGCTGATGCCTCCGTTCTTGGTGGTGGGCACCTCGGTAGCGAGCTCGGGCACGAATTCGTTCTGGTCGCTCCAATTGAACAGATAACCGGCCCAGAACATGGACAGGTCGACTTCGATCTGCTGATTGCCGAGCAGCGGGTTGACGTTATCGGGTTCGGACACGCCTGCGATTCGCAAGACGCCATGATGGGTCCACGAGTTGCCTTGCGTTCCAGTGCCCGTACTTGTGCCTACTTTTGAGCATCCCAACGCGAGCGCCGCGACCGCCAGCAGGCAGCAACAGGGAGCAATCATTCGTTTCATTGTTATTTTATGAACCTCGTGTCGTAAGGACGGGTGGATGTGGCGAAAACGAGAGCGTCCAACGTTTGACGCCCCAATCGGTGCGCACTGTCTCGCTGCGCCGGCAGGTGACGTCGAGCGTGCTGACACTGATTTTGATGCGCATCGCATCGCCGAAGAACAGGGTCAGCGTGGTGGGCTCAAACGTGCCAGCCGAGAGTTGCGCAAATGGCACGTCCCGATCGATCTGAAACTCGAAATTGAGCGCGCTTTCCACAACGATCTCATAACGACGCCAGTGGAGCGTGGCATGGCGGATAGGCCAGAAATGCGGTCTGTATTCGGCCGCTCGCCGATCCAAGAGCCAGACACCGATCGTCACCCGGCCATGGTGGAAGTCATAGTCCGCATCGCGCTTGGTGAATCTGCCGCGCCCGATCTTGTTGCGTATAGCCCGCTGCGCCTTAGCGAGCGCCGCTCGAAAGAGTTGTTCAGGCGATGGGCTTTGTGTTTGTTGCATGCTGGCCTTGTAACGAAAATAAATCAGCCGACGGTCAGAGTTGAACTGACGACCCGCGGTTTACGAAACCGCTGCTCTACCACTGAGCTACGTCGGCATGCGCGATAACGGACCTTGCGGTCCGTTTTGGATTATATCTCGCGGGGAATATGCCCTTTAGTATTCAGTGTGTTCGGTATCGAGGTCGGCAAACGATGTGAAGCGCTTGTCGAAGCGCAATTGCACGACGCCTGTTGGACCGTTGCGCTGCTTGGCAATGTTGATCTCGGCAATACTCTCGTTTTCTGGCGTCGGCGGGTTATAATACTCATCGCGATAAATGAAGGCCACCACGTCGGCTTCTTGTTCGATGCCGCCGGACTCGCGTAGATCTGAAAGCATCGGCCGTTTGTCGCTGCGCGATTCGGGCGCGCGGTTGAGCTGCGCCAGCGCGATGACTGGCACCTTGAGTTCCTTTGCGAGCGCCTTCAGGCTGCGGCAGATTTCATCGATGATCTCAACGCGACTGGTGATGCGCGCATTGGTCGAGCGCAGCAGCTGCAGATAGTCGATCGCGATCAGATCCAGGCCTGAGGTGGCGGCTAGCCGACGCGAGCGCGAGCGAACTTCGCTCACGGTCAGCGCGGCTGAATCGTCAATTTGAATCGGCAACTCGGCCAAGACGTTCATCGCCTGCGAGATGCGGCCCCACTCGGACAGGCCGCTTGCATCGACCTTGTCCTTGATGTTGCCGGTGCGCAGGGCCTGCGCGTCAATCCGTGCCTGCATGCTCAAAAAGCGCTGCACGAGCTGGTCGTTGCTCATCTCAAGTGAGAAGAGCGCGACCCGTTTGCCCGCCTCTTTCGCCGCGTTCATCGCGATATTGAGGCAGAGCGACGTCTTCCCCATGGAAGGTCGGGCCGCAATGATGATGAGTTCGCCGGCCTGAAAGCCAGTCGTGAACTGATCGATCCGCGCAAACCCCGAGGGCACGCCGGTGACGCTTCCCTTCTGATGGTACAGCTTGTCGATCTGTTCGAACGCTGGCTTCAACAGGTCGCGCACGAGCGTGAAGCCGCCCGCCGAACGACGACCGATGTCGAAGATCATCTGCTCGCAGCGATCCACCAAGTCGTCGATATTCTCAGGCTGTTCGAATCCCAAGACCGAGATGCGTCCGCCGGCGGTGATGAGCGATCGGAGGATGGCCTTCTCTGCCACCACGCGCCCGTAGTACTCGGCAGAGGCCGCCGTCGGCACCGTATTGAGCAGTTGGCTGATGAAGTCGGCGCCGCCGATCTCATCCAGCAGCTTGCGGCGACGCAGCTCTTCGCTGACCGAGACCTTATCGATCGGCTCGCCGCGCTCGTAGAGCGCAATGATCGCGTCGTAGACGGTGGCGTGGTGCGGCGCGTAAAAATCGGATTTCTGGACGATCTCGCTGATGATCGGCACGAGATCGCGCTCGACCATGAGCGAACCGAGGATCGCTTGTTCGGCCTCGAGGTTCTGGGGAGGAATGCGATCGACCGCCGTCATGATCATTGCGCGTTACGCTCCCCGCTCGACAAGCAGCGCCTTACTGCGGCGTTACCCGGACGGTGATCCGGGCAGTGACGCCGAGCGGCAGTTTGACGGTGGCGGGGTGATCGCCCGCCGTTTTGATCGGCTCGGCGAGCTCGATCTTGTGACGATCGATCTCGATGCCCAGCGCGGCCTTCAATGCCTCGGCGATCTGCGCGTTTGTCACCGCGCCGAAGATCCGACCGCGCTCGCCGGCTTTGGCGGCGATAACCGTCGGATTGCTTGTGAGCCGCGTGGCCAGTGCCTGCGACTCGGCAAGCATTTTTTCGTCGCGCTTGGACTTGGCTGCTTTTCGTTGCGCAGCCTCGCTGAGGTTTCCGCTGGTCGCCTCGTGCGCCAAGCCGCGCGGCAAGAGATAGTTGCGAGCATAGCCGTCCGAGACATCAACGATCTCTCCGGCCTTGCCGATCGTCTTGAGATCTTTGCGCAGGATGACTTTCACCGGGATGACCGCCGCCCGCCGCTTACTCGGCAGTGAAGGGTAAGAGGGCAATCACGCGCGCGCGTTTGACCGCATCGGTGAGCCAGCGCTGATGCTTGGCGCAATTGCCCGAGATGCGTCGCGGCACGATCTTGCCGCGTTCGGTGATGTACTTGCGCAGGCGCAACGTGTCTTTGTAGTCGAGTCCGGTCAGCTTCTCCAAGCAAATGGAGCAGGACTTGCGTTTTGGCTTTCGTTCCTTGGTCGTTTTGCGCTTGGTGGCTGCGCCTCGCTTGACAGGTGGCATCTAGAAAGGGACCTCTTCGTCTGCAGCATTGTACTCGTACTCCGGCAGCTCGCCAGTACCTTGGGCGGGGGGAGCGCTGCGTTGGCCACCGCCGCTGTCGGCACTCGGCCGCGAGTCGAGCATCTGGAAATCGTCGGCCACGACGTCGACCGCCGTGCGTTTGTTGTTGTCGCGATCGGTGTACTCCCGGATCTGTACCCGCCCAGCGATGAGTACGAGCCGCCCCTTTTGCAGGAACTCTGCCGCGCGTTCAGCGCGCTGGCGCCAGATGCTGACCCCGAAGAAGTCGGTCTGCTTCTCGCCGTCGCGTCCCTTGGGGCGATCGACGGCAATGCGAAAGGACGTCACCGGAACGCCCGCCTGCGTTTGGCGGAGTTCCGGATCGGCGACGAGCCTGCCCACGAGAATGATATGGTTATAGGATCCAGCCACGTTGAACCTCCGATTACAGTCGTACCAGCAAAGCACGCAAGATGTCGTCGTGGAGACGCATCTGGCGGATGACTTCCCTGGCGGTGTCCGGGCTGCCGGCGAATTTCATGCAGATGTAGTGGCCTTCGCGCACCTTTTTGACTTCGTACGCGAGGCGCTTTTTACCCATCTTCTCAAGCGCCATCCCATCGCCGCCGTTGCTCTTGGCCACGTCTGAGAAATGCGATGCGAGCTCGTCGACTTGTGGGTCTTCAAAGGACGGGCGAATGATATACGTTATTTCGTATTGTGTCATGCGCGTGAGCGCTGCCTCCCCCTGGGCGTAAGGCTTGTCCGAAGGCCGTAAAGCACGTTCGAACGAGCAGGAAGGAAATCGGGCGAGAACCGCCCGGCAAGCCCGCAAAGTATATCACACGCTTCAATCATGTGACAAGACAGCGGCTGTGCATAAGTATGTCAGCGTCTTGTGACTTGGCTGTGCGCGCGTTGTGGATGGACGTGGATGGCGCGCGGCGAATGCTCGTCACCTATGCACGTGCGCCGTCCACCGGCCTTGACGATCCTCTTTTTGCTCATGTTGGTGCTCTTCGTCGCCTTCGAACTCTACCATCATCGTCACGGCGTCATGGCTCGCCTGCGTAATTTGACGAATATCAGACCGCCCACTACCAGCGTGACGGTCCTCGAACCGCGGCAGCGCATGCCGTCGATCCAACTCACAACGCTGGGAGGCCAGCGCATCGCCGTTGCGCCAAAGCCCGGCCACTTCATGTATCTCAACGTCTTCACCACGTGGTGTCCCGACTGTAAAAAGGAGACGCCTGCCCTGGAGCAGTTGGCCAAAGAAAGCGCGCCGATGGGGGTCGACGTCGTCGGCATCGACCAACAGGAGGAGATCTCGACGATGAGCGCCTTCGCCCAGGACTACAATCTGACGTATCCTATCTTCATCGATGATGAAGGCCTAACTCGCAAGCTCATGGGCGTGCGCTTCATCCCGACAAGCTTTATCGTCGACAGTCATGGCATCGTGCGGGCGCGCATCACTGGCGCCTTGACGCTCGCACAGATGGAGCAAGCCGTCGGAACCGTGCTGCGAGGCGGCACGATAGCGACTCATTGAACCTGCGCCTTCAGCGTTCCGTTCTCGCGGTGAGCGCAGCGCCGCTGTAGACCGGCGCTATGCCAGACCCGAACATGGTGATGAGATTGTGCGGTATCGTCTGCGCAGCAGCTGCTATCTCGTCAAGACGCACCCCGGGCCTGTCGGCGAGGATGACCGCCTCATCATCTAGCGAGACATCGATGTTTGGTGGCACGGCGACCATGGTGAAATTCATGCCGATGGCGCCGACGATCGGGCACAACACATCGCCGAGCAGGACGGATCCGCGGCCAGCCAGCGATTTGGGAATTCCTTCACCGTAGCCGATGCGCAGCGTGACGATCGTCTGGCCGGGAAGCGCCACGTACGTTCCTCCATATCCCAGCGGCATGGGCTCCGCGAAGCGTCGAATCCCATAGATGGGCGCGCGCACCTCAACAGCCGTGCGCAGCTTTGTTCGGAGCTGCTCGTCGCCCATTGAGGAGCCGTACAGCCCAACGCCGATGCGCGCTGCGCCCTCAACCAGACCCCAGACGCTCGGCCCTGTGCTGCCGATGTGGAGCGTGGGGACGGCCACGCCGTTTGCGCGCAGTTGCTCCACGCCGGCGTGCAGGCGCCGAACCTGAGACTCAAGCGAATCGCGCCCGGCGATATGCGCCCAAGCTCCTTCCCACTCGATATTCGCAAGCTTGGCCACCTCACGCGCGAACTCGGCCGCCTCTGCGGGTGCGACGCCCCACCAGCCCGTGCCAGTTTCAATGGCGACGTGCACCCTCGCGGTCACTCCACGTTGACGGGCATAGCGCGAAATCGCGAGTGCGCGCGCCGCATCGGCGATCGACATCGTCACGTCCAACTTGACGCCTGCTTCGAGGTCCCCCGCTGGCGTCGCAGCGATCTGGACGATCGGGGCATCGATGCCCGCCTTGCGCAGCAGCGCGGCTTCAAACATCTCGACAATACAAAGACGCTCGGCGCTGGCCTCAAGACAGGCGCGAGCCACCTGCGCCATGCCCAGGCGGTAGCCGTCGCACTTAACGACCGCCCACAAGGGGCGGCCGCCGAGATAGCCGCGCCACGCCTGGACGTTCTGTCGTATCGCGTCCAGGTTGACCTCGAGCGTGGGTCTCAAAACGTCTTCCTCGAATCCAGCAGAATCGTCACCGGGCCTTCATTGACCAGGCTGACGCGCATCGTCGCTCCGAAGATTCCCGTTTCGACGGTGAGTCCTTCTCGGCGCAGAAGGTCGACGACGCGATCGAACAAGGGCTGCGCCTCGGAACCTGCGGCTGCGTCAATGAAACTCGGGCGGCGACCCTTGCGGGCGTCGCCGTACAGCGTGAACTGCGAGACGGCCAAGACGGCGCCGCCAACGTCGGAAATGCCAAGGTTCATGGCACCGGACGCATCATTGAAGATACGCAGTCCGGCGATCTTCGAGGCGATCGCCACAGCGTCGGCCTCGGTGTCATCACGCGCCACGCCCACGAGCGCTACATACCCTCGCTCGATTGCGCCGCTGACTGTGCCCTCGACCTCGACCGAGGCGCTCGATACCCGTTGAACGACTGCCCGCAATACGGCCTCAGCTACCCGGTGGATGGGGCGCGACGAGAACCGGGATGGGTGATCGGGCGATGACATCGGCGGTTTTGCTGCCGAGTACCGCGCGCACGATGCCGGTGCGGCCGTGCGTTCCCATGACGATAACGTCAGTCTTGTATTCTTTGGCCGCTTCCAAGATGGCATCGACGACCGGCCCCACGAGCACCTCGGTCTTTGCGGTGATGCCGGCATCCGCTGCTCGTTTGCGCGCCGCCTCGAGTATCTCGCGTGCCCGCGCAGTGTCTTCTTCCATGATTTCTTCCCGCGCAAATCCGCCCGCGTCATGAACGGGGAGCGGGAGCTGCACGACGTGACAGAACGCGAGTGATGCAGCGCCCTCCTTGGCCAGCGTCACCGCGAGCGTCACGGCAGCGTTTGACGGCGCCGATCCATCAACCGGCGCCAGAATGCTCTTGAATATCATCGGTTGAGGTTTCCTTGGGAAGGCGCTAGCCGCCGGCGCGGGCTTCGCGCTTGGTGACTCGATAGGCTGTGCGCACGTCACGCACTTTGTTTACCTTGGTGAGGATCGAGCCCAGATGATTCAAATCGCGTATCTCGAGGCTGCACGCAATGGTCGCGGTGCGATCGCGTTTGACGCGGGCGGTCACCGACGTGGCGTTGGTCTTCTGCTCGGAGAGCACGCTCATGATGTCTTGCAAGAGTCCTGGCCGGTCGAGCGCCTCAATCTCGACGTCGACCAGATGCGAATCGGTCGGCGACGTATCCCAACTGACGTCGATGAGCCGCTCGGCCTGCGCGCTCAGACCGGCGACGTTCGGGCAGTTCAAGCGGTGCACGGAGATGCCTTTTCCCTGCGAGATGAAGCCCACGATTGCGTCACCCGGCACCGGCGTACAGCATCGTGCGAAGCGCACCGGCATGTTATCGGCGCCACGAACGCGGATGCCGGACGCCGCCCGCTCGCGGACCTTACGCACGGCAGCGGTCTGTCGTTCGAGCGGCAAGGGAACGACTTTCTCGCGCTTGGCGATTTCGCGCAAGCGGCCGACAAGCGAAGCCACCGAAACATCACCAAAACCAATGCCGGCGTAGAGATCGTCGATGCTTGAACAGTTGAAGCGGCCAGCCAGCTTGATCAAGAATTGCGGCGTCGCGACCTGGGTCAGCTGATTGCGCGAAATCTCGCGCTCGAAAAGCTCGCGACCCGACGCCACGTTCTCCTCGCGCCGGTTCTTGCGAAACCACTGCTTGATCTTGTGTTTGGCGCTCGACGTCTTGCAGATCGAAAGCCAGTCGAGTGACGGCCCGGGACTGCTCTTGTTGACGAGTGCTTCGCAGATGTCGCCATTACGCAATTGGTAGTCGAGCGGCACGATCTTGCCGTTCATCTTGGCGCCGATGCAGTGGTGCCCAATCGATGTGTGGACATGGTAGGCAAAATCGATGGGCGTCGAGCCTGCTGGGAAACCCATAACGTCGCCTTTGGGCGTGAACACGAAGACTTGATTGTTGAAAAGATCGAGCTTGAGGTTTTCCATGAACTCGTGGCTGTCGCGCATGTCTTCCTGCCACTCGAGCAGCGAGCGCAGCCAGGCCAGTTTCTGATCGAAGTCGTCGCTTGCGCCGCCTTCTTTGTAACGCCAGTGGGCAGCGATGCCGTATTCGCTCGAGCGGTGCATCTCGAGGGTGCGAATTTGGATTTCAATTGGATCGCCGCCCGGTCCGATAACGGTTGTGTGCAGCGACTGGTAGCCGTTGGTCTTGGGCATTGCGATGTAGTCTTTGAAGCGTCCAGGCAGCGGGGTCCAAAGGCTGTGAATGATGCCCACTGCACCGTAGGAGTCCTTCACCGAGTCGACGATAATGCGGATGGCGCTGAGGTCGTAGATCTCTGAGAAATCTTTCCCATGCTGCAACTTTTGGTAGATGGAATAAAAGTGCTTGGGCCGGCCTGAGACGTCGGCGCGTATTCCCGCGCCTGCGAAGCGGTTCTGTATTTCGGCGATGATGGCTGCGACCGTGTTCTCGCGGTCGGCGCGGCGCTTGGCAACCTTCTCGGCGATGTCTCGGTAGGATTGAGGATCGATATAGCGCAGCGCCAGATCCTCGAGGTCCCACTTCATCTTGTAGATGCCGAGCCGGTGCGCCAGCGGAGCGTAAATCTCGAGCGTCTCTTGCGCGATATTTTTTTGTTTGCTCGCCGGAAGACTCTGCAGCGTGCGCATGTTGTGAAGCCGGTCGGCCAGTTTTATGATGATAACGCGAATGTCTTTGGCCATCGCCAAGAACATCTTACGCAGATTCTCGACCTGCACGTCTTCCTTGCTTTGGTACGGGATCTTCGTCAGCTTGGTCAGGGCGTCGACCAGCGACGCGATGTCGGAGCCGAAGCGGCGCTCGATTTCTTCGACCGAAACGGTCGTATCCTCGACCACGTCGTGCAGCAGGCTTGCAGCAATGCTCTGGGTGTCCATCTCGAATTCAGCCAGGATGGATGCCACCGCCAGCGGGTGCGAGATGAAATCCTCGCCGGAGGCCCGAGTCTGACCGTCATGCGCGTGTTCGGCAAAGGAATAGACGCTTTCGAGCCAGGCGGCGTCAACCGCCGGCGCGTAACTTTGGACCTTGCTAATCAGCTCGCCGAAATTGGTTGCCATCTTCTAATACTATAATGGTTGTACGCCCGATGGCACAAGCGTTCCCGCCACTGTTTTTCCGCCGCGCCGGCGTTCGGGGCTAGAAAGTCATGAGGGTTGTGACCGGGGTTTCTCCGAGTTTGGCACGTCCGCCCAAGTCAGCCAGTTCGATAAGGAAGGCAAATCCTACCACCTGTCCTCCGAGCTGCTCGACGAGGCTCTTGGTTGCGCCCGCAGTGCCACCAGTCGCGAGCAGATCGTCCGCGATGATCACGCGCTCCCCGTGCCGCAGCGCATCGCTGTGCACTTCCAGCGTGTTCGTGCCGTACTCGAGCGCATAGTCCGCTTTGAGTGTCTGGTATGGGAGCTTACCGGGTTTGCGAACGGGGATCAGGCCAGCACCGATCGCGTGAGCCAGCGGCGCGCCCACGAGGTAACCGCGTGCTTCAATGGCCACAACGTAGTCGATCTTCTGGCCCCGATAGGTTTGGGCCAGCATGTCGATTGCAGTTTTGAAACCGTCCGCGTCCTTGATCAAGGGGGTAATGTCGCGAAACAAAATCCCCGGTTTCGGAAAATCGGGTATGGCACGGACCAAGGCTTGCAGCTGTGCAATCTGCACAAGAACCTCCTTCGCGATGGCTTGCCGCTTCACAATCGAACCCCCACGGGTCGCGCAAGGTTCGTAACCTTGGCCTTCGCCTTTGCAAAGTGCTCCCCCGCTCCGTTCTATGCCCGTGGCTTGACCGGCTGCGCTGGCCGCGTGATAGGTTCGCTGGCCGATATGTGCGAGGAGGGAGCACCGTGGAGCAGATGGCGATCGATCGTCTCGCTGAGCGCAACGTTGTCTTCGGAGTGTACCGCGATGGCGACAATAACCTCGACGAGGTGCAGGAACGCAACGTCACCGATTTTATCAAGACGACGGCAGCGAACCCCGCACTCAAAGTTATTGCCGAGGACACCACGCGCGTCGCGCACCCGCCATTTGTGCACGGCCAGCTGCGCACCGAGTGGTCGACGATTCAGAACGGGACGCAACACATCACACGGATCGCGGCCCCAGCCGACATGTCAAACCGGCGTTCGCTCGCCGCATTCGTCACGCAAACACTCGAAGCTCGCAGCAGCGATCCATCGTTCCGCAACGCCGACGTGTGGATCGATCTCGTCGATCACGGTGGTGGCGATGGCGGCGGACTGCAGGCAGACAGCACGGGTGGGTTCATGTCGCTTCAAGATATCGCCGGCGCGATTAACGATGGCAGAGCCACCTTTCGCAAGAACCATCCAGGCGCCGACGATTCGGTAACGGGCGTTTTGGCCAATCAATGCCTGATGGCAACCGTCGGTTTCGCTGACACGCTCTCGCACGTCGGCGTACGCTATCTTGCCGCTTCGCCTGAAACGATGCTCGCGCCAGGCGTCCCTTCAGCCGCATTTGCGGACACACTGACACGCGGGACCCATTGGCCACAGGACGCGGTTGACGTCACCATGCGCGCGCGCTACGGGACCAGTGCAGACACCTACCATCCTGCAGCAGCCTTTGACGTGCTCGACCTCGACGCAGCGAAAGTCGCGCGCGTACGATCTGCCGTTGGCGATTTTAACTCGGCTGTCAGTTCGCTGCCGCACACGCACGCGGGCCGGGCGGAGCTGGGAGAGATTCGCGCCGATCTGCGCTCGGTTCGCGGCATGGTCCGTTTCGACCACTCGGCCGATATGCCGTGGCACGCCGATCGGCCGGCAATTGCTGCCTACCAGGCGATCGCCCACGATACCCGTTTACCCAGTGGGCTTCGCGGCGCCGCCAAGGCGGCGGCCGATGCCGTGGCGGGCCTCGTGCTTGCGCACAAAGAGTCGGCAGACTTTGGCCCCTTCCATGCATCGTATGCGGATGCGGCCGGGCCAACGGCGCACCTGCCGATCACTGCGCACTCCTACGATGCGTGGGCGGATCAGGGCGTGGTCGAGACGCACAACGATTTCTTCGATGCCGTGAACGGCCGCGATTTCGCGCGCGCGATCGGTGCTTATAACCCGGTCGAAGACGCAGCCGGCGCCGTGGCGTAGCGGCAGTTGTCTCGGGATTTAGGTATCGGGTTCCAGATGAATAAGGACGTGAGCGCGCGGCAGCGCCTGCTTGATATCGACAACGATCGTGTCCGAAAGGTCGTGTGCTTGTTGTAGCGGCATGTCGCCTTTCATCTGCAGGTGAAAGTCGATAAACTCACCGCCGCCCGAGCGTCGAGTCCGCAGCTTGTGGTAGCCCGCAAATATGTCCCGGTGGCGCTCGATGATATCGCGGATCAAAGCCTCTCGTTCTTCTGGCAAGCGACCATCGGTGAGATCGATAAAAGCACGAATGCTCACATCGTAGGCAGCCTTGACGATCAGGCCCGCGATCATCAGCGAGATGATAGGGTCGATTAAGGTGGCGCCTGGATACAGCTTAATGGCAAGCAACCCCGCCGCCACGCCGACTGCCGTCCAGACATCAGCGCGCAGCTGGGCCGCCTCAGCCTGCAGCGCAGGTGACTGCTCGACATCGGCAATCCGTGCGAGGCCACGCGAGACGACCGCGTTGACGATGGCTGAGAGCAGCATGACACCCAGGCCAAAATCGAGGTGCGTGATGGACGCCGGAAACCGGATGTGCTGAATGGCCTGCGCAACCACGACGCCCGCTGTGGTCAATATCAACAGCGCTTCGAGCGCCGCCCCAAGGTTTTCAAACTTCCCATGGCCGTAGGCGTGGTCGGCATCAGCCGGGCGCGTCGCAAGGCGAACGGAGATCAGCTGCAGGGTGGTGACGACGAGATCGACGCCGGAATGCAGCGCCTCGGAAAGCACGCTGACCGATCCGGTGAAGAGCCAGACGACGAGTTTGAGCGCAACGAGCAGCGCATTGGAGGCGAGTGGAAGGCGAAGTGCCTTCAATCGCGCCACGCCAGTGAGGCGCAGCGCTTCATTATAGTTACGGGTTCCTTGGGAGCTGCTCGTCGGAGCTGTCGCCGCCATGCTCGTCGTGTAGTTCCGCTAGCAGACCGATGATTCCGCCGGGTTGCGAGGGGCTCTCGACCGGTGTTTCTGGTGAAGGCCGCTTCTTCTTGTAACGTGGAGGCGGTGGCGGCGCTGCCTTGCGTTTTGGCGGAGTGCGCTTTGCCTGCGTGGACGCGCCAGCGCTTCCCGAACTGCCGCCGGCGGCTGCGTATTGCAGCTCGCGTGACGAAGCCGCCGCGCGATTGGCTGCGCGTTTGCGGTAGTCCCAGTTCTTCCAAAGTACGAGCAGGGGACTAGCGATGAAGATGGACGAGTAGGCGCCGCTCGTGACGCCGACGAGCAGTGCGAACGCGAAATTCTTGAGCGTGTCGCCGCCGAAGAAATAGAGCGCAAGCAGCGTAATCAACACGGTGGCTAAGGTATTGACCGAGCGCGTCATGGTTTGCAGCAGCGAAGTATTGACCATCTGGTCGTAGGGGACGTCAGGCATGACGCGCCCGTTCTCGCGGATACGATCGAAGATCACGATCGAATCCATGACCGAGTAGCCGATGACGGTGAGTAAAGCGGCCAAGAAGGCGTCGTCGGCTTTGCGATTAGCGATCGCATAGATGCCAACCATGACGAGCACATCATGGATGAGTGCAACATCCGCTACGATGCCGTAGCGCAATTGATTGCCAAAGCGAAATGCGATATACAGCAGCTGCAAGATCAAGGCTATAACGAGCGCCCACAACGATTTGCTCAGGTATTCCTTGCTTAAACTTGGCCCGACCGAGGTGATCGCGCTCTGACCGCGATCGACACGCAGGCCGGCACGGTCAAGTGCGTTGTAGATCGGTCCAGGATCGTTGATGGCGCTCTGCGTCTCGATAATGATGCGGTCGTTTGGAGCAATGTCGCCCTGCTTTTGCGCGAGCTGGAGGATCTCACCGCCGGATTGGATCTCCGCATACTGAGTGCGGAACTCCGGTGCAACGTGGGAAAGATCGAGCGTCTTCAGCGCGTCGCGCACGGTAGATTCTGAGACGCTGCGGCTGAACTTAACGTCGATGGTGGAACCGCCGGTAAACGAAAGGCCGAGCGGCAATCCGTGGTGTGCAAAGAGCGCTATGGCGCCGGCGATAATGACGGCCGCGGAGAGCGCAAACCAGTAGTTGCGCTGGCCGATGATATTCCACTTGAGATTGCGGAAGAACACGCGCTACGCTCCGTACAGCACGGGTTTAGTGGCGAGGTCATTGTCGACGACTGCGTCGACGAATGCTCGCGTGATGTTGACCGCCGTCAAGAGCGAAAAGACTGTGCCGACCAGCAGCGTCAGCGCAAAACCTTTGACCGTACCGGTCCCCAGCCAGTACAGGACAAGGGCACCGACGATGGTCGTCACGTGGGAATCGAACACCGTCCAGAACGCGCGCTTGAACCCGACCCCCACCGCAGCGCGGGTGGTGCGCCCGGCCCAGAGCTCCTCTTTGATGCGCTCGAATATCAGCACGTTCGCGTCGACAGCCATACCAATCGAGAGCACAAACCCGGCAATGCCGGGCAATGTGAGCGTGACCTGAAAGAGCGCCACGTAGGCGAGCATCAAGAAGCAATAGACGACGAGCGCGAGGTCAGCCAGCAAACCGGGGACGCGATAGACAACCAGCATGAAGAGCAAGACGATGCCAAGGCCCGCCAGCGAGGCAACGAGTGACTTTTGCAGATCGATCGCGCCAAGTGTGGGCCCCACGCTCTCGATCTCGAGGATCTTGGTTGGAACCTTCAGCGAACCCGCCGACAGCTCGTTGGCGAGACGCACCGCGGTGTCGGTTGTGAAGCCGCCGTGAATCTCACCCTGATTGCTGATCGCGCCTTCGATGCTTGGCGCTTCGACCAGCTTTTTATCCAAGAAGATGGGCAGCGGATCGCCGATGTGATGCTTGGTCCATTCGTAGAATTTTTTGGAGCCGGCGCTGTTCAGCGTGAAGTGCACGGCGGGCTGGCCGGAAGCGTCGGTTCCGGCGGTCGCGCTCGACATGTCAGCGCCGGTGATAACCGGTGCACCCGAAGACTTATATACCTGATCCCGATACGCTGGATCGCTTTGCGTGCGCGCGACCTGCTCTTTGGTGAGCGGGCGCATTTCGAGCACAGCGGCCTCGCGAATCAGTGCGATGGCTTGTTCCGGATCCTTTAGACCGGGCATCTCGATGTTGATGCGATCGACACCAACCTTGGAAAACGCCAATTCGTTGACGCCCAGGCCGTTAAGACGCGTCTGAAGCACCTGCAGCTCTTCATCTTGTAAATCGCCCGTGATCTTGGGAACGTCGGGTGTCGGTTCAAGCTCGACGAGCGCGCGCAAGCCACCCTGCAGATCGAGGCCGAGGTGAATAGACTTCTTCAGCGGTGTAAAGGCGAGCGCGCTCAACACGCAGAGCACCAGAATCGCCGTAAGCTTGACGAGGTGTTTCCAACGGAACCACATGGAAGCGCCGCTTTCGCTCTGCGGGCGTGCCAACCCTTATGCCGCGTTGCCGAACTACGATTGTGCCACTAGGGTCCATTGCGACAATGGGCCTTGCTCGATGCGCGCCTGTCTTCGACAGGGGACTCCTGCTACAAGATCGGCTCGTCGTTCACGATGACAGCGTAGGAACAGCTCAGCAGCGACGCCGCGCTGCGGCTCATCGCAAAACGCAGGTTGAACAAATCGAGGATATCCGTCGGTCCTGCCAAGCTCGTATCGCAGACGAGGCTCAACCTGATCGCTCGATCGGTCGCGTGCGCCTGGAGTTCCGCCTTGGTGACCGCGTAGTTGACTCGGTCGTGGACGTCGAAATCCTCGGCGCGGCGGGTACGTACTCGAGAGCGATGGATATCGGCTTTGTCCGCGATGATGAGCGCGGCGCTCACTGGATCTATGGCTATCCCCTGCTCGTGCTCATCGTGATTGCCAACCGCGGACATGATCGTGGCGGCGTCCGCAACGGAGACGTCACGCGCCACCAAAAGCTGGTACACGAAGACCGCGCCTGCAGCGGCATGGCTAGGACGGCCGGCGCAGTTGCCGACGTCGTGCAGCAGACCGGCAACGGCCGCAAGATCGCAGGTATGAGCGTCATAACCAAGGGTGGCGAGCAGACGCGATGCGTTAACCCCAACCAGGGTTGCATGACGGCGACCGTGGTCCGTGTAGCCCATGGCGCCGAGTACGGCGTCGGCCTTTTCGATAAGAGTGAGGATATCCGAGTCGCGGCGCAGCCGCTCAAAGAGTGAGCTGCGAAGCGGCCTGACGTTTTGGTGCATGCTACTATGGTCTTTCATTTTCTATTCGAACGAAATCGTTTCGGCAACGTTCACAGTATACCCAGGCACAACTTCTGCCAGCCCGAGAACATTGAGCGTCCCGCCGAGCGTTTCGATAAAGCGGGCAAGCGGCAAGCGCAGTGACTGCGAGCACACGATCACGCCGCGAGCACCCACATCTTGCTGATATGCGAGAAGCCGCTCGGCAGTTCGTGCTGCGTCCAGCGGATCCAATCCAAAAACGGGCCCGCGGTCGCTCTGGATCGTGGCGGCTGCGAATTGGGATTCCAGCTTGATGGAGAGAGCGGCAGCGCGTATAACGTTATCTGAACCGGCAAGGGACGAACATATGCTTGCTGCCAGACGCCGCCGGACGGCCTCTCCGATAAGAGATGCATCTCTTGTATTTTCGGCTTCATCAGCGATGGTCTCCACTATCGCAGAAATATCGCGCACGGACACTCTTTCGCGCACTAAGTGCTGCAGGACACGCTGGACGAGGCCGAGCGAGGCTGTTTCCGGCACGACGCCCTTGACCGCCGCGGGCTGCGTTTGCCGCAGATTGTCGAGCAGCGATTGCACGTCCTGACGTCCGAGCAGCGCTACCGCGTTGTTGCGGGCAACGCGGTCGAGCGCGCTCGCTAAAACCGCCAGCGGATCGACAACCACCGTACCTTCTATGTCCTGTGCCTGCGCGTCGTGCGCCGGCAGCCACACGCCGTGAAGACCAGACGATGATTCGAGCGCCTCGCCCGGCAGCTTTGACAGCGAGCGAGGGGAACCGATGGCGAGCGCCCGCTCCGGATACAACGTGCCCGAAGCGACGACGCGATCCCGCAGGCGGACGGCAAAACCACGCGCTGGCAGGGTCAGGTCATCCTTAATATGGACACCGGGGAGCACAATGCCGAGCTCGAGGGCGATGTTGCGGCGAACCAGAGCGATGCGACCGAGCAGCGCACTTGCCGCGGGCTGCTCGAGGAGCGGAAGCAAACGTTCGCCGACGTTGATCGAGAGTGGCTCGACGCCGAGCAGCGTCACTGCATGTTCGGGTTTGTGGGCCTCGGCGCGGCGGCGATTAGCCTCTTGGGCAAAGCGATCGAGTTCCGCCCGCCGCTGGGCACGCGTGGAAAACGTGGCTGTCAACAACGTTCCCAATCCGAGTGCTCCGAATGCAAAGTGGGGCAGGCCGGGCACAAGCGCGAGCGCGAGCATTGCCACCCCGACGGTGCGGAGCGCTGACGGATGGGCAAGCATTTGACG
>JALYZV010000016.1 GCA_030948685.1 Vulcanimicrobiota bacterium | reverse complement strand
CAGTACCCATCGAGCCGTCAGATGACTATGGGCTCCTCCATGACCGTCTCGCGCAGCTCGGTGCCGAACTGCTCGAGCAGGCCGCGGGTTTGTTGAGCGAAGGGCGACTGTCTCGAACTCCGCAGCGAGAAGAAGATGCCACCTACTGCAAGCCATTGACCAAAGACGACCTGCGCCTGCAGTTCGAAGCACCAGCGCGACGGGTGGTAGACCACATTCGCAGCCTCAGTCCAAAACCCGGCGCCTGGATGATGTTCCAGGGCAAGCGACTGAAAGTGCTCAAGGCCGAAGTTGTCGACGAACCTAGCGGCAACGACGCCGCTTCAGGCAGTACCGCCGCCGCAGCTGGAGTGGTTATCGCGAACCATTCGTCAGGACCGGTCATTGCCACAACGCAGGGAGCGATTCGGCTGCTGCGAGTGATCCCGGAAGGCAAGCCCGAGATGTCGGGAGCAGAGTTTGCCCAGCGCACGGCTGCCCGGCGCTAGTTCGCGGCGTGGCGCCGCGCCGGCTCCGAATCCGCGCGAAGTAGCGCTGCGCGCGCTGCTCGCGGGCGGCGGCCAGTCCGCACTCGAGGTTGCGCTGCACGAGGTGGACATGGCGGCGCGCGATCGCGCACTGCTGACGCAGCTCGTCTACGGCACGCTGAAAATGCGTCGCGCCCTTGACTGGTCGCTAGCAGCATACCTCAAGCGCCCAATAACGACGCTCAGCCCGGAGCTGCTGTGGACGCTTAGGCTAGGTGCGTATCAGCTGCTCTACCTTGAAAAAATCCCAGCGCACAGCGCAGTGGATGAGAGCGTGAAGCTCGCGCGCCGTACGGGCCATGCAGGTACGGCAGCGGTCGCCAATGCGGTGCTTCGTAAACTCGCGGTCACGCCAACGCGGCCGCCTGCGCCAAAACCGGGCGACCCGCCGTCAGTGTTTGGGCAATGGGCATCCTTGCCGGACTGGCTGGCCTTGCATTTCACCGAGCGCTTTGGATTCGATCGAGCACTGCGCATCGCCCAGGGTCTCAATCGCATGCCGCGGCGCGCAGTTCGCGTCAATACACGCATCGCCTCAGTCGCTGAAACGCGCGCCGCGCTCGAGCGCGCCGGCGTGGTGGTCAACAATAGCCGCTACGGGATCGAGGAATGTCTCGTGTTGGACACGACGCCTGCGGGCAGCGCCGCCTTCATCAATCGTCTCATCGGCAGCGGACGGCTCTCAATGCAAAGCGAGGAAAGTCAGCTGGCTGTGCAGTTGCTTGACCCGCAGCCGCATGAGTCCGTTCTGGACGTCTGCGCCGGCCGCGGCGTCAAGACGGGGGCTATTGCCGAGCGCCGGCCGGCGATGCTGTATGCCCTGGACGACGATGCAACGAAGCTTGCCGCACTTGCGCAGGAGATGGTCCGTCTGAACATCGAGACGTTGGAAACCGTTCGTGCCGATGCGACCAAACCGTATCCAGCGGTCATCTCCGGCGCATTTGACGCTGTCTTGGTGGATGTGCCCTGCAGCGGGATCGGCACGCTTGGCCGGCGCGCCGAACTTCGTTGGGTAAAATCGGACACCGATCCGGCGCGGCTCGCGCGGACCCAAGCAGCGATCCTGCGGCAAGCAGCGCGCGTAGTGAAACCGGGTGGGCGATTGATCTATGTCACCTGTTCGACCGACGCACGCGAAGATGAAGGCATTATCGAGGAGTTCCTTGCCGCAAATCCTAGCTTTCGCGCCGGCACGCTCGACGTCCAAGCGCCGCCCGGCACCATCCTGCGCCTGGGCGAGGGCGTTCTGACGATCCCCGGAATCGATGGCGCCGACGGCTTTTTCTACGCCAAACTCGACAAGCGGTAGGTGCAGGCGAGCAAACAGTCACCGGTGTACGAAATCACATGGATGTGATAACCATCCGCTGGGTGTCGTTGGCGGTGGTGTTTGGCCTGGGCGCGCTTGCGGTCTGGGCCTTTGCCGATGCGACGAAGCCCGAGGAACCAGCAACGGATGGCGCTCAGGAACGAGCGCTCATGCTCGAAGTGCGCCGTCCGGGCAAAGCACCTGAGCTCGTGCGTATCGAGGACGGTACGGTCCTGGGCCGTAGTCGCGAGTGTCACATCGTGTTCGACGATTCAACCGTCAGCAAGGAGCATGCACGTTTGCGGCTTGAAGGTCGCAGCGCGTTCGTGGAAGATCTTCATTCGACGAATGGGACTTTGGTCAACGGCAGAGCGATTGACGGCCCAACGCGGCTGCGGCGAGGGGACAGGATAGGATTAGGGGCCAATGTAATTGTCTTCGCAGGCGAGATATAAATGGAAGTCGCGGTCACAACCGATGTCGGTTCGGCGCAGCGGCACAACGAAGACGGCTGGTGCGCCGAACAGTTGCATCGCAACGTTACGCTCCTCGCGGTCGCTGATGGATTCGGGCGACCCGGCGGTTCTTCGTCGTCATCGATCGCACTGGACGTCATTCGAGAATCGGTACGCCGCGAGTTACGCGGTGCGTCACCGCCGCGCAGCCTGACCGGCACCGACATTCGCGAGATTCTTATCACCGCATTTACTGACGCCAACGAGCGGCTCTTGCAGCTCAGCGGCGGCAGCGCCGACTACGTCAGCGCCGCATCCACCTGTACGGCGGTCCTCATCGTCAGTAACCAGGCGTTCATCGCGCACGTCGGTGATTCGCGCGCGTATCTTTTCCGGCGCGGCGAGCTCGTGCAGCTCACAAGCGACGAGTCGATCCTGCCAGATCTCGTTACAAGCCACGGCGGCATGCGGCCCACCCGCTATCGGCAGGTGCGTCCACTGCTGACGCGCGCTTTGGGCATCGAAGCTGAACCGGCGGCGCCCAAGGTCACCCACTATACGTTGCACCCGCGTGATGCCGTGCTGTTCTGCACGGACGGCGTGTACCGTGCGCTATCATTCAGCGATCTGCAGCTGGCGCTCAACCATAAGGAGCAGGCCGCCGAGTGGATCACCGATCGGGTTCTCACGTTGGCCCGCGCGGCCGGCAGTGTCGATAACGCCACGGTCATGTTCGCGCGCGATGCAACCGAGCATGGCGCGCCGCCGGACCCGAGTCAGCGGGCAACACCACGAGCTCAATCGCTGACCGCGGCGATCGTCGCGGTCGCAAGCGCCGTGCTGCTCAGCGTGTCGTTCATGTGGACCGCCGACACGAGACTGTACTTGGGCAGTGACGCAGCGGGGAAAGTGACCTTGTACTCTGGCTCGCCATCCAACATTCTCGGCGTTCCGATGCACATTGTGAGAACGACCTACGGGTTATCTTTGCGGCAACTGTCGCGTGTCGTTCGCGGCGAACTGGGTGAGGGCATAACGGTCGCCACACCCGCCGCCGCGGCGGCGCTCGTCTCTCAATGGCAATCGAAAGCCCGGCACTAGAGAACCCCGAAGCGGCGCGGCGCCGCGTCCCCGTTGTCCTGCTGGTCGTCCTCGGCGCAGCTGCGCTGGCATTCGCGCTGTTGCTGCCGCTCGACGGTCCATTTGCATGGTGGCTCCTGCCGCTGCTGGGCATAGGCTTTATCGCTTGGCAGCTGAGCATTCCGGACGCCTGGCGGGCCGATCGGGCGCTGATTCCTATCGTGGCAGCCCTGTGCACGATTGGCATCTTAACAATAGCGCGGCTCGACGCCAATCTCGGAAGTCATCAAGCCGCCTCCATGCTGTTCGGCCTTGCGATCGTCGTCTTAGGTCAGCGAATCTTTTCGCAGTATCGCAAACTCGAAGGGGTGACCTACGTGTGGGTCGTGCTTTCGCTTGCGCTGTTTGTGCTGCTGCAATTCTTCGGCAATGAGGTCAACGGCGCGCGGCTTTGGTTTAAGCTTGGCTCGTTCACGGCGCAACCAGTGGAAGTCATCAAACTGTTCATGGTGTTCTTCATGGCGGCCTATCTCAGCAAAAACGGCGCCACTCTGGCGGCACTGCGGCCGTTCGCGTTTGTCGCCAATGTGCGCCTCGTGCTGCCCCTTTTGCTGGTGTGGGGCATGTCGATCGCCAGTCTCGCGCTGCAGCGCGACTTCGGCATGGCGGGACTCTTCCTCGGCATCTTCTTAGTGATGCTCTACGTTGCGTCGCGGCGGCTCGATCTCGTCATCCTTTCGGCCTTCATCTTCATCGTCGGCGGGTGGCTCGTCGCACAAAGCTTCCCTTACGTGCATGCGCGCATTGCAATCTGGCGCGATCCATGGAGCGACCCGTTGGGTCACGGTTATCAGGCGGAGCAAGCATACTTTTCATTGGCAGCCGGCAATCTGCTGGGCACAGGCTACCACTTGGGCCAACCCCGATTCATTCCTGACGCGGCAACCGACTATCCATTTGCCGCAATTGCGGAAGAATTCGGGTTGCTTGGCGGTCTCGCAATTCTCGCGTTGTATGCCGCGCTTGTGATCAGAGGCTTGCGCATCGCGTTCATGGCGCGCGACATGTTTACGGCGCTCTTAGCCACCGGTTTCTCAGCCACGCTTGGCATCCAGGTTGCGATCATCATTGGGGGCGTCGTTGGGCTCCTTCCGCTGACCGGTATCACATTGCCCTTCATCTCGTATGGCGGGTCAAGCGTTGTGGCGAACCTCGTGATGATTAACTTTCTTTGGTTGTTCAGCGCTCGGGAACAGGCTGCATAAAGGGCTAGCGCGAAGCGGCCGAAGCCTAGACTAGAACACCATACTGGGGGACCTTTCCGTTGATCCTCGAGGTCATCCAAGCGACAACCGCGCGCTTGGCCACGCGCACTGCGCGGCTGGCCTCCTTTACCCTCTGCCTTAGCCTCGCGTGCGGTTTGCTTTGGCCCAGCGCCGGAGACGCGGCCGGTGCGAAATTTCACGGCTTTGCGCGGCCGTATCGGGTCGCAGCCTATTCGATCTTGCAGTACGTGCAGTCGCAGCAGCTGCCCAACGGGCGCGTGCGCATCTTACTTCAGTTTTCAGGGCCGGTCCAAGCGCGAGCGGCAGCGGTAGGCACAACCGCAAATTACGCCGTGCAATTTTTCGGTGCGACGCTCGCACCGACGGTGCCGAACATGATACCCGTCAACTTGCCGCCGATCCAAGCGGTGAGCGTGACGCAATTGGGCAACACCCTGAACGTCACGGTAGCGATGATGACTCCGGCGCGGCCGAAACTCATCAATGCCCCAGGCAACCTCGCGATCATCGAAGTTCCGCAGGCAGGTGGTTATCAGCAACCGTCGCAGGGCGGATATCAGACACCACAGCCCGCGCAAGCCGCGGCTGGAGCCAGCCAGACGCAGATCATCCGGCTGCACTTTGCGGATGTTTCGGAAGTCGTCGGCATTCTCTCCGGCAACGCGAACGTCACGCCGGGCAACGTCTTTAATCCGCAGCCGACGAATATCGGCTCGCAGCAAAGTACGTTCGGCACCTTTGGCCAGGCCATCAATCCCGTCCAAGCCGGGCAACCCTTTCAACAGTTCGGGCAGTATCAGCAAGCGCAGCCGACCGAAGGTCAGGCGATGGGGCAACGCATCAGTGACAATCTCGCGATCGATCGGCGCCTCAACGCCATTATCCTGACCGGAACGCCGGATCAAATCGCGCAAGCCGTCGCGCTCATCAACAAGATCGACATTCCCGTCCAAAGCGTGCTGCTTGATACCCAGGTGCTCGAGGTGAATGAGACCGGCGCGAAGTCGATCGGCGTGGACTACAATCAAAGCCCGACCGAGCCGATAAGCCGCGTCTTCAACACGCAAGCGCAGATTCTCAACAACTTGCCCACCCAAGCCATTGCAGGCGCGCTTGCGATTCAAAGCAACATCTGGGCGCTGGTCAACCAGGGCAAGGCGCGGGTGCTCGCATCTCCCAAGATTCTCACGCAGGATGGACTGGCGGCATCCATCTTGACGGGCGATTCATTGCCGATCCGCGTGACGACGCCCGTCGGCGTCGGCGGCGTTGGCGCCGTTTCGAGCCAGGTTGAGTACATCAACGTCGGTGTGAACCTGCAAATATTGCCGCGCATCACGGGCGCCGGTGGGGTCGACGCCAACGTGTATTCACAGGTGTCGTCGGTGACCGGCTTCGACAGCGCCGGCGACCCGCAGATTTCGACCAGGCAGGCGCAGACCAAAGTCAACTTGATGGAGGGCCAGACGCTGGTGATCGGCGGTCTGCTCCAGCAGCGGGACATCCGCAACCTGCAGAAGATACCGCTCTTGGGCGACATACCACTTTTGGGGGCTCTGTTTCGTTTCTATACGGAGACCAAGCAGAACACAAACCTGGTGATCACGGTGACGCCGCACGTCGTGCCTGCGCCTGGAGCTCCAACGGGCACGGGCGGCTCGCCGGCACCGGCAAACCCACCACCAGTGCCTGGGCCTCGCCTGCAGTAGTCGCTACGTAAGGAAGAACCATGCGTCGATATCTCGCCGCGCTGGCAGCGGTCAGCGCTCTCGCAGCCTTTGGCTGCAATGACCACTCGCTCACCCTCGATCTGACGCCGAACCCGCTCATCGTCGGGCTGGTTGACACGCAGGCCACCGTGCATGCGCATGCGGTTGCCAAAGGATTCGGGAAAGTGCCGATCACCTCGCTGCAATTCGCCGTCTACAACGCGGCGGATTCGGAACTTGCAAGTCAAACCGAGCAGGTAGACCAGAGTATCCCCGCTTCACCTTTTGGCATCAGCGTGGATAAAGATTTTAGCTTTCCAATCAACGGCGCCGTCGTCGCACTGTCGGGCATGAAGTACGTCATGGTGCGATTACTCGGGCCTGGCGGAGACGTGCTCGCT
>JALYZV010000009.1 GCA_030948685.1 Vulcanimicrobiota bacterium | reverse complement strand
GAATCAGGACGATGCCGGTCGTGAGGGCGTTGATGACGAGGTCAAGCGAGAACAAACAGGCCACGAGCGCGATCAAGCCCATAACGACGAGCGACACGTCCGGAAACTTGTGCTTGGGGTCGATGTGTCCAAATGGCCGCAGGAAGACGCCGTCTGCCGCGGCCGCATAGGGTACTCGCGAATAGCCCAGCAGGTTGCCGTACACCGACGCGAAGGCGGTAATCAAGATGAGGCCTGTGACGATGCCTGCCGCCGTCACTCCGAACGAATGCTCGACTATGGCGGAGGCGACGTGTTGGCCGAGCGGTGGCAGAGAACCATCGGCTAATGGGATGAGCGATTTCCACGAAATCGCACCGATGATGCCGAGCTGCATCGTAATGTACAGCACCGCGATAAGAACGATCGAGATGATGATCGAGCGTGGTATCGTTTTGGCCGGATTGACGACCTCCCCACCAATGCAACTCGATTGATTGTAGCCCAGATAGTCGTACATTGCGATAATGAGCGCTTGGCCGAGGCCGGCACGTAACCCGGACCAGATGGAATCGTGATCCGGAAGCGTGAGCGCTTGGGCGGGCGAAAAATGCACATACGAGCCGACGATGACGCACAACAACGTGAGCAGCGACGCCGCTCCCAGGAGCAGACCAATGCGCGAGATCGTCTTGATGCCTCGGTACAGCGCGATTATCGTGGCCACCCCGACGCACATGGCGAGTATTTTGATCCCCCACGGCGATGCGCCGATCTTCGGAAAGAGATAGCCGGCGTAGTTGGCAAAACCAATGTAGCCGGTGGCTTGATTGAGCGGGGCAACGAATATCGTTTGCCACACGAACAGGAACGCCAGCAGCCTGCCCGCGCGAGCCTTGCCAAAAATCTCGAGCAAGTAGCCGTAGGTTCCGCCCGAGCCGGGATAGAGCGAGCCAAGTTCAGACCATACAAGTCCATCGCACAGCGCGATGAGCGCGCCAAGCACCCAACCGACAAGTGACAATGGACCGTGCAATGCTCCAAGTACGAGCGGGATCGTGATCAGCGGGCCGATGCCAATCATCGAGATTGCGTTAATGGCGACCGCACCCGCCAGCGTCACGCCGCGCACCAGATGCACGTCTCGCGCCGCAACCGGCTGCAGCACTGTCACTTCACCAGCAACGGTTTCATCCACGCTCATTCTGAAACCAGCGCCTTGCGCAGGCCGCGCGGCGCATCGCTGTCAAGACCTCGTGCGCGGGCAGCGTGCAGCGCAATCAGCTGAGCGGTGACAAGCCAACCCAGCGTATTGAAAGAAACATCCACTACTGGCCCCAGGCGATCGACGCCGGGGATGGACATCCCGAGCGTGTAGCGCAGCGCATTGGAGGCGGCGATTTCCTGTAGCGGCCGCGAGACGGCAGGCAGAGCGTCCTCATCTGCGATGCCAATGACCGCGCTGCCAGCATCCACCATGGCAATGCTGCCGTGGCGGAATTCACCCGCCGAGAAGCCCTCGGCGTGGACGTAGGCCGCTTCTTTGAGCTTGAGCGCTGCTTCTCGCGCAATCGGCCAGCCGTAGTCTGAGCCTAGGAAGGCAACGCTCGCGCATTCGGCGATTTTGCTCGCCGCATGGGTTACGTCGTGGGCTCCAGCGCTGTCGAGCCACCCGCGTACCGCCTGCGCGGTGCTCAGCAGAGACGCTTTCCCCCGCAAGCTGGCAGGATCGAGCAGCGATGCCGCCCAGAGCAAAATAGCAACGCTGGCAGAGACGCTCTTGCTCGCAGGCACTGCTACTTCGCTACCTGCGCCGACGTCGATTGTGAGCTCGCCCATCTCGCCTAACGGCGATCGGGGCTGATTGGTCAGTGCGATGAGGCGCCGCGGGCGCAAAACCGACAGAGCTTCCAGCAGATCCGTGGAGCGGCCGCTCTGCGATATAGCGATGACGGTGCGATCTTCGTAGGCGCGATGATCCAGGCGGGCTTCGGTTGCGGCAAGCGCGTCGGCATGGATGCGCCGGCGGCGAAGCGCAAGCGCGCCGAGTTCGCCCACGAACAGCGAGCTGCCGCTGCCCACCAAAACCACATCACCCTCGAGAGCGCTTGCCAGCGTGTCGGCTTTATCGGATGCTGCCAGCCGCTCCCAAACGTCAGGCTGCTCGCGAATTTCGCGCTCGAAGTTCGCACCAAGAACGGCAGCGCTCATGCGTCGAGAACAATCCAAGAAGGAGTGTCACAAAACACATCGTCCATCGGCGTCGGTTTCGCATGCTTTGCGACCATGCCCTGGCCCGCATGTCTGCAAGAGGTCGCATCGCGACAGGCGGGAAAGACGCGGGCTGCGTCGATGAGAGAAACTGGCATACTTTTGCTTCAATGCCCGGACCGCAAAGGCGTCGTCGCGGCCGTGACCTCGTTCATTTACGAGCATGGCGGCAACATCGTGCACGCGGACGAGCACCAGGACTTCGAGCTCAAGCTCTACTTTTTTCGCCTCGAGTGGGATCTGTCGGAGTTTACCTTCGCGCTGGAAGACTTTGCCGCGCACTTCGCGCCGCTGGCAACGGCATTCGAAATGACCTGGCGCGTCGCTCGGTCGGCCCATCGGCCGAAGGTCGCCATATTCGTCTCCAAAGCCGGCCACTGCCTTGCCGACCTTCTCTTCCGTCACCAAATCGGTGAGCTCGCCTGCGACGTCCTTCTGGTCATCTCCAATCACTCGGATTTACGAAAGCTGACTGAATTCTACGGCATTCCGTATCACGCGATCCCGATTGGCGCCGGTGGCAAAGACGAAGCCGAACGAGCATCCCTCGAGCTGCTCAACCGCAATAGCATCGAACTCGTCGTCTTGGCGCGCTATATGCAAATTCTGAGCGCGCAGTTTATCGCCGGCTTTCCCAACCGCATGATCAACGTCCACCATTCGTTCCTGCCAGCCTTCATTGGGGCCCGGCCCTATCACCGTTCGTACGAGCGCGGAGTCAAGCTCATCGGCGCGACCAGCCACTACGTGACGCAGGTCCTCGACGAAGGCCCAATCATCGAACAGGACATCGTACGCATTAGCCACCGCGACTCGTTGCCGGATATGGTACGCAAAGGCGGCGATGCCGAGCGCGCCGTACTGACCCGCGCCGTGCGCTGGCACATCGAAAACAAGATCATGGTGCTGGGCAATAAGACGGTCGTGTTTGGGTGATGGCTGAACGGACCTAAAGGTCCGTTGCTTCAAAGGTCCGTTGCTACATGGTTCGATGCAAAAAGAAAATGCCGCCGGTCGACGCGGGTCGATCGGCGGCATGCGCTTTCGCTTGCGCGATCGTCTAGATCTTGTAGTAGGCGATCACGTGGTTTGTGAGGAGATTGAAAGCCGGGTCTATGGTGTGCAGGTCGCCCGACAGCCGCGTTGCGGCCGCGAGCTTCTTGAGGTCAATAACCGCTAGCCAAGTGAACGCTCCGTTGATTGAGAGCGCGCAATCAGAGCAGTTGACGGGATCGTTGTATGCGGCGATCGGATGCGGATCGAAGGCCGAATGCCATGCGAACCCATCCGGCGTGTTCGGGAAGGTGCCGAAGGCCCAGTCGCTGATGGTTGTCCCGGTGGTCGTGGTCGGCAACAAACCAAAGCCGAGGCGGTTTGTGCCGAACTCGCCTGCATAGAATACCACGTGAATCACTGAGTCCGTCGCAGCCGCATCGATGTCGAGGGTTTCATCG
>JALYZV010000161.1 GCA_030948685.1 Vulcanimicrobiota bacterium | reverse complement strand
CATGGAAACTGGGGCGGTAGGATTCGAACCTACGAATGCCAGATCCAAAGTCTGGTGCCTTACCAACTTGGCGACGCCCCACCAGTTTCGTGTAAGCCTCATTCAAGAACGCCTCGCTCTGTTCATTCGAGGGGTAGAGCCTGGCGGTCCTAAACAATTCAGAGTAATCTTGCTTGCTCACTTGTACTGGAGCAGGTATATGGTAATTTTCTTGCTCACCCTCGCGCTCGTCGTGGGCCTGGCCTACAACTTCGCACTCCTGCACATGTTCTTGCGCCGTGAAAACTTTGAGCCCGACGATAACCCTACAAAGACAGCGTGGCTAGTATCGGAGCCTAACATATCTGCGATGTACGCGTTAGTCGCCAGTTCTAGCCCGCTCATCATGGCGGGTGCAATTGTAGTCTGGTATCTGCGCCAACCGCGCGTGTAAGGTGGTCATATGAGGAGGCCTTTTTCTCCAAAGCAGCAGCCTGAAATTCTGCTAGCGACAGCTCGGCATGCCGAGAAGTGATGTCGGACGCTCGGGTTGCTCCGTGCCGTGGGCGCGATGAGGCGCTCTTCTCCAGCAACCGAAGGAGAAACATCCCTCATGTATACCCCGCCGACGATACTTGCATCGCTTGATGCGACAGTGGTGTTGTCCCAAGCTCTCGGTCAACCTTGTCCGAGCAACGTCACTGTGTGTAAATAGAAACCTAACCAGCTAAGGGGAGGCGCCGCGCGGGCGGCCTCCCCTTTCATGTCTGAACAATGACAATTTATCATTTCTGTAACCACAGGTTTGGCATACCATTTTTACCGGTCTCCGCCGCGTTTGCAAACAAACATGACGTTCGGATCGTCCGAGTGGTAACGGCCAAACCCGAGCGGCGTTCACTGCATTCGCTCTATTGGGCCGTCAGGCGACCAGCCGGTCGAGCGCTACGGCGCGTTCAGCGCATCATCGCAGGTGCTGGCCCCAGTGGAGACGATTTGCCGATGCTCTCCGTGAGCGACGTCAACGCACCGGAGTTCACACGCCGGATAACAAAACGCGACGCTGCGGTGATTACAGGCTTCGACCAAATTCTGTCAAGCGAAACAATACAGCGTTTTGGCTCATGCGCGAATGTGCACCCTTCGATATAACCGCTCTACCGGGGACCTGCGCCAACCTACTGGTGCATCCGCAACCGAGAGCGGTTAACGGGCTTCACGCTGCATAAAGTAACGCCAAAGATAGATTCAGGCGAAGCGCTCTATCAGCAAGTCGTTCCCATTGAGGGGGAGACCGTGGTTCTTGAATTAACCCTCAAAGTTGCACGCGCCGCGCTACCCATGTTTCGTCGCTACCTTGAGCATCTGGCATTCGGCGCTGAGTGGGTACCTCAACACGTCGACGCATACACCCTTTATCAGACGCACTTGAACTACGGCAAGATTCCTGACCGGCCGGCTTTAGCCCACGGGGCCGACGCGCCGTAGCCTGCGATGCCCCGCTCAAGGGTATGGCTTTTGAAACTGTTGAACAGAAGGCATACGTCGCGGGGAGGGCCCATGAACGGTAAACTGTATGGCCTTGTGTTGGCCTTTGTATTGTTGGCTGCGAGCACCGCATCGGCTAACAATAGGATAACAATTCTAGGCGGCACCCAGGTTCCGGTCAAGGTTGTGGAACCAATTTCTTCCAGCAGCGCTAATGTGGGCGATGTCTTTCAGATCAAAGCTGCGCAAGACATTGTGGTTGACAATTGGATCGTGATACCGAAGGATTCGCCAGGACAGGGCGAGGTTGTGTCTGTCGATCGAGCTGGCAGCCACGGCCATCCGGGAAAATTGGGAATTCAGATGGATTATGTCTATAGCGCTGACGGTGGCAAGATCAAATTATCGAACATAGGTCACGCAACCGAAGGGGAAGGTAAAAAAGGTACATCGAGCACCACCACCATTGCCAGTTACGTGTTACTTGGCCCGCTTGGCCTCTTTGCCCACAATTTTGTAAAAGGCAAAGACGTTACTATCGATTCGACAAAAACGTTTCTGTTGTTCGTCGACTCTACCGTCCACGTTCAAGCAAAACAACATCCGGCGCCTAATAACGGATTTGATCAATAGGGCACAAGGGTGCCTCGTCCTGTGCGCACTGCTCGTGCTGATGATCGCGCCCAGCTGCACGCGCAGCCCGTCAGAATTTTCCGGCCGTCAAGCGCGCGGCAATTCGTGGACCATTCACGGCGTCTTGCGCATTGCCGACACGCGTCAGCCCGATAGCCTCAATCCACTGTTGTCTTTTGGCCAAGTGGCAACCGACTTGTCCATGTTCTGGGCAGCCTATTTATTTCGCTGGAACGATCGCAACGAGCTCGTGCCGGAGCTCGCCACGCAGGTCCCCACCCAGCGTAACGGCGGCATTAGCCAAGACGGTCTGACCATAACGTACCAGCTGCGAAAAGGCGTGCGCTGGCACGATGGCGCGCCGTTTACGGCTGACGACGTTCTCTTCACCTGGCAGCAGGTCATGAACCCGCTCAATAATGTTCAAGGCCGAGTCGGTTACGACAGCATTACATCGATCGAGGCGCTCGACAGCGCTCGCATACGAGTCCACCTCAAGCAGCGCTTCGCGCCGTTTGTGGAGACGTTCTTTACGATGTCTGGAGCAACATATTGCATCTTGCCCAAACACCTGCTCTCGGGGCATGCCGACATCAACCACGCACCGTATAACAGCTTGCCCATCGGTACCGGTCCTTTCCGCGTCGCCGCCTACGAGAAGGCCAGTGAAATTCGGTTCGTCGCTAACCGGTCCTATTGGCGCGGGCCACCGCACCTGAAGGAGATTGTGTATCGGATTGTCCCCGACGATAACACCGTTCTTACACAACTGAACACGCACGAGGCTGACTTTTGGATGGCGGCTCCGATCGTTCACATCGCAGCTCTGCGGTCGATTCCCGGCGTTAGAATCTATCGCATCCCGTTTACCGCCTTCGAGTTTTTAGGCTTCAACACAGAACATGCAGCATTGCAGGACGTTCGCGTACGCCAGGCGTTGCGTCTTGCAACCGACGTCGGCCAGCTCGCATCGGCGCTGGCCCACAACCGCACGGTCCCGGCTCAAAGCGATCAACCGCCTTTTAGCTGGGCGTTCAACGCCGACCTGAAAAAGTACCCATACGATCCGATACGGGCGGCGCAGCTGTTGGACCAAGCTCGTTGGAAACGGTCCGCCGACGGCTACCGCTACAAAAACGGGCAGCGGCTCGATCTGGTTATGGTCAGCGCGATCGGCTCATCCTTGGGTTCCGCTATCGATCTGTTGGTTCAGAGTGACTGGAAGAAAATCGGCGTTAACGTTGCCATCAAAAATTATCCTACCGACCTTCTCGGCAGCGCGGACGGAATCTATCGAACAGGACGCTTCGATGTCTTCTTTGATTCCTGGACCAATGGCGTCGACCCCGACGATTCGCAAATCTTCATGTGCAATCAGCGCCCGCCGCGAGGAGCGAACTATTTTCGGTTTTGCAATCGGACGCTTGATGCCGCCGAACAGGTTGCGCTCCGCGAGTATAGCCGCGCACAGCGCAAGCCGGCGTACGATACGATTCAAGCAATTCTTGCACAGGAGCAGCCAATCATCGTCCTCTGGTTCGACGAACGGCAAGACGTTGCAAACTCCGACCTCAGAGCGTACCGACCGGCGCACGCAGTCACGACGTTTTGGAATCCCTGGGAATGGTCGATCTAAGTAGGGTCCCTTCGCGAGCGACGCAAACTGACCTCGGGTGAAGGTCCCGCTGCTTGTGACAGAGTTTCTTGCGCGCGCTCGGGAGATCTACCCCGAGGCGCTCGCCGTCGTATGCGGTCGCGAGCGACTCACCTATCGTCATCTCGCGCAGCGCATCGATCGTTTCTCCGCTGCGCTCGCACAACGCGGCGTCAGCAAAGGCGACGTCGTCGCCTACCTCTCCTTCAACTGCCATCGTTTGCTCGAGGGGTATTATGCGGTGCCCCAGATGGGCGCCATCCTTCTTCCAATCAATATCCGTCTCACAGCGGATGACATCGCCTATGTCTTGGCAGATGCAGAGGCGACGACTGTTGTCGTCGACCGCGGGCTTGTGGGCCTGCTCGCGCCGGTCCGTTCATCGCTTGCGAAACTGCAAACAGTCGTCCTCGCCGGCGGCGATCCCTCTAGACCTTGCGGTCTCGAAGGCGCCGATTATGAGTCCCTCATCGCAGACGCCGCGGCGGATTATACCGGGCCGGACATCGCCGAAGACGATATCGCCGAGCTTTTTTACACGAGCGGCACGACCGCGCGTCCCAGAGGCGTCATGCTCAGCCACCGAAATCTCTACCTGCATGCCTTACATGCCCTGGCCGGCCTGTACGGCTATGACGACACGTGTATCCAGCTTCATACAATACCGCTCTTCCACGTCAATGGCTGGGGGACGCCGCATTTCGTCACGCTGCTCGGTGGCCGGCATGTCATGCTTCCGAAGTTCGACCCCGAGCAAGTGCTCGCCACGATCGAACGCGAGCGCGTCACGCACGTCTTTCTGGTGCCGACCATGGCAGCGGCCCTTGCAGCGTCGCCGTCTTTTGCGGCGCGCGACCTGTCTTCGCTGCGGCGAGTCAAACTCGGTGGTGCGGCGACGCCGCCCAGCCTCATCCGAACGTTGAGCGACCGTCTGCCGGATTGTCACGTGGCCGCCGGTTATGGCCTAACGGAAACGTCGCCCATCCTGTCGGCCGCCAATCTCAAGGCAGGGCTCGATCTTTCAGCGCAGGCGGCTGCGCTCGTACGCAGCACAGCGGGTCTGCCGATGCCGGGGGTTCAAATCGAGATCCGCGGTGACGACGATCGACCACTGCCGCACGATGGGCACAGCGCGGGTGAGATTTGCGTTCGCAGCAATGTGGTGACGAGCGGGTATTGGAAGCAGCCCGAAGAGACAGCGCGGACGATCGTGAACGGCTGGTTCCACACGGGCGATATCGGGGTCATCGACGAGAACGGCTACCTGTCAATCGTCGACCGCACGAAGGATATCATCATTAGCGGTGGCGAGAACATCGCCTCGCTCGAGATCGAGAAAGCCATCTACGATCATCCGGCCGTTTTCGAATGCGCCGTGATCGCGCTGCCCGACCCGTATTGGGGCGAGATCCCTGCTGCGATCGTCGTGCTCAAGGCTGCCCAGATCCTCGATCAGGCGGGGCTCATCGCTCACTGCCGCGCAAGGTTGGCGCCATTCAAGCTGCCGCAGCGTGTGTGGTTCGTCGCTTCGCTCCCGAAAGGCGGTACCGGCAAGATTCTGAAGCGGGAGCTGCGCGACACCTATGGGGCGACGGCACCGCCGTAGCCTACCCGGTTCTTAAGCCCGGCGCTCTACCGTGATCGTGCATTCGGTAACCAGCGCTGCGATCGCTCCGACCGCCGCAAGCAGAGGTGCCAGCGCTGCGCCGACGACTCCGACGGTCAGCGGGAATTCGATGACCGACTTTCCGTGCTTGTCCTTGATGGTAATGCGGCGCACGTTGCCCTCATCGATGAGCTCTTTTACCTTGCGCAGGAGGTCTTCACCCGCGACGCTGATTCGCTCGAAGGCGGAACCGTTTTGCTTTTCACTTGCTGTGTTCGGCATGAACGTACTCCTCTGCTGACCTAATGCGTTGCGCCGGCCGGCAAGCGCCGCCCGCTGAAGCTGCCGTCGGCCTTTCGGCCGTGAAATCCCCATTCACCCTTAAAGCTGTCGCCGCTCGCGTCAAAGTTAAGCGTCATCCAGCCTGCGCCTTTGGGTCCGTTCCAGCTTGCATCCATCTTGGTATCGCTGACCATTTTGCCTTCGATGGCCGTGTGGCCGGTTCGCCCGATGACGGTCTGTCCAACTTCACTAAAGGCCATGGTGCCACCAAAAATAGAGTAGCCGCTCGCGATCTCTACCTGCCAATGACCGCTAATATTCACCGGCACTGCTTGGACAACTGCCGCGCAGAGTACGACCGTGGCGATTGCCAGCAGCAAC
>JALYZV010000155.1 GCA_030948685.1 Vulcanimicrobiota bacterium | reverse complement strand
CGACGGCGGTCAGCCGCACATCCCGGTGCAGATCGGGCAGGTGACGAGCGATCGTTTTATCCTGGACACAGGCTCCCCGAACTGCTTCATATTTTCAGCTTTTTGGCATGCGAATCCGCAAGAGGTCGCTGACCAGGGCAAGGGCGTGGATGTGAACCGCGTGTGGATGCCGTGGTATGGGTTTTCGGGCGTCGATGTGCCCGCGTTAAGTCTGCGAGCCACCGAGGTAAAAAACGTGGCGATTTCCGGCGTCACGTTCAATGACTGGCTCATGTTTATGACCCTGCCGCAAAGCCGGCCGTGGGAGGGCGAGGGAGCCGACGGCATCATCGGCTACGACTTCCTCAAATATTTCACCGTCTATCTGGACTACCCGCAGAATCAGATCTTTCTGGCCCCCAACGCGCTGGCGAAGAGCAGAATGCAACATTAGAGAGGCCAGGGAGACGCCAGCGGGAGAATGATTGTCCCGTTTGCGATATAAGGGTCAAAAGGAAAGCGTGGTCCCAAAAGGAACCTCTTCTCCCCTCAAGCCATGCATGGCAGCTCAGGAGACCCCGTCATGACCTACTCGACCAAACTCGTCTGCCCGATTCAGCGCACCATGGCGATGATCGCTGATAAGTGGAAAGTCATCGTTATCGCAAATCTGGGCGACGGCACGAAGCGCTTTCGCGAGCTGCAGCGCGCCATGGCGGGGGTGACGCCCAAAGTGCTGACCCGCCAGCTGCGCGATCTCGAGCACGACGGCCTGGTCAACCGGGTACCCTATGCAGAAATTCCACCGCGCGTCGAGTACTCGCTGACGCCGCTCGGGCGTAGCCTGCTGCCCATCCTGCAACAGCTGCACAACTGGGCAGTTGCAAACTCCGAGACGCTCTTGAACCGCCAAGCACCACCCAGCGACGCCGTCGCTGCATCAAGCATGAAGAAGACCGCCTGAGCGCGGTGCCTGCGGAGAGCCGTTTCAAGTTTAACCGGCCCATCAAAGTTATCTTCCGCGATCTCGACGGCATGCGCCACGTGAATCACGCTGTCTATTTAACCTATTGCGAGGCCGCTCGCAATGAGTATTGGATCAAGGTCACCGGCATTTCTAAGGTCGAGGAATATGATTTCGTCCTGGCCGAGTTGACCGCGCGCTACCATGCCCCAGCATTGCTGGGGGATGAGCTCGTCGTCGGATGTCGAGTGACCGAGCTGCGCCACTCGAGTTTCCTCATGGAGCACGAGATCATCAAAGCCAGCTCAGGTCAGCTCATCTTCGAGATGAATTCGGTGCAAGTGATGTTCGATTACGAAAGCGGCACGTCAATTCAAATCTCGGATACACGCCGCCGGCAGGTCGAGCAGTTTGAGGGGCGTCCGCTGAGCGTCGCCACGACGCGCGCCAAGCGCTAGCGGCTTACCCGCAGTTTCTTTCGTTACACGCGCAAATTCACACCGCGCTTGGTCAGCACAAACGCGACCGCCAGCGCGATGAGCGCGAGCACCGTCACCACGACCGCATCCACCGCCAAATTCACGTCGACCGCGCCCGTGTAGGAATAGCGGAAGCCGTCGATCATGTAGACCATTGGGTTCAGGAGCGCAATCCGCTGCAGCAGCGGCGGTAAGAGCGAGATGCTGGAGAAGACCCCGCCAATGTAGGTGAGCGGCGTAATGACAAAGGTTGTGAAAATTGCGAGATTATCCCACGTTTTGCCTAGCAATCCCGCGATCATGCCGAAGGCGGAGAACAAAAGGGCGGTCATGCACATGAAGTATCCATAGATAAGGGCGTTGTGGGGTGCCGTGCGCACGAGGACGAGCCCGATGAGCATGACGAGGTTGCCGATAACCAGACCGCGCAGCACAGAGCCGGTAAGAAAGCCGACGATGAGCTCGACATACGAGAGCGGGGCGATGAGCAGCTCTTGGATCGAGTTCATAAAGCGCTGCTGAAAGAGCGACGACGATGACTCGTCGTAGCTCGACGAGATAACGTTGAGCATGACAAGACCCGGCAGCAGGAAATCGACGTACGGCACGCCACCCAATGTTTTGATGCGCGAGCCTAGCGACCAGCCGAAGATGAAGATGAAGAGCAATGTCATGATGACCGGCGGCCAAACCACTTGATTGATGACCATGTAGGTGCGTTTCAGCTCGCGGCGGATGAGCGCTCCCAGGCCGACGTAGTTAACCATGCGTGCGCCGCCCGACAAGTGAGAGGAAAACGTCCTGGAGCGAGTCGTTGCCGTGGCCGGCCATAAGCGCCGCCTTGTTTTCCAGCGCAACCAGCCGCCCGTTGTTGACAATGCCGATGCGGTTACACAGCCGCTCGACTTCTTCCAGATAGTGCGAGGTCATGAAAATCGTCATGCCGTCAGCGTTGATGGCTTTGAGAAAATCCCATAACTCCAATCGCAGCTCGACGTCCATGCCGGCGGTCGGTTCGTCGAGGATCAGAAGCTGCGGCCGGTGCATGAGCGCACGCGCCAGCGACAGCCGGCGCTTCATACCGCCGGAAAGTTCCAGATAGCTATTGCGACGCTTATCGGAGAGCTCGAACTGCTCGAGCAGCTCGCGCGCCCGCGGCTTGGCCTGCGCAAGAGGCATGCCGTAGTAGCCGCCCTGATACGTCAGGATCTCTTCGACCGAGAGGAAGCGGTCGAAGTTGAATTCTTGCGGCGAGAGCCCAACCAGCCGGCGGCTGCGCCGGAAATCCGTGACCACGTCGTATCCGAAAACGGAAATACTGCCGCTCTGGAACGTGGCAAGCCCGACGATCGCATTAATCGTGGTGGTCTTGCCTGCGCCGTTTGGGCCGAGAAATCCAAAAAACTCGCCGGGCGCCACGTCAAAAGAAAGATCGTCGACGGCGGTGATAGTTTTATAGCGTTTGGTAAGGTGCCGGATGGAAACGGCGCTGGGAGCGCCGTTGCTAATAGTAGATGCCCATCATCATCTTCGCTTCCTCACTTGCCATGGTTCGCGGATCCCAAGGAGGAGCGAAGGTGAGGTCCACTTTTGCCTCGCTGACGCCGGGGATTGACATCAGTGCCGTATGCACCGCGTTGAGAAACATGCCCGCAACGGGGCAGCCAGGCGATGTCAGCGTCATGGTGACGTAGACAGTCGTGTCCTCGATCCGCACGCCGTAGATGAGCCCCAGGCTCACCATGTCGATGCCGATTTCCGGGTCGACAACGGTCTTGAGCTCTTCGCGGACGCGCTCTTCGGTGAGTGAGGCCGCAGCAGCAGGAGCGGGGGCAGCGGCTTGGCTCGTCGCATCCGCAGTTTGCGTCGTGGACTGCGTTGCGGGCGTTTGTTCGGGATTCATACTTCTAACGCTTTACCCGGGGGGATGCTCGAGTCCTGCGCGAAGCGGCCGGCCATGACGACCGCTACACACCAGCTAACGCTTGGTCATTCTCCTGACTCTGACGACGCGTTCATGTTTTATGCGCTCGCAAACGGACTCGTCGACACCGACGGCTTTGAGTACCAGCACATTTTGAAGGACATTCAAACCCTCAACGAGTGGGCAAGAGAAGGGCGGCTCGATACAACCGCTATCTCGGTGCATGCGTATGCATTCGTCGCCGACACGTACGCGATACTCAACCACGGTGCGTCCATGGGTGGGGCTGACTATGGGCCGATGGTCGTCGCCAAAACGCCAGTGCAACCCGAAGATCTGCGTGGCGCGGCGATCGCCGTGCCGGGCCTGCTGACCAGCGCGTATCTCGCGCTGCGCCTGTGCGTGGGCGATTTCACGCCGGTGGTGATGCCGTTCGATTCGATCATGCAAGCGGTCGCTGGCGGCACGGCGGAGTACGGGCTGCTCATCCATGAAGGTCAGCTGACGCACCACTCGTTGGGACTGCACTCAGTCGTCAATCTCGGAGCATGGTGGTACGATGAAACGGGCTTGCCGCTGCCGCTGGGTGTGAACACGATTCGGCGCTCGCTCCCAGACGACGTCAAAGCGCGCGCCTCGCGACACTTGCGCCAGAGCATCGAATACGGCCTCGCGCACAGGGCTGAGGCGCTGAGCTGGGCCCTGCGCTACGCTCGAGACATGGAGCCGAAGACTGCAGACACCTTCGTCGGAATGTACGTGAATGAACGCACCGTTGACCTTGGCGCCGATGGTCGCGCGAGCATCCAGTATTTCTTGCAGCGCGCCGAGGATTCGGGCTACGTGCCGAAACTTCCCAAAATCGACTTCATCATGTAAGGTCGAGAGCGGCGATTACGTGACGTAGCCTCTCGGCCGGTAGTAGAGCATGTCGGCCACGCGCGGGCGCAACGATTGCTCGAGCGCGCGCTGCGCGGCATCCGGCAGCGGCGCGAACCTGCGCGCTGCACGCGCGTTTTCGCGCACCTGCTCGACCGTATCGCATCCGATGATGACGATATGCAGCTGCTGGCTCAACGCGTAGTCGACCAGCTTCTGTACGGTGGGCGCATCAACCAGGCTCGTCAGCAGCCCACGCGCCAGCACCTTCATCCCGATGACTCCCATGCCAAGCTCGAGCGCGCGCGCGCCGACACGCTGTGTGAACGATCCGACCAGCGCCTCACACGGATTCACCGGGATGAGGACAGTGTCAAAAGCCAAGCGCTCGATGGCCGCAAGCAGCACCTCAGTGTCGTAGTGGCCGGTGACGCCGATGAAGCGCGCCTTGCCGGCGCGCTTTGCTTCCTGAAAGGCCTCGTATGCGCCGCCCGGCGCGCCGATCTCGTCCAGCTCTTCCCAGG
>JALYZV010000151.1 GCA_030948685.1 Vulcanimicrobiota bacterium | reverse complement strand
GCCCAACGTCGCTTGGGTGAACGATACCGAGGTCTCGCATTGCAAGTCCGCGCCGTTGCGCTGGAAAATCTCGTGCGACGCTACATTAATATACACGTATAAGTCACCGGTCTGGCCGCCCCGGTCTCCGGCCTCGCCAAGGCCGCTAAATCTGAGGCGGGTCCCGTTGTCAGCCCCGGCGGGAATTTTTACCTTGAGCTGTTCGCGCCGCTCGCGCCGGCCGTGACCACTGCAGGCTTTACAGGGGTTTTTCACCACTCGCCCGGTACCGCCGCAACGAACGCACGGCGCGCTGCTCACGAACTGCCCGAAGGGCGTGTTGCGCGCGTGCCGCAACTCGCCCGTTCCGCGGCAATCCGGGCATGCGGCAGCATCTTGTCCGTCGGCCGAGCCGCTGCCGCTACAAACTTCACAGCGCGCAAGATGCTCGTAGGATATCTCGCGCTCCCCGCCCGTGAGAACGTCCTCCAGTTGGACTTCCAGATCGTATCGCAGGTCTGAGCCACGGGCCGGCCCGGCGTGATGCCCCACGCCGCCGCCAAAGAAGAAATCAAAAATGTCGCTGATGCCTTCGCCGCCGAAGCCCCCCATGTTGGGCCCCATTTGGCCTTCGATCGTGCCGAAGCGATCGTAGTGGGCGCGCTTGCGCGGATCGGAAAGCACGACGTATGCTTCATTGATCAGCTTGAAGTGCGCGTCGGCGCTGTGCTTGTCGTTCTCGCCCACCACATCGGGGTGATGACGGCGCGCGAGCTTACGGTAGGCACGCTTGATGTCATCCTCAGAAGCGTTGCGCGGAATTTCCAGCGTCTCGTAATAGTTTTTTGTCGGCACTATCGATCAGCCGCGCCCCGCTTCGGACGCCTCTCCTTGAAAGAGCGTGTTCAGGCTGTCGGCCATACAGTTGATGAGCGCGATCAGCCGCGCGTACTGCATGCGGCGCGGACCCAAGATGCCCACCGCACCGGCGTTGCGGTCACCGACTCTATAGGGAACGGTCACGACGCTGCACTCGATCATGTCTGCGTTGGGCAACTCATGCCCGATGCTGACCGTGGCGCCTTCCGCTTGCAGCGATCCACGCAAGAGCTGATACAGCGTCTGCTGCTCTTCAAGCAAGTCCAAGATGGCTCGCATCTTCCGCATATCGCGAAACTCTTGCTGGTCGAGCAAGTTGTGCGCACCGCCGGCGAACAGACGGCGCTCGACCCCAGCCTCGGAGTGTTCGGCGAGAATACTTGCGATGGCATGCAACAAGTCTGCCGGGATGGGGGTCTCGCGCGCGAGGTCGTTGAGCGTGTCGATGCTGATCTCGCCGAGAGCGCTGCCCTGCAGATGTTCGTTGAAGTTGTTGGACGCGCGCAGCAGCATTTCGGGAGCGACCCGTTCGGCGACGTCGATCGTCGCTTGCGCCGCCAAACCTAAGTTCGTCACCAGCACCACATGCGCGGCGCTAGGTCCAAGCGAGATCAATTCGATGTGACGGAAGACTTGGCTGCTGAGCCGCGGCGCGATCGCAAACGCGATGTTACGCGTGACGCTCGAGAGCACCCTCGAGGCGTGGTCGACGACGAAATCGAGCTGGTGGCTGGCTCGGTGGACCTCGCCATGGATGCGCTCGCGTTCCTGCGCGGTCAACGTCTCCGGCAGCATGAGGCGGTCCACGTAATAGCGATAGCCGCGGTCGGAGGGAACCCGGCCGGCTGAGGTGTGCGGCTGCTCCAAATAGCCGTCGTCATCGAGACTGGCTAGCTCGGCCCTCACGGTAGCGGGGCTGATTCCTAGGTTATATTTCTGCGTAAGCGTGGCTGAGCCGACCGGCTCGCCGGTAGCGATATATTCGTATACCACCGTGCCTAGGATTGAGGTCTTGCGACGATCGAGGGGCGGCTCGCTCGTTTTGACCGGCGCTCGTCCTTTAGGCTTCGGCTTTCGCTCGTTTGCTTGTTTTTTGGTCATCTTAGCAGTCGGACATTATGAGTGCTAATTGGGAATTTACGCCGGACGGTCACGCCCTCCCTTGTCAAGAACGTTGCCGAGGCATTGCCGGCGCTTCGCGCGCGGCGCAGGCCAGGCTGCCGAGGAGCGATATTTGGATCACATAGCAACGACCCAACGCGTCGCATTGGTAACGGGCAGCGCAAGCGGCCTATTGCGCGGCGTCTGCGTTTCGCTGGCGAGTCACGGTTATGCCATCGCCGCAAATTACCGCCAGCCGCGCTCAGATGCATATGACACCATTACTGCAATCCGTGCTGCCGTGCCGAATGCTCTGGTCCAAGCATTTGAAGGGGACGTCTCACAGCCCGAATCGGCGGCGGCGTTAGTAGCCGCCGCGCATCGTGCATTCGGACGGATCGATGTGCTCGTGTGCGGCGCCGGTCCCATCGTCGTGAAGGACGCCTACGACACAACCCTTCCTCAATATCGCGAGATGGTCGAAGGCAACCTCGGCTCCACCTTCTTTTGCATCAAGGCGGCGTTGCCGGTCATGCGCACCCAGCAATTCGGCCGGATCGTCACTTTCGGCATGACGGGAAGCGAAGCGGCGATGGGGGCTAGACACATGAGCTTGTACGCGGCGGCAAAAGCCGGCGTCATCGCGTTGACGCGTTCCATCGCGTTGGAAGAAGCGCAGCACGGCATCACGTGCAATGCCGTCAACGTCGGCGATATTCGTGATAAGGATGCCGATCGCGAGACCGTTCGGCAGCGCCGTACATATCGCAATCCAACCACGCGCCCCGGCAGCTGGGAAGATGTCGGCGACGCCGTCGTGTATCTGGCGAGCGACCAGGCGTCGTTTGTCAACGGCGTGGTTTTGCCAGTGAACGGCGGCTGGCAAGGATTCCTTGCGGAACATTCTCGCTGGCCGTAGGGAGCGGAACCCCGTCATCATGATGACAGCGCGTTGCGCCAGCTGCTCGGCGAGGTTCACAAAACTTCATACGATGATGGGATTCGCGAGACTATCCAATTCACGCGGGCTGCAGCCGGGGATTCGCACTCTAAGAAATTGGCGACCTCGTAGAGCTCGTGCACTCGCCGCGCGGCGGGAAGCGCGGCAAGAATTTCGCGACCGTACGCCATCGTTTCCAGTCGCCCGTCCAAGATGCACATCAAGCCCTTGTCGCTCGCGCTGCGGATCAGCCTGCCCAGTCCTTGCTTGAGCTTCGTGACAGCGGCGGGAATCATCAACGCCTTGAATGCATCGATCCCCGCTTCCGCGAGCATCTTCGAGCGCGCCGCGATAATCGGGTCATCGGGCGGTGGGAACGGCAGCCGGTCGATGATGACGCACGACAGGGCGCTGCCGATGACGTCGACGCCCTCCCAAAACGACGACGTC
>JALYZV010000132.1 GCA_030948685.1 Vulcanimicrobiota bacterium | reverse complement strand
GATCGTAGGTGCGCTGCGCGGCACGAAGATGCTCGTCAACCGGGCGATTGCAGTAGAAGTCCGTGTTGCTTCCGTGCGGGGGAAAGTAGTCACAACACCAGATCCCTAAATCGTCCGGATCGACGCCGTTGGTGTTGATGATCCACGACATGTCGTAGCGGCCGCCGTAGAGCGGCCCGTCCGGGGCGAAGAGGACCGTTCCGGCATAGTTCTTGATGGAAAGATCGACGCCGATGGGCTTGAGTTCTTGACTCATGAGCGCCTCCGCACTCCCGTTTGGCCTATTGTTCGTTGTGGATGAAATAGAGACCGAAAGCCGCTGTCCATTCTTCACCCGAATGCCGTCGACGCCGATCTTCCATCCAGCGGCATCGAGAAGCTTGCGCGCGGCTTCGGGATCGTAGGGAATGGGGTTCAGGTCGTTTGCCGCCCATGAAAATGGTGGAATATCCGTGACGGCTTGCACGCCTTGGCCGGCGTACACCGTCGCGATAATCTTCGGCACATTGATCGCGCGCGCGATGGCTCGTCGTACGCTCACATCCTGGAGAATCGGGCTCTTGACATTGAAGTCGAGGTGGCGGTATTGGTCGGCGAGCTGCGTCTGGACGTTAATGCCGCTGACGGTGGCGAGTTGCCCGATCAACGGTTTGGAGACGCCCTCGAGCAAGTCGATCTCATGCGTGCGCAGTTCGTTGAGCTGCGTCGTCGTATCGGGGATTACTTCCAGGTGAATTTCGCGAACATGCGCTGGGCCGCGCCAATAGTGTTCGTTCGGTGCAAAAATGAGATCGGAGCCATGCAGCCACTGCTTGAGAACAAACGGACCATCACCCACAGGGGCTGCATCGTATGCGATGTTGCGCAGCGTTTTGTACTTGGCGAGCAGGTGGGCCGGTAGCGGCGAAAAGGTCCCCTCGGAGAACAGGTAAACGACAGGGCTGAACGGCTCTTTGAGCACAAACGTCACGCGATGCGGCCCATCTGCGATGATGGTTTTGATCCTATCGTAACCCCAGGTGTAGACGACGGGATTGTTGCCGTCAACAATGGCGTGCCAGGTAAAGATCACATCCCGAGACGTGACCGGTACGCCGTCCGACCACGCGGCGTTTGGCCGCAGGTTGAACGTGACGCGTAACCCGTCTTTGCTGATCAGGCCGTTCTGCAGCGTCGGAAACTGCATCGCAAGTGCCGGCACTGGCCGCATGTGATCGTCGTAGCGGAAAAAGGGTTCGAAGAGCAGCGCGGTGACATCGTCGGCAGAGGACTGGTTGGAGAACATCCTCACGAGCGTATTGGGCTCTTCGGCCACCGCCAGGCGGACGACGCCAGGAATCGTCCAGGAATTTCTTCCCGAGTGGCTCGTGTTCGCCGAGCGCATGTCGATCTTGCTGCATGCGCACAGCAGCAACACGCAAGCGGCGCACACTGCTGCAGCGCCATTGAGCACTCGCACGAAAGCCTTTCTATGCACGCGCAACATCAACGGCGTGCGGCTTGACGCCGTCCAAGCCACTTCGGCGTGCGCTCGGCTCCGGTTCGGACGGCTTGCCAAAGTTTGGACCCGCCGAAACGCACGACATCATCTGCCGGGAGCCCGGTCAGCGCCTGAACCTGGAGTATGTGCGCTTGCGCCTGTGCCGCATTCAGCGCGCTGGTATTGAGCGCGACCGCGACGCAGGCCGCCGGTTTGAGTGGTGCCAGCGTCGATTCGTACAGATGAGCCAGCGACTTCAGATCGGGGATGGGGACATCAAACTCGCCGTCGCCGATCGTCTTGCGCGTGACGTCGTGGCAAAGAACGAGCATATCGGGCGCGCTGCCGAACATCAATCCGTAGGTGACAGCGGCAAATGCCGGATGAATGATGCTGCCCTGACCCTCGACGAACGTAAACTCAGTCTGGGTTGACACATCCAGCACGACCTGCTCGGCGGCGCCCGACACGAAATCAGAGATGACGCGATCGACGCAGATGCCCTTCCCCGCGATCATGATGCCGGTTTGGCCGGTGGCGACAAATTCTGCCCGGGTACCGGCTGCGTTGGCCGCTGCCGCAATCTCGAGCATGACCGACATTTTGCCGACGGAGCAGTCGCTGCCAACCGCCAACACGACGACCTGCGGCACAGCGTAGGCCTCGCCGGAAAAAAGTGAGATGCCGTCAGGCGGCTTGCGCACGTCCCATAGTCGGGCGCCGCTTGCTCGCGCGTGCGTGACGAACTCGTCGTCTTCAGTGACAAACTGGTGCAGACCGTTGACAATCTCAAGGCCAGCGTCGATCGCCGCCAGGATATGCGTACGGAAGGTTGGCGGTAGGGCACCGCCGGAAACCGCGACGCCGACCAGCAGCGCCGTCGGCGAGTACGCCAGGGCTTCGTGCACCGACGCGACGATGGGGACGTCGCGCGCAATCGAGGGCACGACGTCCCCCAGATGACGTCCGGCGTAGTGTTCGTCAACGATCGCGATGGTTTCGTCAACGCCGTAGCGCAAAACGCCGTGCGCAGTCTTGGCATGATGGGCATCCGCCAGATAACCGTCCGTCAGCGCGATGTATCGCCGGCTGGCTTGCTGCTTCATGAGCCGATAGTTACGTCGATGGACGCCGTACTACCCCTAACCCCGGCGCGTCGGGGAGGCGCAACTGCGCTCCGTCATAGCGCACGCCGACGAACGGATCGTCGCTGATCAGCAGCGGTCCGTCAATGTCGGCGTAATCGACGAGCGGAGTGAGATGCGCGGCGGCAGTGGCCAGCACGGACGACTCGATCATGCAGCCGATCATGATTTTCATGCCGAGAGCGCGGGCGGCGTGGATCATCGCAAGCGCGGCGCGCATCCCGCCGCATTTGACGAGCTTGATGTTGATGCCATCGACGCAACCATGCAAGCGCGCCAGGTCGGCGACTGTGCGCGAGTCTTCATCGACGAAGATTGGGATGGGCGAATGTTCCTTGACATAACGCAGCTGCTCGGGATGCCCGGCCGGGATCGGCTGCTCGCAGAATTCGATGTCGAAGCGCGCGATCGTCTGCAAGCTCGCCACCGCGATTTCGGGCGTCCAGCCTTCGTTTGCGTCGAGACGGATGCGGCCGGTGTACACGGAGCGGATCGCCTCGAGCGTCTCGACATCCTTGTCCCCCCCGAGCTTGACTTTGAGGATCGGCAGATGGCACGCTTCCTTGGTCTTTTCGATCGTCTTGGCAATGTCGGCGATACCGATAGTAAAGGAGGTCTCGAGCGCTCGTGCCGGGTTGAGCCCGAGCAGCTGGTAGGCGGGGATGCCAAGGCGCTTAGCGGCGAGGTCGTGGAGTGCGACATCTAGAGCGCAGCGCGCACCGTAGGCATCGGCAGGCAAAAGATCGAGAGTGTCATCGAAGTGCCACGGGTCGATACCCGAAAGGTTGATGCCTCCAAGGAGCTGCTCCACAAGCTCCACGCTTTCGCCATAGCGCGAGATCGGCGACGACTCGCCGAGCGCCTCAATGCCATCGGCGACAAGCCGCAGCAACACGGTTTCCGCCACGTCTTCCGAGCTGCGACTGATGGTAAACGTGTGCCGCAGGTGCAGGCGTAAGCGCTCCACAGTAATGCTTGGCACTGCATGAGATGCAGCGGGCCTCGACGGCGTCATGATGCGTCCTCCCGCGGAATCGCTTTGTCACGATTTGTTAGGTGTGCGTGCGACAGCTGAGCTTGCTTGCCGTTATGGTGCGCGACGAAAAATATCCTTGATTCGATGCGCGAGTGCAGGTCTAGCGACCCCGCCGGACAATTCTTTGGCACAGCTTTTTGCTTCAGGAGAGACGCTATGGGTCTTCCTCGTTTTTCACGTTTTTTGACCTTGATGGCTTTTGCCGCTACGGTCGTGGTGTGGATGCAGTCACCAGCCGCAGCTGTGTCTACAGGCAGTCTCTCTGGGACCGTCAGCGATGATAAGGGAACACCCATCAGCGGCGCGCAAGTGAGCGCGGTATCGACGTCCGGCAACTACCGGGCGACGACCGGCAAGAGCGGATTTTACATTATTCTCAACATGACGCCGGAAACATACACCATCACGTTTTCGGCGCAAGGGTACGACCCAACCAGCATCTCGGG
>JALYZV010000114.1 GCA_030948685.1 Vulcanimicrobiota bacterium | reverse complement strand
AATTTCGGAGCCGAACATGCTGCTCGGCCAGCCTGGCGCCGGCTGGTCGTCGCTCGTCGCTTTTGAAAGCGCGCGCGCGCGCAGCATGTACGCGTCTGGCCTGCGCGAGAACCTGCGTCACCGGATCGCTGAACTCGCCGCGCATGCAGCGGTGCACGCGATGGCGGAAGGGCTTGAGCCGCTCGGGAAGGTGCGGCGCCGAGCTTGCGTCCGCAACGTCGTCGATCTGCCGGGCGAAGTCGTAGAGCGCATAAATGGCCATGCGCTGATCGTACGGCAGCGAGATGAAGCCCCAATAGAAATTTTTCGCTTCGCGTCGCGCCATCTGCTGGCAGTACCGTTCCGACGCAAGAAGATCGAGTGCGAGCGAGTTTCGCTCGGCCGGTTCAAACCGGTTCAAGCTTGGTTGTGCCATGACGATCATCGCGCAAGCTTTCTACAAGCGTGCGCAGCACGAGGGTTGCCTTGGTCATCCTCGAGACGACCGGACGAGTGACATCGGTTGTGTAGCCCTGACGCTCGATGCCGTCGATGATGGCCAGCCCGCCGAGCCGGTAGAGCGCCAGCTGAGCACGCAACGCGTACGGCGCCATGGATTCAAGCTCTCGGCCGGAATGCAAAAGCTCGCGTGCGCGGTCGCACAACGCTTTGACCGCGCCCTGAACCCCGCCCGACCGCAGGTCGGACTCGAGCAGATACCTGCGCCCTCGCAGCGCGTCGCGGCGCACATCTTGTGCATGATTGGCAAGCTGCAGCCCAATGCAGACGTCGTCGGATAGCTGCTCGGCGCGCAGGTTGCGCAGTTCGAACACCCGCAGCACCATTCTGCCGACCGGCGCCGCCGAAAGCATGCAGTACGCGTGAAGCTCGGGCCATGATTCGTAGCTCGTCACGGTTTGATCTTGGACGTTGGCTTGGATCAAGTCTAAAAACGGCTGGGCCGCGAGCGTGTGCCGGTCGACTGTGTCGCGCAACGCCAGCAGCACCGGATGCAGCGCCATCTGGCCTGCAAAAAAGTCCATCACGTCGCTGCGCCACCGCTGCAGCCGGCTCAGTGCGGCGGCGCCGCTTTCGTCGCCAAAGTCATCCGTGGTCCGGCAGTACGCATAAATACGCATAAGGTCGAGCGAAACCAGGCCAGGCAGAAAACGCGAGGCGACGACAAAGTTCTCGTAATGCCGGCGGGCAAGCTGACGGCAATAGGCGTCGGCAGATGCAAGCTCGCTCGGTTGGGTCAACGGCCAAGCACCTGCACCACCACGGTGCGATCGCGCGGCGAACACAGTTCGACCAAGAAGATCCGTTGCCAGCGCCCAAGCTCGAGCCGTCCGTCGACCAGCGGCACCATCTCGCTCGACGACAGCAGCAGGTGGCGGCAATGGGCATGACCGTTGATGGGTTCGTCCGGCGGCACGTTGACACGCCTGGCGAAGTCATCGTGTTCGTACTCGCCGTTGCCGGCAGGCGCGAGACGTTCTAAGAAGCGCGCGAAATCGCGCAGCAAGAGCTGTTCATTTTCGTTGACGCGTACCGCGGCTGTGGTATGCGTGGAATACACGTGGACAACGCCGTCGCGCACGCCTGAGGAACGGACAACTTCTGCCACGTCGTTGGTTATGTCAAGGAACGTCCCCGCGCCGGCTGTCGAATATTGCAGCCGGCCCGTGTTTGACTCGACGTGCGAATCGCCACGGCGCCGCAGCCAGGGCGTGCGCCGCAACGCGGACACCGAGCGCGCTCCAACGCTAAACATCGAGATGCGCAGGACTTCGATGATCTCGCGCGCCAGTTCGTGGGCAACCTCAAAGCCGGTCGCTGCAACTCGCAAGAACGGACCAGCCATGCCGACCAGATCTGCTCCAAGGGCGATAGCCTTCGCGACATCGATGCCGCTGCGAATGCCTCCGCTGGCGAAGATTTTTGCGTCGGGCGCGATCCGACGCGCGTCACGCAGACTCTCCGCAGTTGAGATGCCCCAGCCTGAGAATGCAGCTGCAACTCGTTGGCGCAGAGGATCGGAGATCCGATGCCGTTCGACTTCGCTCCACGACGTGCCGCCCGCACCTGCTACGTCGACCGCGCTGACGCCGGCGTCAAGCAGCGCACGAACGAGATCGGGCGCTATTCCCCAGCCGACCTCCTTCACGACGACCGGCACGTCCAGCTGCGCGCACAGCTCGGTAATCGCCGCAAGCAGACCCGCGAAGCACGTGTCGCCGGCCGGCTGCAGCGCCTCCTGCAGGGCATTCAAGTGAAGGACCAGCGCATCGGCGCGCAAGCGCGATACGAGTTTGCGGCACTCTTTTGCCCCGTAACCGCGGTTCAGCTGAACGGCTCCCAGATTGGCGAAGAGCAGCGCGTCGGGCGCGTGCGGCCGAACATCGAACGAGTCGGCTAGTTCAGGGTGTTCCAGCATCGCTCGACCGGATCCGACGCCCAGGGCAAGTCCCAAGTCTTGCGCGACGAGGGCTAAGTTGCGGTTGATTTTGCGCGCCTCGTCCGTGCCGCCGGTCATGCACGAGATGAACAACGGTGCTGCAAGCCGCCGGCCGAAGAGCTGGGTCGATGTGTTAACCTCGTCGAGGTTCACTTCCGGCAGCGCGCGGTGGATGAAGCGATACTCGTCAAAACCGCTGTCGACGCCCTTGGCAGCGACGTCTTCTTTGAGGTTAATGCGGATGTGATCGGCCTTGCGCGACGGAACACCGTTTCCGGCGGCTCCGTTCGCCTGGAGCTCGCGTGCGGCGCGGTTATCGAGATCGGTTTGCGACATAATGCGCTACCTCTGTGAAGTCGTCAACGAAAGAACCTGCTAATCCAACGGTCTGGACAAGGGCGATGGCTTTATCGGCAAAATGGCGAGGCGCTTCGCTGGTGAGCTGCGGGCCGCCAACTTCTTCGAGCAGCAGCCGCACCGCCGCCGCGTTGGGCGCTGGTTCGCTGAAGAGCAGGCGCAGACGCGTGCGTTGAGCCTCGTTCATCATACGGTAGCCCGCGACCACTGGATAGGTCGGCTTGCAGCGACCAAGGTCTCCGCTCGACGACTTTCCAGTGAGCGCAGAATCGCCCCACGTTCCCAGCCAGTCATCGCGGATTTGAAATGCGGTGCCCAAGAGCAGACCGGCGTCGCGAAGCGTGCCGGCGACCGATGGCGGCGCTCCCGCCATGACGGCACCCGCTTCCAGACTCGCACCGATGAGCGCACCTGTCTTTGAACGAACCATGCGCAAATAGGTCCGCAGCGGCGTGTCGGGCCGGCCTTCGAGCCGCAGATCCAGCGACTGACCCTCGATGACCACGAGCGCGGCATCGGCAACCAGAGCAATAGTGGCCAGATGACGAGCCGGGTGCCCACCATTGTCGGCAAGCGTTCGAAAGGCGAGCGCATGAAGCGCATCGCCGGCGTTGATGCCATGTGCACTGCCCCAGACCGACCAGACCGTCTCGCGATTGCGTCGCTCGCGATCGCCGTCCTGGATGTCGTCGTGGATGAGGGTAAAATTGTGCATCCATTCCAGGGCAGCCGCAACCGGGAGGCAAGCGGAAAGGTCGCCCGCGCACGCTTCGCACGCCCACAGGCAGAGCGCCGGCCGGAAAAACTTGCCGGGCTGCGTGGCGGCGGGGCGACCGTCACGATCCGACCAGCCCATGTGATAGGAGGTCATCCTACCAGTGAACGTCGCAGGCGAAAGCGCCGACGCCCGCAGGTAGCCCGAAACCCGGGCCACATGCTTCGTCAAAAGGGCCGGGCTCGTCGCGCTGCTTCCGTCGACCGCGCCGCTGCGCGCTTCGGATGCTACGAGACTAGTCTTCAATTGTTCGACGACCCTACGTTCGGCAGTCCAAACTGTTGAGTACTAATAAGAAGTAGAACGCCTCGCACGATATCCATGAGGGACAGGAGCGACAGGCTTGGCTTCTTTTGACTTCATACTATAACCTCGTCCCGGCGATTCCTCGACCGCCCGGCTGCGTAAGGTTTCGCGGTCGGCTGTTTGGTCCTCGCACCTCATCTGCGTTGCGCGTATCCGCCCTTAGACTCGGCCGTCCAAGGTCGCCCCGGTCTAGAATAGGCGTTACGGCCGGCGCCCAACCGTTGACGCTGCCTCCTACAATCGGCGCATGTGCAATAAGTCACATCGTTTGCGTTAGCAACGCAGCGGCTTTGCATGCCCCTGCATCACGCGGGTCAGGTGGTCTGCAAGCCGCTCGGCTTTTGGATTTACCTCGCACGCGCCACTGCGGCGATGGCAATAACGGCTACAAGCATGACAACGCTGCTCAACGCGAGCAAATAGTCGCCGGTGCCCAACACAGACAGGATGCGGTCCGCCGTTACTGCTGTCATAGCGACGATCACAACCGCACGCCAGCTGCCCGCGTTGGCGAACGCCATGACTGCGCCGCACAGGAGGGCGGCGTTCACCGCGATTGCGGTGGCGACGAAAGCGTCAATGCCGTGCGCGGTTGCGGCCGCCAGCGCGTCGCCCAGACCCAGCACCGCCCATATGGTCGCCACCACGCTTACGGCGACGCGTGCGACGTGCGCAATGGAAATCGGCGTTGCCATCAAACGGACGGTTGCATTTTTTGCGAACTCGAACCTTTGGAAAAAAAATTTTGCCGATTTGTCTCAGGCTGAGTAGGAGAACTTTCAACGCGCGTCAGAAATTGGCGCCTATATTTTTTGCGCGGCCAGGGAATTGACGGCATTGCATGCCGCCAGTGCATTGAAGTTCTCCCGCGTCTTTGCAGAAAGGCCACTGTTGTGCTCCAAGAATTGCAAAGCGACCTCGAACTCGACGAAATGCGGAACCAAATCCGCGAGCGCATGCGGGAGTTCGCCGATATGGGGTCTGAGCCTCGCACGCCCCAGGAGCGTGCCGATGATGCTTGGCGCCTGGTGCAAAACGTGCTCGCGGAAGAGATCGCCGCGCTCAATTTGGGTCTCGACGGGGCTGCGCAGATTCTGGAACGGGATCGCCTCGCCTTGCCGGATGGGAGCCAGGCAATCGAAGTTGTGTATCGCGATCAGAAATTCTCAATCGCGCGCTCGAAAGATCGCCGCCAGCTGACCCTGGTTGACGAATCGGTCGGCCGCCTGCCCGTCGAACCCGTCGGCAGCAAGCTGTTCATCGCAGGCGAGCCTATCGGCGCGGCAATCGTCGACGCAATCGGCCGTCTCGTGCGGCGCGCCACCTCAGGTATCCGCAATGCGGCAGGCACGACCGGCCGATACGTGGCGCTCGAACTCTCAACTCGTTGCGCGACCAAAGTGGAGGCCGCCCTCAACCTGGCGCATCAAAACGGCTTTCGCTTCGTGGAGTCTTACCGAACGAAAACGCTCGACCGGCGCGTTTTCCTGTTCGAACGAACGAACCTCAGCTAGGAGTCACGTTCTTCAGGCGGCTCGAGGCGCCAGCTGCGCTGTATTCCGCCACGACCGCCGGCGGGCAAAAGCGCACAAAAAGCCACGCCAGCAGCATCAGCAGCAGCGTGTCGTCGATGACGCCGATGACGGGAATGTCGCCGAGCAGGTCGATCGGCGACACGATGAGCAGCGCTGCGAGAGCGGTAAGCGCCTTGAGCGCCACCGGCACACGCTGATCGAGGAACAAGCGGCCGACACGCGCAGCATTGCGGCGCAGCGACCAGAGCGCTTTCGCGCGCAGCCATAGAGCAAGCATCGTTTTATCGTCAGCCCCTTTCAGGTCTACTCTTGCCGGACGGCATTGGTTTCACTCATCTCGCCTGGACTGCTGCGAGATCCTTGAGCACCGCGCGCGCTCCGCGAACGCCTGGCGCACCCGACACGCAGCCGCCGGGATGCGTGCCCGAGCCGCAGAGATACAGTCCACGCAGCGGCGTTCGAACGGCGAACCGGTCCTCGAAAATCTGTCCGGGCAAGAGTTCGCCGTGGAAAATGTGTCCCTTGGGCAGACCAAAGCGGCGCTCGAGATCAACCGGGGTGAGGATCTGGCGCGCCTCGACGGCATCCGGCACGTTGGGCGCGTATTTGCCGATGGTGGCGATGATGGTGTCTGCCGCCGCGTCTTTTTGCGCGTCCGTCCAGGGGCCGTCTTTGCGCGTGTACGGAAAGTACTGCGCGAAGATCGAGAGCAAATGTTTGCCCTTGGGCGCAAGCGTCAAATCGCTTGGGGTCTGGAGAAACATCTCAACCATCGGTTGCGACGATGGCAAGCCGGCTTTTGCCTCGTCGTAGGCATGCTGCAGGTAGTCCACATCCGGCGCGATGTGAATGGTGGCGTTGTGATGCGGCGCAGACTCGCCCGACGGCCGGCAGCTGAAGTTTGGAAGCTCGCCGAGTGCCAGATTGAGCTTCATGGAAGGGCCTTCGCAGCGCCAGGCGTGGACGCGCGTGACGAACGCGGGATCGAGCGTTTTGGCGGGGATCATCTCGAGAAAGGTGCTGACGGGATTGGCGTTCGAGAGCACGTAGCGCGATTCGACCTCCGTGCCGTCTTCCAGCACGACGCCCGCTGCGCGGCTGTCGTCGACCAAAATCATGCCCACCCCAGCCGCGGTGCGAATCTCGGCGCCGTACCCGCGGGCGGCAGCCGCAGCCGCAGCCGAAATGCTTCCCATGCCGCCGCGCACGTATCCCCAGGCTCCCTGAATACCCATGGCGCGGCCGGCGTAGTGGTGCGCCAAAACGTACCCGGTTCCCGGGTTGCGCGGGCCTTCGAAGGTCCCCACGATGCCGTCGTTGGCAATGGCTGCCGCCAGCATCGGCGTCTCGACGTAGTGCTCGACGAAATCGGCCGCCGAGCCCCGAAACATCGCCTGGGCGTCGGCCGAGAGGCGATCGAAACGTGGCTCTTCATCAAAAAACGAATTGTAAATTTCGCGACCGTAGGCGCACAGCGTTTGATCGAGCGCCTGCAATCCGACAAAATCGGATCGTGAGAACTTGCCAATCTCCTTTTTGGTCTCTTCCGGATTGCGCCAAAGGAGCAGCGATTGGCCGTCCTGGGTGGCCGTGAATGAGGTCGGGTCCTTGAGATATGCGTGATAGCCGTGGGATTCGAGGTCTAAGTCCGCAACGATATCGGGGTGCAGCAGGCTGACCACGTACGAGGCGGCCGAAACGGTCCAGCCGGCCCAAGGGTGCTCGCTGACTGCGGCTCCTCCGATGACATCGCTGCGTTCCACCACCAGAACTTTCTGCCCAGCTTTGGACAGATAGGCGGCTGCGATGAGCCCGTTGTGACCTGCACCGATGACGATCGCATCGTATGGCATGCGGCCGGATTGGGCGATCTCACGCTTTTCTCATGCAAGTCTCATAGCTGTTTCAAGCCGCTCTCACGTTGCAGACGATAGAATAAAAGAGACTGTACGAGGGGTACGCATGACCGCGCAAACACCACAGCCGATAGAGTACCGCCCCGCGGGCGCGCTTGACGTCTCGACTGCATTGCTCGAGTATCGCGGCCCATGGAACGCACGGCTGGCCGCACACTTGCTGCGGCGTGCCGGCTTCGGCGGATCGCCCCAAGAAATTGCAGCAACCGCCAACTCGGGAATGCAAGCGGCGGTGGCAAAGCTCGTGCACTTTGGGGCCGACACGCTGCCGCCAGCACCGACCGGCGACATCTCCTACGATAACGGCCCAGCCGCCGACAAGATGCAGCGGCGCAACGCCATCATGGTGACCGAATTGTGGTGGCTAAACCGTTGCCTGCTCACGCCCAATCCGCTGCAAGAGCGGATGATCTACTTCTGGAGCAACCACTTCACAAGCGGCATCGGACAAAAGGGGATCATGCCGGCGTTGATGGTCAACCAACTTGCGCTTTTCCGGCGCTACGCGCTCGGCAACTTTGCGAAGCTGACGCACGAAATCTCACGCGACCCGGCGATGCTGCGTTATTTAGACGGCATCGTCAACCGCGCGCAGCACCCGAACGAGAACTACGCACGCGAGCTCATGGAGCTTTTTACCATGGGCGTCGGAAATTATTCTGAAGAGGATGTGCGCCAAAGCGCACGCGCCTTCACCGGAAACACGATCGACCGGGCCACCGGCACGGCGATGTTTAACCCACGCTGGCATGATGACGGAATCAAAACCTTCCTGGGGCGCACCGGAAATTTTGACGGCGACAACATCGTCGACATCATCATGGAGCAGCCCGTTACCGCGCGCTACATGGCGCGTAAGTTCTTGCGCGCTTTCGTCTACGATGATCCCGAACCTGAGCTCGTCGATGCGCTGGCGGTCAAGTTCCGCGCCACCGGCTACGACGTCGCGCGGCTGCTGGGAACGATCCTGCGCTCGAACGTTTTCTACTCGGCGCGCGCTTATCGAGCGCTCGTCAAGAGCCCACTCGAGGTTGCGATCGGTGCTCTGAAGACGCTCGGTGCGAACGCAGTTGGCGCGCGGACCTTGCAAGCGCTCGCGCAAATGGGCCAGATGCCGTTGCAGCCGCCCAACGTTGCCGGTTGGCCGGGAGGCAGGCTGTGGCTCAATACCGGCACGTATAACGCACGCCTCAACTACTTGCACCAGCTTGTCATGTTCAAGCCGGCGGCCAATGACTCGACCGTCGCCATGGCGATGGCCGGCCAAGGTCAAGCCGTGCCGGCCGGCATGGATCCGCACATCTTCTTCTCACCAGCCGGCCACATCGCGCCGCCCTCGGCCTGGGTTGGCGGTGCCGCAATGAACGATCCCATCTCCGTCACCGAGCGACTGCTGGACACCGTCGTGCAAGGCGACGCGACAACTGAGCAGTCGCAAGACATCCTGCACTACATGAGCACGGATGGTGTGGGCAATCGAGTGCCGCTGTCAGGCGAGAACTTCGAGGAAAAGGTTCGCGGCGGCGTCAGTTTGGCGATGGCCCTACCAACCTATCAGTTGGCATGAAAGATCAAGGATAAACCACGATGGCAAATCGCAGACAGTTCATCCAACAAGGCGTCGGAGCGTTCGCGGGCTTCCTGGCGATCGATTCTATCTTCGGCCGCGCGGCGCGTGCCGCCGGCGCCATTACCGTGCCGGGGTCGACTGCAGCGCGGACGCTCGTCGTCGTGAACCTGCAAGGCGGCAACGACGGCCTGAACACCCTCGTACCGTTCGGAGACCCGAGCTACTACCGAGTGCGGCCCACCATCAACATTCCCGCCGGCGAGGTGCTGCGCATCGACAGCAGCATCGGGCTCAATCCCAATCTGGCTGGCCTCAAAGCGCTGTACGATCAGCAACGCGTTGCCATACTGCAAGGCGTGCATTATCCGAACCCCAACCTCTCGCACTTCCGCTCGACCGAGATCTGGCAGACGGCCGCGCCGGAGCACATCATCGATACGGGCTGGGCCGGCCGTTATCTCGACAGCGCCGGGTTGCCCAACTCCAATCTGTTCAAGGGCTTGGCAATCGGACCTATCCTTCCCAAATTGCTGGTTGCGAACAGAACCGACGTGCCGACGGTCGACGGCTTTCGCACGGGCGGTTTTCGAGGCTCGCGCGGCGAGCAGTCGCATGCGGACCAGATCTTAAATGGCAGCGGTACCCAGTATCCCTTCCAGAGTCCTTACTTGCAGCTCGTGCAAGAGATCGAGCACGATGCCAATGCCAGCTCGGCCCAACTGCCGCATCTCATCGCCGGTTACAAACCCGCGGTCGAGTACCCCAAGACGCCGTTTGCGCAAGGTCTGAACCTGGCGGCTGCCGTCATCGGATCGGCGGTTGGAACCAAGGTCATCTACATCAGCTTGGGCTCGTTCGACACGCACGCCGGGCAACGCGGTACGCAGGATCGTTTGCTGCAACAATTCGGCGACGGCATCAAAGCGTTCTACCAAGACTTGGCGGCGCACCAACTCGATGGTCAGGTTTTGACCATGACCTTCTCCGAGTTTGGGCGCCGGGTAGAGGAGAACGCCAACCGAGGCACTGACCACGGCACAGCCGCGCCGATGTTCCTCATCGGCGGCGAGGTACGTGGCGGCATCTACGGCGATCATCCCAGCCTGAGCGATTTGGATTTCGGCAACCTGAAGTGGCATACGGATTTTCGCTCCGTCTACGCGACGGTGCTGGAGCGCTGGCTGGGGGTCGCGTCGACACCGGTGCTTGGGTCGAGCTTTACCCCTCTGAATTTCGTCTAAGGCCTTGAAGCAGCTAAGGCCTTGAAGCAGCGGACCTTTAGGTCCGATCAACCAGCCTTGAAGCAGCGGACCTTTAGGTCCGCTCAACCACGACAGCGGCCCGCAGAGGTCACGGCTTGATGCAGCCGCGAAATGCTGCTTCGTGTGCCCCAGTCGCTCTCCGTCCATAATTATCAGGCCGTCCGGTCGCGATGACATCACAGCCTGGAAGCGGATGCGTTGCGCGCTGTGGCCGTCTATGTCCGAATCCGAGAACGACCGTGATTGCGACAAGATACTTGCCGACCCAAACCGTTTGGGCGTGTTTGTAGCGCATGTTGAGGGCCAGGCGCAGGGATTTCTCGAGGTCGGCCTGAGGGACTATGCTGACGGGTGCGACTCGAGTCCGGTGGGCTACATCGAAGGTTGGTACGTCGAGCCGGCCATTCGTCGCAGCGGTGTCGGGAGGCAGCTTGTTGAGGCCGCCGAGAGCTGGGCGCGCTCGAAAGGATGTTCGGAAATGGCATCGGACGCGCTGATTGAAAACGTCGACAGTCAGTTGGCGCATGCTCGACTTGGCTACGCTGAGGTGGAACGACAAGTCTGCTTTCGCAAGAGCTTCATCTAGTTTAACAAAGCAGGCCCGGGAACAAGCAGCGTCCGACACAAAGTTACACGAAAGCTTTCTTTATTAAAGGGGGATCACATGACCCAAGTCTCCATCGCAACAGAGCAGACCATTTTCCCGAGCTTTCGCTACACGGATG
>JALYZV010000103.1 GCA_030948685.1 Vulcanimicrobiota bacterium | reverse complement strand
CGCCTACTATCACGACGTTCTTTGGGGACCGACGGGGTTGATTGCCGTTGGAGCAATCGCCGGTGCACAGGTCGGGTCGCGGCTTGCCCCGCGGGTGCGCGGATCGCAGCTGCTGCGCATCTTCGCGGTAGCGGTTTTGCTCGTGGCGTTGTGGCTTTTCTACAAGACGCTCGGCTGACCCAAAAAGCGTGCGCGGCGCGTTAGGTCTTGCCGTCCGGACCGCGCCAACGCGCGAAGGTTTCGTTCGGCACACCTAGGGCGTCGAGTGCTTTCCCCACCGTGTGATCGACGATGTCCTCGATGGTCTTCGGCATCGCATAAAATCCGGGGATAGGCGGCAGAATGATTGCGCCGATCTCCGCCAGCTGCGTCAACGTGCGCAAGTGACCGAGATGCAAAGGAGTCTCGCGAACGACGAGCACGAGGCGGCGACGCTCTTTGAGGCACACATCCGCCGCGCGGACAAGCAGGTTATCGTTGAGTGAGTATGCGATCGCGGCAGCGGTCTTTATCGAGCACGGCGCAACGATCATGCCGTCCGTACGAAACGAGCCGCTCGAGACGGGTGCGGCAAGATCCCGCGGGTCGTGAACGACGTCTGCCAACGCTTTCACCGATGCCAGCGAACGAGAGTTCTCGATCGCAAGCGTACGCTCGGCCTGCTGCGTCATCACGAGATGAATCGTGTTTCCCGAACTTGCGCGCAGTGCCTCAAGCAGCCGGATGCCATAAATGGTGCCGCTTGCGCCCGTAATGCCGACGATGTACGTGCCCATCCGGGCCTCGTTCCCGACGGCCCGCGAAGCGCCCTCCGCTGCGCGCTTACATGATCTCTCTGACGTGCATTTCGACGTGCGGATTGAACCGCGCTGGCGAACAGCGAGCGCACGAAACGCGAACGCCGGGTTTGCGGCGGCGCAGAAACTGAGAATTGCAGCGTGGACACGACAGCACGTACCGCCGGCGGCTACGCCGCTTCTTGACCGGCAAGAAGTGATAGATACTCGTCAGGCCGACTTCGCGCATTTTGTGTTTGAAGGCTGCGCCGTGCCCGTTTGGGAGCCCGTGCTGGTGCAGCCAGGCGTGCACCATCTCGTGCAGCAGCGTTGCCTCGATAGCTTCGGGATGCGTTCCCAGCAGCGTGGCGGACAGTTCGATGACCGCCGGGCGATGGCCAATCCGGCCAGCCACCGATGTAAGGCGAGGATTGTAAACGATCCGATATGCGCGAAGTTGGCCGCCGAAATAGCGCGCGTTCAGCAGCGCGTACTTGAGTTGAAGATCTACGGACGATGGAGGCTCGTGGGCCTCGCGGTCATTGACCAACGCGAGTGTCACAGTCGGTTCTGTAGCTTCGCTTGCACGCAGCACGAACCTTTACGATTGCTCGGAGGTGACGACGCGCGTTGACCATAAACTCTGGCCAGCGATGAAGATCTACATCTCCGCTGACATGGAAGGCGTTGCTGGCATCACGGCCAGCGAGCAAACCGATCCAGTTGGGCAGCCCGAATACGCTTACTCGTGCAAGCTCATGACCGGCGAAGTGCGCGCCGCGTGCGAAGGTGCCATGGCCGGCGGTGCGAGCGACATTTTGGTGAATGACTCGCACTGGAATATGCGCAACATCATCCACGAAGAGCTGCCGTCACAGGTACGGCTTATCCGCGGCAGCGTCAAGCCGCTCTCCATGAACCAGGGATTAGACCCATCCTGCAGCGCCGCTGCCTTCGTCGGCTATCACGCGCCGGTAGGCACGGCCGACTCGGTCATTGATCACACCTACACCGGCGAGCTCTTCGATGTCCGCATCAACGGCGAGCGTTGCAGCGAAGCGCGAATTAACGCGGCAGTGGCGGGGAGCTTCGGCGTGCCGGTTATCTTCATCTCGGGCGATCAGAACGCGTGCGCAGACGCGAAATCGTTTTTGCCGTGGGTTGAGGCGGTTGAAGTCAAACATTCGATCGGCCGATATGCGGCAAACTCGCTCTCCCCCGAGCATGCGCGCAAGGCAATCGCCGCCGGCATGCAGCGCGCAGTTGCAGGCATGAAGGCCAGTGGCGCTATGCCATATGCGTTTGCTTCGCCGACGACTCTTGAACTCGTGTTCACCTCAACTGCGAAGGCTGATATGGCATCGCTGTTGCCGGCCAGCGAGCGGGTTGACGGCCGCACGTTGCGGTATGGTCATGCCGATTTTCTGACAGTTTTCCGGGCTTTTCGGGCGATGATGACGCTGGGCTCGAGCGTCACCTAATGGGGTTGCGTGTGCGCTCGCTCACTCCAGCCGGCCGTTGTAACGAAACATCCCGCGCAAACATCCTATGAGCGTGCCGGGCGCCGCATAAGCGGTCCCCCACCAAGCGACGTCCGGCGGATAAACTGTTTAAAAAGTTCAGGCCCGGTAGCTCACACCGGGCCTGACCATTTCCAGACGCCGGTTTGTCAACCAGCCGGTTGCGCTTCGGCCTCTGCGCCCTTTGACTCCGCGACCGGCGCGTTCTCATCAGCGCTCTCGCCATTTGAGCCGGCACTCGGCTGCGCGCTCTGCTCCGGCGGAGCCGCGGCGGTATCATCCGTTCCAGCCGGGGCCTCAGCCGCCGGACGCTCGTCGCTCGAGGGCTGCCAATCGTAATCGGCGGGGTTTAGGTTGTACTGCTGCGGAGCAAAGCCCAGCTTGTGCAGCCAATCGAGCGCGAGCAGGTAGTGTCGCTTCGTACGGTACGCAAGCCAGCGCCGGCGCAGTCCGTCATCCTCGTCGACCGCCTCACGGAAGCGTCGAAACGCTCCCTTGCCCGAGATCGCTGACCGCAAGCGACCGGCGACGCTGATGTCCTCGACCAGGCCGATAAAGTCCGACATGATCCCGTACCGCACGTCGGTCGTCACCGGCGTGACTTTGCGCATGTCCGGATTGCCCTGCGCCTCTGCGATGCGGGCGGTCTCCTGGTCACCCAGGTTGTGCATGAAGTGTTCGATTGCGCCGGTCTTTACGTTAAAGAACGCGACACTGTCGACGTCGCCGCCGGTGAGTGCCGTGCCGAGCTCGTCGAGCAACGCGCTGCGCTTGACCGGTCCCATGCGTACCGAACGCGCAGCCGGGCGCGCATGTGACGCGGACGCGGGCGCTTCAATCCCGAGCGCATGACGCAGCTCCTGTGGGTCCACCGCAGGCAGGCCCAAATTCGTCAGTCGCACGTGGTGTCCGGCAAGTTCGGTGAGCAGGTCGTCTAGTCGCTTGCGGGCTTGCGGGTCGGCCACCGCATCTTGCGGCGACACGCCTCCCAGGTCTGCCAACGGTCTGCGAATCCATTCTATGGTGACGTGCGTGTAGTCTGTTGAATCTGTCATATGTTCCACTCTTCTCTGTCTCTATCAGTGCCCTGTTGCAATGCGCCGGCTTCGTCCTACACCGCCGCAGGTTTTTTGGTCCCGAGCCCTTCTGCGATCCGTACCACGTCGTCCTCGGCGAGCCCGAGGCGATGCATGTTGTCGTAGTATTGCTTGGCGATATCGGCGACGTGACCAGTTCGCGCTCGCTCTTCGCGTACCCGCTTCACCTCTTCAAGCACGCGCTTGCTCAGGCCGCTGTCAAGCGACACCCCCGCTTGATTAAGTCTTGCTTCATGTTTGCGGAGTGTGGAATCGATGACCGACAGGCCGCTGTGCTTGCCGTAGATGAATTCCATCTTGGCGCCGACGAGAGCGGCCGGAACAGCCTCGTACATGCGTGGGTCGATGAGCATGGCGTGGGTGTGAATGCCAGATTCGTGCGTAAAGACGTTCGCACCAATGATTGGTTCGTGCGCCTCAATCGGAAAGCCGGACACTGATTCCATGAAGCGCGCCAATTCGCGGAGTTTCTCATATTTGAATCCCGGTATCTCGATGCCGTAGAGCACGCGCAGCGCCGTCACGACTTGATGCAGCGGTACGTTGCCGGCGCGTTCACCGTAGCCGTTGGCGGTGACCGTGAATGCCTGAAAACCGCAGGCCAGAGAGGTGATGCAATTGATCGTGGCCAGGCCGTAGTCGTTGTGAAAATGATTGAGCAGCGGGATGTCGGGCGGCAAGGCCGCCACAATGCGCGAGCAGTACCAGCGCGTCGCCTCCGGTGTCAGGCAGCCGACGGTGTCCGGCCAGGACGGCCGCGTTCCGCCGGCCTTGATGCCTTCGCGAAATAGCTCGATAAAGTAATCGACATCGCCCCGGCTGCCGTCCTCGCCGCCGAACTCCACATAACGCACGCCCTTGTCGCGCGCATAGCGAATCGCGTCGCACTGCATGCGGATGTTGGCTTGCCGGTAAAATGAGAGCGGCTGGTCCAGCCATTCGGATTCGTTTTTGCCTTCACGTGCCAGCAGCGTCTTGCCGATCTTGTATTTCATGTGCAAATCGCTGCCCGAGGTAAAGATGAAAAACGTCACGTCGCTGGGCGCAACGCTGGTCGCTTCGAGGGCCGTCAGCGTGGCGTCGATGTCCTTGGCGTTGCTGCGGCACATCACGACGACATCCAAGTCAGCGCGTATCTCACCCTTGCGCTTGCCCTGCATGATGAGTTGCAGCGAGCGCCGCTCGTCTTCAGAAACTGCTGGGAAGCCGACGTCCATGATGTGGACGCCGATGTCGGACAGGCGCCGGCAGATCTCGTACTTCTGCTCGGGGGTATACGCGATGCCGGGCATCTGCTCGCCGTCGCGCAGCGAGGTGTCGTAGATGCGCAATTCGCTCGCGGCCGGAAACCGAACATCGCGAGTAAAGTCGCGTGGATCGCGAATTAGCTGCTCGATCGGCTCTCGAAATTCCACGGCATCTCCTTCACGATCCTAGAGTGCGGTGAGCTACGGCTCGACGACGATCTCCCCACGCATTCCGGCGCTGTAATCGTAAAAGCAGCCGTATAAATACGTGCCGGCCTTGGTGGCCGCGATCGGACTGGAACGGCCGCCTGGGGCAATGTCACCTGTGCTCCACGCTCCCGCTCCGATCGTGCCGGATGGGTGCAAAACGCTGTCGGTCCAGCGCGGATTCGGTGGAAATTTCGAGGCGTCAGGCAACGATGTCGCCGTGTGATGCCGGGTGTCGCTATTGGCGAACACGACGGCTTGTCCGACATGCACGACGATGCGGCCGGGCGCCACGCCCGCATACTCACCGGCTGCCGTGCGCGCGACGCTGGCGTAGCGCGTGAGATCAAGCGTCACGATGACGGGCGCCGGCGCCGTAGCGGCGGGTGTGGCCGGGCCCACGATCGTGGCCAGCACGATGAGGACGAGGCCTATGCCCCGCCAGGTGGATCGGACCTGAGGTGTGATGCGGATATGGTTCATAACAATGATGCAACGTAATAGAGAGGGCCGATGTGGCCATATTCGCAGCTTGGAAGCTGCTTACCCGCAGGCTGGGGCCGCCGGACGTGCGCCGGGGCACATTTGGGCCTGGGGACCCCGATCCGTAACGAGTCGCGCAGCCTTGAGGTCTAACAAGCGGATAGCTTTTAGCCCTCGCGGTGAGCAACATTTGAAAACACGACGCGGCAAAGGGTTCTGGAACCGGCCACGGCCAGGGAGCTCCGCACCGCCTCAAACGTACGACGACATGGTGGCCGGCAAAGAAATGCCGGTCATGCTGCTCATGTTGGTCGCAATCATCCCAGTTTTGCTCTGGGCGGCGATCAACGCGCCGCACGTATCGCAAACATTTGCAAGCCTCTTCGCCGCAGCGGCGCTGTTAGAAATAGTGGCGCCCGACTCAGTTCGTTTCGGACGGCGCATCGTCGGTGCCGCGTTTTGCATAGCCGTCGCCGGCTTTGCACTGTACGGCGCTCCGGTTGCGGTGTTGATTGGCTGTGTGCGCGGCATCGTGCGCGCCCTAAAGACGCCCACCGCGGCCTTGTCGGCGGCCCAAGCAATCTTGTGGGCTATCCTCGGGCCGCTGTTTGCGGCGCTGTTGGCGACGGTCGTCGCCAAACATTCTGCGCCAATTGCCGGCACGATCGTCTTTGTCATCGCTGCCTTTGGGCTGGAGCTGTTCGCCTCGCTCGCCAGATTTACTGGCCCGTCGGCCGTGTCGTCGAGCGATGCATGGCGTGGATTCTTCCCCTGGTCTCCGCTACAGTTCATCGCGTTCGGTGCCGTGGGCTACGCGTTGGCGGGCGAGTTGGCCGCCGGCCGGCTCGGCGTGCTCCTGTTCTTGGCTGCTCCCTTCGCCATTGCGCGCGCCAGCTTGGGCTCTGCCGGCTGGGGAACTGAGAAGTACGTCGCGGCCCTCGAGCGCGAGAATGATGCCTTGCTCAACCGCATCGGTCAATTCGACCGCGCTAATGGCGACCTCATCGAAGCCTTGGCGATCGCCATCGACGAACAAGACGGTGCCGAACGCGGGCGCACGATGCGCATTGCCCAGGTTGCGACCCGCATTGGATCCGCACTCGGGATCAGCGGCTGGAACCTCGAAATCTTGCGCCGCGCAGCCCTCTTGCACGACGTCGGCTTGCTGGCACTCCCATCGGGCGACCGCAGCCCAGCCCACTGCGAGCTCGGTGCGCGGCTGGTTGCTCGCTGGCGCGACGGGCGCATCATCACGCAGGTGATCGAGCAGCATCACGAGCGAGTTGACGGCAGCGGTTATCCGCGCGGTCTCAAAGGCGAACAGATCGTCCGCGAGGCGCGCATCGTGGCGGTCGCCGAAACCTTCGTCAACATGACCTCAGGCCCGACGGCGATGAGCACCCTGGATGCGCTCGAGGATATAAGCGCGCGAAAGGGCACCGAATTCGACCCGCAAGTGATTGAGGTACTGGCGCAAACGGTTGAGCCGCGAACGGCCGACGTACTGCCCATGACCCGCCGGGTTCGCTAATCACCACAGCTACAGGTCGATAGTCGGACGCGAGGCGATGATGTCAGCCAGCGGCGTGGTTGCAAGCGCCGCCAGCACACCCTCTGCGTATTTCGCAAAAGCCTTTTGATCGATGTCGCACGGCGCGTTTTCAGTATCCGCGAGCCGGACCATCGCACGTTCGAGCGTCGTCCGCGCACCCACGAGATTGCCTCGCTTCAAGTGATGAAAGGCTGCCGCCAGCTGGATGAGGCCGCGCAAGCCGCGATCGCGCGTTTTAATCCAGCGCGGTTCGAGCGCTTCGTGGGCGTCGAAGAACTGCTCGTTGTTCCAACAATCGGCAAAACGCCGTAGATCGTCATCTTCTTGGGCCGCTTCTGGCAGTTGCTTTTTCGTCATCGCAGTGCTTGTTGGGCGGCGCTCAGGGTGGCCTCAATATCCGCCTCGCTGTGCGCCGCCGTCAAGAACATCAGCTCCATCTGCGAGGGCGGCAGCAAGATGCCTCGCTCCAGCATGGCGTTATAGTAGCGGGCATATGCTTGAGCGTCTGCTAAGCAGGCTTGGTTCATATTGCGATGCGGAGAGCCAGTACGGCACATAAAGTCTACCATTGAGGCACACTGCACGACGGGATAGCCAAGACCGGCCGCGCTGATGATCTCCCGGAGCCCCTGCGCAAGCTGCCTGGCGAGTTCCTCGAGACGGTCGTAAAAGTCCGGGTCGCTATCGAGCGCGTCGAGCAGCGCGTGGGCTGCCGCAACGCACGCCGGATTGCCCGAGAACGTCCCACCGACGAAGACCGGCCCATCGGGTGCGAGCATCGCCATAACCTCAGCCCGGCCACCGAACGCGGCAATCGGCAGACCGCCCCCGAGCGCCTTGCCGATGCATGTCAAATCGGGTGCGATCGCGTAGCTCGCCTGCGCGCCGCCGCGGGCAAGGCGCAACCCGGTGATGACCTCGTCGAAGATCAGCAAGCACTGCGCAGCGGCGCTGTGCTCACGCAGGCAATTGAGGTACGCTGGTTCGGGCAAGCACAACCCCATGTTGGCGCAAACCGGCTCGACGATGATGGCTGCCACCTCGTGAGCGTCATCGCGGAGGGTCCGCTCGACTGCCTGCGCGTCATTGTACGGCAGCACGATGATGTCGCTGGCGACGCCGGGCGTCACCCCCGCTGACAGCGCGGGCGCAGTCAGCGATGATGCGCCGGCGGAAAAAATCATGGCATCGCTGTGCCCGTGATAGCAGCCTTCGAAGCGGATGATTTTCCGACGCCGAGTATACGCTCGCGCGACGCGTACCGCGCTCATGCACGCCTCAGTGCCGGTGGAGACAAATCGCAGGCGCTCGATGGACGGGAAGCGTTCTTTGATGCGCTCGGCAAGGCGCACTTCTTCAGGGTGCGTGGCACCGAAAACCGCACCCTGCAGCATTGCCTGCTTCAGCGCGTTTGCGATGCGCACGTCTGCATGCCCCAGCAAAACCGGTCCATAGGCGCACAGGTAATCGACGTATTCCCGCTCGTTTGCATCGAAGACATGCGAGCCCACGCCGCGAGTGATGAATGGCGTCGGGCCGCCGACCGGCCGGCCAGCCCGAACCGGCGAGTCGACGCCGCCGGCCAGCGCCTGTTGCGCTCGGGCGAGCGCATCATCGCTTGTATCTCGAAACGTGTGGAGCGTGGACGTTATCTCTTGTGCCAATGTGGTCGCGCGCTTGGCTGAGCAGCGACAGAAATCCCACGGTGCTGGCGGCTCGCGATGCCGGCGCGGAAAAAGCGAAGGGCGGCATCCATGCCGCCCTTCGCACCCTTTATCGGCGCATCGCGCTGATGAGACTACTTACCTTCGTCGAGCCAGGCGATGATGTCGTAGCGGTTGGTGATGGGGAAACCAGGCGGTGGGTTGGCGGCAAGCCGCGCGTCGTACTTATATTTGCGGTCGAAGCCGTGGATGAGCGTGCCTGCGCT
>JALYZV010000077.1 GCA_030948685.1 Vulcanimicrobiota bacterium | reverse complement strand
GTTGAATCCATCGGCGCGTCGTGCGAGCGCGGGTTTGCAAAGGCGTTGACAGCGCGGGGCAAGCGTACCTCGCTTGCCGGCACGGTTGTGCACGGCGAGCAGCTGCGCTTTGTCGACATCGACGGTTTCGAAATCGACGTGCTCCCGCATGGGCACCTGCTCTTGACACGCCATCACGATGTGCCCGGCATCGTGGGCAAGGTCGGCACGATCCTCGGTGAGGCGCATATCAACATCTCGACCATGCAGGTCGCTCGCAGCGAGCAGGGTGCCGCGATCATGCTGCTTGGCATCGATCGTGCGCCCGAGCCACCCATTGTCAAGCGCCTGCGTGCCATCAAGGATGTCGAGCGCGTTACGAACATCGAGTTATGAAGTTGCTGCTCGTCCGGCATGGTGAGAGCACCTGGAATGTGGAGGGACGCTACCAAGGTCGACGGGATGCACCGCTTTCGCCACGCGGGCGTGCTCAAGCCGAGGCGCTCGCCGCGCGTTTGTGCGACGAACAGGCCGCACGTCCTAACGATAAGCGCGTGGCTGCAATCGTATCGAGCCCGCTTGCACGAGCGCATGACACGGCACAAATTTGTGCTCGGGCGCTTGGCCTGAGCGTGAAGGTGGACGAACGGCTAACGGAGATTTCGCATGGCCAGTGGGAGGGGAAACTTGGCCACGAGGTCGCGAGCCTTTGGCCAGACATGGTTGCCGCCTGGCGTAGCCGCCCGCATGAGGTGCGCTTTCCGGGGGGTGAGACGCTGCAGGACGTGCGCTCTCGATTTGTCTCGTTTGTGAGCACGTTACAAGACGATGCCGAACCGTTACTCGCGACGACGCATGACGTCATCGTGCGAATCGCACTCTTGATAGCGCAAGGCAAGCCCCTGTCCGCTTTCAACGATGTTCGCGTAGACAATGCGGCACTCAACGAGTTTTCAGTCGATGGCGACAAGCTCGCTGTTGTGCGAATAAACGACACGACGCATTTGGGCTCTTTGCGCAGCGACACCCTCACGCAGGCGCTCTAGAAAGCTATTGCTCGTCGTGTCATTTTCGGCAATAACCGATTGAAACCGCGTTAGCGCGCGGTTGCGACTACATCTGTTGTGAGAAGCTTCTCGATGCGGTCGAGACCGTCGCGCAGCTTGTCCATTGACGTCGCGTAGGATATACGCACGTGCTCGGGTGAGCCGAAGCTGCTCCCTGGAACGATTGCGACCCTGGCCTCGTCGAGAATCGCAAGGCAGAGGTCGTCTGTTGTCTCCACCCTGCGGCCAGCAATCGCCCGTCCAAGCAGCTTCGTGATGTTCGGAAAGACATAGAACGCTCCCGACGGCAAGACTTCGAGTTCGAAGCCAGGGATAGAGCGCATGCGCTCGACCGCATAATGGCGACGGGCGTCGAACTCCTCGCGCATGTGGGCGATGAAACTCTGGTCGCCTTTGAGCCCCGCCAGCGCAGCTTTTTGCGTGATGGACGACGGGCCAGAGGTTGAGTGGCTTTGCAGCTCCGTCATCGCCTTTGCGAACGGCTTGGGTGAAGCGGTGTAGCCCAAGCGCCAGCCAGTCATAGCGAAGGCCTTCGAGAATCCGTTCACCGTGATCGTGCGCTCCCGTATCTGCGGCCCAAACGTGGCCATGCTGACCACTTCGGTACCATCATAGGACAGGCGCTCGTAGATCTCGTCGCTGACGATGATGAGGTTGTGGCGCACCGCGATATCGGCGATGGCCTTGAGTTTCTCGCGCGAGTACACCACGCCCGTGGGATTACTCGGATTATTAAGGTTGATGACCTTTGTCTTTTTCGTCAAGGCTCGTTCGATCATGTCCGGCGTCAGCTCGAAGCCGGTTGAAGCATCAGTCTTGATGATGACGGGCGTCCCACCGGCGATTTTTGTCATTTCGGGATAGCTGACCCAGTAGGGCGCTTGAATGATGACCTCGTCGCCGGGATCGAGCAGCACCATGAAGACGTTGAAGAGCGAGTGCTTGGCGCCGTTGGAAAGCACGATTTCGTCCGCCGTGTAGTCGAGGCTATTTTCACGCCGCAGCTTTTCCGCGATGGCCTCGCGCAGCTCCACGATTCCGTTGGCGGCGGTGTATTTCGTAAAGCCCTGGTCGATTGCGGCTCGTCCGCCCGCCTTCGCCGTCTCCGGGGTATCGAAGTCAGGTTCCCCAACACTGAGATTGACGACGTCCACGCCCTCTGCCATCAGCTTTTTGGCACGACCATCAATTGCCATCGTAGGCGAGGGAGAAAGATTCTTCGCTCGGTTGTTCAGCATGACGTCAAATTTAGGGACGCGCGCAGTTCGTCCTTCCCCATGACTAAATTCGCGCTGCAACGTTAGAGAGGCGGTAGCGGTTCTCCGAAACGATACACCGCACTGCGCAGAGCGTCACCGTTGAGCCGCACGATGCGCACGCCCGGCGGGCGATCGTCCTTGCCAAAACGCGGCGAGTTGGGCTTGAACTGGAAGAAGGTGGATGGGGCGCTCAAGTACTGTGCGCCGTCACGACTGGTCTCGAACACCTGATGAACATGCCCAAACAGCACCGCACGGACCTGCGTGGATGTATCGAGGATCGCGGTCAGGGCGTTGGCGTCTGCCAGCGTCATGGGATCGAGCCAGGCGGAGCCAACCGGCATTGGATTGTGGTGCACGAAGATGATCGTCGGCGTCCGCGGATCCGCCGCGAGCGTCGTGCGAAGCCACGCACGCTGAGCGTCACCAAGCGCGCCGCCGTCCTCTCCCGGTACCGAGCTGTCCAATAAGATAAAGCGCCAGCCCAAGGCGTCAAAACTTTGGGTGAGCTTCTCCTTGGCGGGCAGTTCTTTGCCACAAAGTACTTGGGAAAGCACCTGGGGGTCGTCGTGATTGCCCGGGATATAGTAGACAGGAACCCCGAGTTGGCCGACTTTTTCACCAAGGCGCCGGTATGATGCGGCAGATCCGTCGCTTGAGCAGTCCCCGCTGACGACCACGAAGGCCGGCCGGCCGTCGAGTTTGTTCAGCTCCTCCAGCGCGCGATCGAGCATCGGATCGGGTGCAACGTCCCAGAGCCTAGTCGTCGGGTCTGCGAAAAGATGTGTGTCTGAGATTTGTATAAAGAAGGGCTCACGAACCAATGCGACGCTCTTTCTCCTCACCACCCAAGAAAAGCAACCCCCGGTATGACTTGCGCTGCGCCTGAATGGAACGCGTCGGGTTGCTTGCAGCTACGAAATTTGGCCGATGTGACGCAAGATACCCGCCAACGCCGAGCCCCGAGCCGTGCGCAGGGTCATATGCGTTCGAATGTCTGCAGCGTGTGAGCGGGTAATTGGAGCGTGCGACCATGCGCTGTTTCATCAAATCCTCACTCATCGCAGATCGAACCACGAGCTCGTGTCGCCGCCAGGTCAGCTAGCGCCGAAGACGCCTTGCCGAACGGCACGTCGTCAAGTGCGAGTGCCGACGATCGGTAACGGACCTAGGTGAACGGACCTAAAGGTCCGTTGCTTCATGGTTGAACGCACTAAAGGTCCGTTGCTTCATTGGTGAACGGACCTAAAGGTCCGTTGCTGCAAAGGTCCGCTGCTGGAAGGTCCGTTGCTGGAAGGTCCGTTGCTGCAATATAGGCGGGGATTTGTGCGTCGAATTTGTCCTGGGTCTAGGGACATGGGCCGCCGAGGGGAGCGCGCGCTGCCGCGTGAGAAATACATCGACGCGGACCTACCACGCTCGTTAACGCGCGCGCGTCCGGCCACAAGGCGACAGTGATGGGAGACGTTCGTGAGCAAACCGATCGAGCCAGAACACGTACTGCTCGAATTTTTTACGATCTGCTCATTCTATCCAGATTCTCAACCGGCTGCGCAGCCAATCCCACTCTTCGTGTTGGGATTCCGAGAGGGCGGCGAGCCGGTTTTCGTTTGGCTCGTCGACAAGAATCATTTCGATGGATCCGGTTTAACACGCGACTCGTACTGGCAGCACGCGCTCAACAATCTTGACACGTATTTCACCAAGAAGCTCTCCAAATGCGTCGCCGAGGAAGGTTGCGTTCGCGGTGGTATTGAGCTACTCGTCTCAACCTATCAGTCGCAACTGCGCTTCTCGCCGTTGACGCCGGTTGCGGACCACCCGTTCGGCTTGCGTAAGAACAAGGAGCTTGCCACAGCGTAACAGCACCGGAGAAGCGGTCGAGTCTGCTCGACCAAAAGACTCTCGCACGGGGCGGTCGAACAAATCAGACCGCCCCAATCTTTTGTGATGACCGATCGAGGCCCGCCTTTAACCCATGCTCCACTCAACTGCCCCGCGCACCGAGCGCGTGATTCTCGCCGGCGTCGACACGGGCGCCAACCGCGATCTTTTCGAGATTGAAATGGATGAGCTCGATGCGCTGGCGCGTGCGGCGGGTGGCACGGTCGTGGCG
>JALYZV010000055.1 GCA_030948685.1 Vulcanimicrobiota bacterium | reverse complement strand
GACGTACGGTGTTGAACTCTTGCGCACGTTCGTTGTAGCGCATGCGCTCGACGGCGATGCGATTTTCGGTGCCTTCGAGCTGCGACTGCAGCGTGAGGAAGTTTTCGTTCGCTTTGAGCTCCGGATAGCGTTCGACGACCACGAGCAGGCGGGAGAGCGCTGACGTCAGCCCATCTTGAGCAGCTTGAAAGCGCGACAAGGCTTGTTGATCGGTCGTTATGGCTTGGGGATTTTGGACTTGAACCTGGCCGACTTTCGATCTGGCCTCAGCCACAGCGATATAGGTGCTCTTTTCGAAATTGGCCACGCCTTTCACGGTCGCAACGAGATTCGGGATGAGGTCGGCGCGGCGCTGGTAGACGTTTTGCACCTGGCCCCATTGGGCTTGCACCCCTTGATCGAGCGCAACGAGCCGGTTGTACGTTCCAATAGCCGGAAGCACGATGACCGCAACGATGAGCACAATCGCGATGAGGCAGCCGAGCCAGGTGCGATTCGCCATTGCGTTCTCCTTGTCGTCCAGCCTGAGGTCCGGCTGCTTGTTCGAGCGCCGGTTAGCGGTGGCCTGGTCCGGGCAGGGACTTCCTGCCTATGGCGCAGCTGTTTGCGCCTGGAGATAATGGAAACACTTCATCTATCGGTGCAACCCAGATCTAGGGACCACGTATGCACGCAAGAACTTTTCGACCGTATGTTTTGTTCTTGCTTTGCGCCGTCGCATTGCTGCCTGGTGCCGCTGTTGCGACGCAGCCGATCCCACCCGTTGCCACGAAGATCTCCGGCTCGGTCAGCGTCCTGACGTCTGACGGAGCGCATCACGAAGTGATCGCTTCAAAAATCTTACACTCCGGCGATGTCGTCTCAACGGGGCCGAATTCGCTCGCCCAGGTGGAACTCGCAGACGTCGGCCGAGTGATCGTCGGACCGTCGAGCGCGACCAGCGCTCGAACGACCGGGGCTAGTTTGTCGCTGCAGATTTCCTCGGGCCTGCTGTGCCTTCAATCGTCGATGCCGTCGCTCAGCGTCAGGGCTGGCGCACTCAGTGTTAGCGCAACCGATGCGCCAACCGTCTTTGACCTCGTGCGTACACCCGCCAGCACCACAATCGCCGTTTACCGAGGTTCGGTTGGCGTCATGGTCGACGGCGCAGCCTCAAGCATGCTCCACGCCGGCGAGGCGGCGATCAGCACGAATGAGAGCAAGCCTCAGCAGATCGCTCTGTCGGCGGTAACCTCGGACTTTGCACCGCTTCATTGCCCGGCTCCCGAGCTCGTCGCACAAGCACTGGCGATGGCCGTGCCGGTTCCGACGCTTGACCCTCCAGCGGCACAGCATGGTGGTGGAGGCGGCGGTGTCATCGGCTGGCTGCTGGGTTTAGCAGCAATCGCTGCGGCAGCAGGACATGGAGGTGGTGGCGGCAATGCCGCCGCAGCGCCGGCGCCCGCCAGTCAATCGCCCGTACCAACGCCGACGCCAACCGCAACGCCGACGGTCACCCCAACGCCCGTTCCCTCGCCAACACCGACGCCAAGCCCGACTGCCACGCCCACCCCAAGCCCGGTGGGCGCGCTGTCCGTCGATCCTGGCTCGTTAGCTTTCGGTAGCCCGGGCGATAACTCGCAATCTTTTGACGCGCGCGATCCGGCATCAAGGTCCTATTCGGCAACGACGCTTGATTCCAACGTCGCGACGGTGACGCTGCAGAGGCAACGGGGTCACCGAGCGACCTTCTCGGTGTCGCCGGCCGGCAACGGGACGACCACGATCCACGTCTCCGATGACGCCGGCGGCCAAGCAGACGTGGGCGTCAGCGTCGGAGGAGGCCGCGCTTCATTGACGATGCGTCCGAGCGTCATACCACCGGCGCCTCAGGTCATGCCGCACATGCCAGAACCCAGACCGGTTGGCGGCAATGCGGCTCCAACGCTCGCGGTTGGAGCGACAAGCCTCATCTTTGGTCGGGCGCTGGGATCGCAAACCGTTGCTGCGGCAGAAGCTCTTTATCATGGTGCGTTGCGCGCACGGTCGTCGAACGACGCGGTTGCCAGCGTCACCCCGCAAATGGCCAGCGGGCCGGCATGCATCTTCACGGTCACAGCGCGCGCAGCGGGCATTGCCACCGTCACCATTGCTGACGAACGCGGCAACGTGCGCGTCATTAGGGTAATGGTGGTTCGCCCGGGGCTTGTTGACCGCTAAAGGCGCCAACCTCGCAACAGGTGTGTGCGAGCCATGGCGGACTCGTTGCAGCTTGTTTTCGGACGCTGGGCGTCTTGCATGCTGGACTTCATGTACGCGTCTTTTGCGGCTCGATCAGCGCCCGGCGTCGGCAGCCGAACGTCGAGCGTGCGTGCCGACGTTGCGAGCGCGCTTATTGCATGCTTGAATATCGCCGCCCGTTGAAACTGTCCAGGCACTTGCGTCAGACCGAGCCAGGAGAGCGCGATGCCTTCGCGCGCCTCAGCCAGGTGGAGCGCTGTACAGCCGGGTGTCTGATGACGTTCCCGATCCTGCACCACGTCGAGGGCCGAATAAATCCCCAGCCAAGCATTGGCGATTTGCCACCGTGCGCTGATCGTCGCGTCAACACAGCGTTCGGACTGGGCTTCGACAAGGCTGCGAAAGCCGGTCTTCATATAATACTGCCGTGCTTGTAACCGGGACGAATCTCCGGCGCTCGCCACAGCGGACAGGGCCGCGTTCGTGTAGCGTAGCTTTTCCGGACAGCCGGCGACTGCCGGTTTGGCGAAAGTAAAGGTTAACGCAACGGCAAGGCCGATAGTTACGGCAAGGCCATGATGCGTCATTATTCAAGCGCTCGGTCGGGTTGCGTCGCTGCGAGACACGCACTCCAGAACCGGCGGCATGGTATCCAATCTGGAGATGGTCCAGCACTCCTCGCACGCCATGAACAAGTCGACCAGATGCAGACTCTTGCTCACCCTGTGACAGAGCTCGCATATTTGCACTCGACTGCCCGCTCGCAGCATGCGAGGGTGCCTATAGACCTTCGACATACGAAATATAGCCGTTCTTATTTGGGATGTGTGGGCGTGTCGTCTTGGGGTGTGCGCGTCACGGCCTGGGAATGCGTTTGCGGCTGCGGCAGCATAGAGCCGGCCGTCCCGCACGCTGTGAGAGCGAGTAGAGTGATCGCGATAAAGGAGAGCGTAAGCTTGCGTGGGTTGATCATTTGCGTACCTCGCGTCGTATAAAGGACGGCGCGCTAACAGCGCCAGTCACGAGCGTACGCCAGAACGGACCGGCCTTCACTAGGGGAACCCCTAGTCGTAAGCAGCCTGCGGGCTGGGTCTCGTCGGCGCCCCTGGTCGGACGGGACGCCGTGCTTTGCGCGCTGCTCGAGCAGGTTCGCAGTTGCACAGTCATTTTCGGCGAGCCGGGCATTGGCAAAACGAGATTGCTGGCCGAAGCGCGCAAGTCGGACGAACGCAACATCTTCAGCATCGCCTGCGTGCCTGCGGCTTCGGATATCCCCCACGATCCTCTGATTGCACTCATGCGCTCGCTCAAGCGCGCGGGCCGAGTCGACAACGCGGCGCTCAACGCTCTGCTGGGAGCCGCCGAGCGCGATCGACTTGCCTACTTTCACGATATGCTGGCAGAGGCAGCGGCACAGGGGCCGCTCGTTATTCAGCTTGACGACCTCCATCTGGCCGACGCAAAAAGCCTGGAAGTCGTGCACTACTGCGCGTCGCGTCTCCAAGATCTTCCGATCAGCTGGCACCTAGCCGCACGCCGCTCCAATCATGCAGTCTTGGCGCTGGCATCGTCGCTCGAGCGCGCGGGTCTGGCGCGCGTGGTATCGCTGAGCGGGCTCAGCGCACTGGATCTGAAGACGCTGGCGACACATCTGCGTCCTGAGGTTGCGTTCAACGATGCTCAGGTCGCACGACTGTACGAGCGAACCGGCGGCAACCCTTTATACGCGGAGCTTCTTCTGGTTGCGAAGGCACTCGACGAGGCTTCCGTTCCGACCGATCTGCGTGAAGCGCTGCAGCGCCGCCTTTTCGATCTTAGTCCGGATGCATTGCATATTGCGGGTTGGCTGGCCGTGCATACGGACGCTATGCCAGAGTCGCTTCTGATGACGCTGGCCTTGCGGTCGCCGGCGCAAGTTCGCGCGGCGCTGGCGGAGCTCGCCGATCTATGGGTCATTTGCGAGAGTCCAGATGGGTTCGTCTTTCGTCACGATCTGTTGCGCGAGGCGTGCTACCTCACACTTGACGAGATCTCGCGTACCGTGCGGCATGCGACGCTCGCGAAGCGCGCGGGGAGCGACTGGCAGCGCGCTGCTCATCTGGAGGGTGCCAAGGAATTCGCGGCTGCGGCTCGTCTTTTTAGCGCGATCGGATGGGAATGCCTCGACCGCCACGCGCCGCAGGAGGCGCTCAACGCTTTTAGCCGGGCCGTCGATCGCGCGCACCCCGATGATTGGCTATCGATTGAGGCGGGCGGCGGACGAGCAGCCGCCCTGTTCCGAATGGAATCGTTCGAAGGTGCCAAGGAGGCGATGGCTTCATTTGAGGCACAGGCGGAGTCACTGCCGGCAGAAATCCGTATTCGGGTGCGGACCTATTACATCGAGGCAGCCTGGGACGAGAGCGACGAGCGCGCTTCCATCTTGCAGCTGCTGCGCCCGGCGATCGCGGAAGCGCGACGTGCGACGCCGTCTCTTCTTCCTCGGCTGCTGTGCGTTCTCGGGTCGCTCCAGGACCGTGAGGGGGAGCCTGAGCTTGCCAAGCAGACATTGGAGGAAGGCATCGCACTATGCGATCCGGAGCAGCATAAGCGGGAACGCATTCGCTTGTACAGTTGGCTCGGCGTTGTCTTAGCTCGCCTGGGCGACGTCCAAAAAGGCAGAGCGGTGCTCGAAGCCGCCGCCGGTCATGCCTCCGATTGGGGCTTGAGTAACGAGCTCGTGCTGTGCTGCACCAAACTATGTTATGTCAGCCGCATGGCCGGAGACAACAACGAATTCGAGCGTTGGTGTCGCGTCGGCCTCGCCGTGAGCGGACCGAAATCAAAAGCAGCCGAGGCAATGCTGCGATCGAACCTGGCCAGCGTTGCGATCGATCGTGGCCGCATGCAGGAGGCATTGGGATTCGCGCTCACCGCCGATGCAGGCGCCCCCGGCGTCAACGGTCCGCTGCGCTCGCGACTCGTATGCCTGCAGGCACAGTTATACGCGATGCTGGGAGAATTCGAAGCTGCACAGCGCGTCCTCGATGACGGCATGCGCCTGCAGCTGTCCGCATCTGCTCGTCAAGCGGTCGCATTCACCGCCGGTTTCGTCGCCGAACTGCGCGAAGATTACGAGCAAGCCCTCAACTGGTACGCCGCTGCTATATCAGCGCTGAACCCCGAGGAGTTCAAAGAGGTCTACGAGGTACGCGCGCTGGGCGGTATCGTCCGCCTCGCGGCGCTGCGTGGCGAAGCAGAACGCGCGCGTGTTGCGCTCGCGAAGCTGCGCCTGGTCAGCGCGAAGGGTTGGCCCATCGCCCAGCGCTCGATGCGCGAGGCTGAAGGCTGCTTGTTGCTCGTCCAAGGCGATACCGGCGGTGCCGACGAGCTGGTCGACGCAGCCAACGACGGCGAGTACCCGTTTTGGCGTGCACATCTCCACGTGATCGCAGCGCATGCCAAGGCCGATCGGCAGCTGTTCTTAAGCGCGATCGAGACCTTCGATGCGCTCGGCGCCGAGCATGCAGCGGATCGTGCGCGGGCGCTGGCACGCAGCCACGGGCTGCGGCCTGGGCGCAAGCGCGAGGCGCGCGGAACCTTGTCAGCCCGCGAGACATCGGTTGCATTTCTGGTCGCTAGCGGCAAGACTAACGCAGAAATCGGCGAGCTGCTACACATCAGCGGGCGAACGGTCGAGTATCACATTGGCAACATCTTGGGCAAGTGTGGGCTTCGCTCGCGCGTTGAGATAGCGGCACAAATCGCAGCCGGGCGGCCACTCGGGGCTGCAGTCTAGCTGGGTCACGCCGCCGGCGCTGCAGATTTATTAGTCGAAGTTGCCGAGCTGCCAGACGTACTTTACAATGAAACGGTTGAGCGTCGTCGGAGCCGCAGGCGTCCCAAAGCTCACATAGATATCGTTTCTGTTCGCGAACCGCTTGTGGTAGAGCGCTGCGAAATTCGCACCGGGCGTTGCATACCCGCCCGAGCCAGAAATGTCGCGATATGCAAGTGTCACGGATGAATCGGGCCCAAGGGATCTACTCCACACGATTCGCCGCAGGTATTGACCATCGGGGGCGCCGGTAAAATTGCGCTGTCGAGTTGCGCCATAGCCGAACAACACGCTGGTTGATGTCCCGAGCTGTCGCGTGGTGTTGAAGGTGTATTGTTGGATGTAGGCGCCGCCGAAGGGCCCGGCGGAGAATGACGCCGTCACCGGCGAGTCCGACTGCTCCCGGTATCCGAGCAAGACGGTCGACTGATTGAAGCGCTGCGTCAAACCGTTGCTGTAGAACGGATAGCCGGCATCATACGAGCGGGTCTCGCTCGTCGCCTGATTGAGGCTGACGTGAACGAGGTTTGTGAACAGGACGTCAACATTGGTATTGAAATCGACTTGGCGGACAGCACCGGAGCGATCGGTGAATCGGTCTCCAGCGAAGAAAAACCCACGCGTTTTGATCACGCTGCCCGCTTTGGCGTTCCCGAAGAAGTTGAAGTATGATTCGTAGCCGCGGATATCGTTGATGACGATGAAGCCTTTGCGCGGGTTGTAGTACGGCCCGTCGTCTCGATAGCCGAAATAAGTCTCGAAGTTCGGCTTTTGGCTATCGATGAAAATGTTTGTGCTGCGAGCCAGAGTAGCACTCGGCACGAACGTTCCCCATTCGGCGGCTTGGTTGAAGCCGGTGATGAAGCCGGACTTCACGTTTCGTACTTCGGTCCCCAACTCAGCCGTGCTGTCCACCCCGTGCGCGTCACGCGCGATCGCACCGTCTGACCATATTTGCAACGACCGGTCGGGCAGCCCGTATTTGTAGCCATAGGCGGTATCGTCGAAACCGTTGCCGCGCGCATCGAGCAGTCCAAACGAGCCGAAGCCCTGCGTGCCTTCGATCTTGAGGCCGCTGTTAAACACGCCGACAGCGGGCGTATAAAAGATTTGGTTGACCGGCAGCACGACGCCGGGAAACACGTTGGGATGCAAGTATTGCGCGCCGCGCACAAAGAACGGCCGGTATTCGCTCAGGTTGCGTTGGAACTGCTGCGGAGCGATCGTCTGTTGATCGACTTCCACGTTGGAAAAATCGGGATGGAACGTTCCCACAAAGCGTGCGGACGAGGTGAATGGATAAACGGCATCGATGCCAGCGACTCGGACAGGCTGTGGTCCAAACCTGCCATTTGCTTGCGGGAATTGGGTGCGATCGCGGCCCAGGCTCTCAAGTCCGTAGATCGCAGCGGACGCCGGTGGCTTCGCCATGCGCTGCTCAACGTGTACGCCAACAAGCTTTGGCCAATAGCGTGCATCCGTCGCAGATGGCCAGGCCGGTGGCGGGTTGTCAAACATCAGCGGATTGTAAGCCCAGGTATATCGTTCATTGACTGCAGCGACACTTCGGACGAAATTGAAACGCCAGGACGAGGCGCTTCCGGTCACCCCCAGTGCAGAAAGCGGAATGACCATGGTGGCTGTCCAGTTGCTCGCGCCCAGGCGCGCATTGGCTTTCCAGGCAGGGTCAAAACGGCTTGATTCGCTCGATTGCTGGTAACGAGTGCCCAGCGGCGTGGTTTCGAAGAACATGACGCGAGAACCGTTCCCACTCGTGTCGATACCGATGCCGACGAAATCGTCCACGCCGAAGCCGACGTTGTTTGTTGTTTGCGTTGCGTGAATTGGCAAGCCGGATTGCTCGACGTCAAAGCCGACGTAGAGATTCCGCTCGTCGTAGGTCAAGTAGGCGACGGTAGGGAGGGCGGCTGTTTTTCGCGCCGTCAAGTTGAAGAAATCGTCAACATGCAATGCGGATTGCCACTGATCGGGGCCCGGCCCGCTTTCCACCGCCGGTGGAGCGGGCGAGCGATGAATCCCGAAGGATTGGCTCGCGTCCGAGGTGGCAGACGCGCGCGCTGCCGGCAGCGTGCACGCCAGCGCGAGCGCAGTGCTTAGCAGGAGCCGCGCGATCATGCGACGACGTTCCGCCATCACTTATGGTGCCCGTTCGGTGTTTTCGACTCAAGCCGTCCCCAGTCGGGCGACAGTCGAGCGGTGCGCTCGATGCTGACGCAGTGCATGCAGCGCACCCCCAGGTCGGCGACCCAATTGAAGACCTGTTTGAAGGTAGGGCGAGGTGACATACGCATCTTCTCCTTACGACTGCCTTAACGAGCTTAATGATGTTTTACTCGTTAATGATAAACGCGCCTTGCGCGGCTGTCAAGAGACCATTGCGTTTCCGTCAGGTGATAATGCTCGTTGCGCCGGTTGACCCGTTAAAGCTTTCATGCTAGCATTCGCTGGAGGAGAGGTGGTCAAACCATGGGAGCCGTGGAGGAGCAGCCGGAGCAGCCGCTGTGTATCCATTTTGTGAATACTGTCAGCAAACACGACGGCAGCAGCACAAGCGAACGCTTTTCAGACTTGGACAGATTTCTTGGCTGGGCAGCCAGCGCGAGGTTACTGACCAAGAGCGAGCTGCCGCGCTGGAGCCGGTGGGGACATGCTCATCCGGGCGAGGCTGCTCGCTTCCTCGCTACCGCTATCCACTTCCGCCAATACCTCTATGACCTATTGCTCAAGAGCGCGGCGGCCCAGCGTGTCAATCCAACAAAGTTGACCGAGCTCAACAAGATGCTCGCTACCCCGGGGCTGCGCCGCACGCTGCAGTTGCGCGACGACGTCATCGCTGAGGCATGGGATTGCGGGGATGGCCTGATGGCGCTGTTACGCAAGATCGCACTGTCGGCGGCAGATGTGCTGCTCGATGACTCGTGGCGAATGATCATCAGCTGCGCTCGGCGCGACGACTGCGACTGGCTTGCCATCGATACGTCACGCAACCACTCTCGGCGCTATTGCACGTCATCCGGTTGCGGCAACCTCGCGCGCGTCACGCGCCACTACCGCCGCGTCAGGACCGCCAGCAGCAAGACTCGGCGCAACTCTGCAGCCTAAGGTGCGAATAAGCTGGCCGCGCGTCGTCCTGCTAAGCGCTGTGCTCATCGCGCTTGTGCTCATCACCTTTCGCGACCGCTACGTGCAGGTTGGTCAGGACGTCTATCGCATCGACGCACTCACGGGAAGCTTCTGCAGATATCCCTGTGAGACGTTTCCACCGCAGGTGCTTCCCAGCGTTGGCCCAACGCCGACTCCGTACAATCGCGAAGCGGACATAGCACAACTGCCGATCGGCGAGCAGCTTGCCTATGCTCGGGGAGACCGCTTTCGCAAGCTGCAGGCCGCTGCGGGGCCTTTCGACATGGCAAACTTCGGCCAGCAGATGGAAACAGTCGCACTGCATCTCGACGATGTTATAAAGCAGGCTTTTGAATCAAGTGACGGGATGCTCTACGTCGTGTACAGCCACTGCACTTCAATCGGGGCCGGTTGCGAGCGCTACCACATGGGGTTCATCGCAGGCGACAGCTTGACCGAAGTGTGGCTGCCTCATGGGCCCCTGCCGTGGTTATATATGGAGCTGCTATCATCGAGCACGCCAGATACTGCAGTCGTCCGGGCATCCGATCAAGATGGGAAGATCCACCAGTTCGCGGTCAGTTCCCGTGGCATCGTCCACATTCCGATTACACGAGATGGCTCTCTTGACGTGCGCCTGCCACACGCATTGGATAGCGGCGAATCGTGCCGCCTTGAACCACGTTCCGGGTCCTCGACGATGATCTGGGCCATCGACGCAAAGGGACATCAGCGAGAGCTCGTTTCAAAGCGTGACTTCCGCAATGCGACCGAAAACCTCATCGAACTCACTGACGTTGCGGAGGCGTGGTGTACGCACTTCTACGACGTCAACATGCTTGTCGCCGGCGACCAGTATCAACAAGATGTGACGTTCATGCTGACGCCCGGCAGGATTCGGCTTGCCGCCTCCAACGCGCCCTCATTTATGACGCGCCACTCCATGATGTTTGCCGAGACGAAGACCGACAAGGACGGCGGAGTCGTTGGTTGGGATTATTGCATCGCTCGGCCAAAGCGAAAGCTATGATGCGCGGGGAAGGTGAATGGTCAATGCCGAGCCGGCTCGCGATGTTTTGCCTTGCGCTCCCGTGGGAAAAGTGAAGCACGATATCCTCAAGGAGCTTTATGCAATACGACGTTGCGATTGTTGGGGGTGGCGCTTCGGGTTTGAGCGCCGCCTTGCTGTTGGGCTGCAAGCTCGATGAAAGCGGAGCGATCATCGTCGACGACCATTCCCAGACAACCGTGCGCGGCTGCTTTGCGGCCGGGGATGCGGTGGCGCGGGTCCACCAGGTAATCGTTGCCGGCGCAACCGGGGTGCGGACAGCAATCTCGATTGCAAACGAGCTTTTGCGTGAGGAAGCCGACGGACTCGTGGCCAAGTAAGCCGCCCGAGCGAGGCGCGAAGGCTAGCCGGTGTGAGGTCTCTTATGCGTTCTACGATTGCTCGATGCGCGGCAACGATTGCCGCGCTGGCGTTCATTGCGGCGTCAGCCGCGCTAGCGGATACTCCTCACGCGATCACCATCGACATCACGCCGGGCCATGCGCTGAATATCTTCAGTCCGGTTCGCGCGCTGGGTGCGGGCATCGATTCGCAAAACTTCGGGGCAGTCGACGCGATTTATACTCCCGCAAACGTCAAAGCAATGTTGAGTGCAGGTCTGGGCTCGCTCAGCTATCGACTGTATACGGAGCTGAGCGTGCAGCACTGGCATTGGAACCCGCAGGGAGTGTGGAGCGCCAAGACGGAGGGCTACTGGACGGGCGCTTCTGCCGGCTCGACGACGATCCGGCATTCATTCGGCTACAGGTTGCCCCATCGCGGGTTTACCTTCGATCAAGGCAATAATGACGATTACTCCCGCCTGACGGACGGCGACGCAGCCACGTATTGGAAGAGCAATCCGTATCTTGCCCGACGATTCACGGGCGAACCGGACAGCGCGCATCCGCAGTGGATCGTCGTGGACCTGGGGGCGGCGGCGGCGGTCAATGCCGTTCGCATCAACTGGACAAACCCGTATGCGCTGACGTACCAGGTGCAACACTGGACAGGCGCCGACGCTATCAACGACCCCGCGCACGGACGCTGGGCAACATTTCCCGGCGGCGCGGTCCAAGACGGCATGGGCGGCACCGTGACCTTGAAACTTGCCGGCGCACCGATCAGCATGGAGTTTCTTCGCATCGAGATGACGGGTTCGTCGCAAACGTGTGATAGCCACGGAGCCCGGGACGTGCGCAATTGTGTCGGTTATGCGATCGGCGAAGTGGCGATTGGCACACTGGATGCGCACGGCAGATTCCACGACCTTGTCCGGCACGCCGCCTCCAATAGCCAAACGCCGACGTACGTCTCGTCCGTGGATCCGTGGCATCAGCCGTCCAATCGAGTCGTCGATCAGGAACAGGCTGGAATCGATCTTGTCTATCGCAGCGGATTGACCCGCGGGTTGCCGGCGATGGTGGCCGTCGGGATGCTGTACGGCACGCCCGACGATGCGGCTGCGGAGATTCGCTATCTCGAAGGGCGCCACTATCCCATCTCTTACGTCGAGCTGGGAGAGGAGCCGGACGGGCAGTACATCCTCCCGGAAGATTACGGCGCGCTGTATCTACAATGGGCGCGGGCGGTGCATGCGGTCGATCCCGAGCTTCGGCTAGGCGGCCCAGTTTTCCAAGGCGTGACTCAAGATGTGCAAGCCTGGCCCAATGCCGGCGGCGATGTGTCCTGGCTGCATCGCTTTCTCGAGTACCTGTGGAAACACGAACGCTTGTCGGATCTGTCATTCATGTCGTTCGAGCATTACCCGTTCGATCCGTGCGATCCGTCGTATTGGGACGACCTGTACACCGAGCCCGCGGTGCTGCAAAGCATCATGGCAACCTGGCGAAAAGACGGCTTACCGCACGTGCCGATGTTTATCACCGAGACGAACTTCTCGGCCGGTGCCGCCGCCGCGTTTCAGGACATCGTCGGCGCACTTTGGTTTGCCGACTTCGAAGCAGCCTTCTTGAGCAATGGCGGAAGCGGAACGTTTCTCTACCAATACGAGCCAGAACCCTTGGTCACGTCATCTTCGAATTGTACTTCCTATGGGGCCTGGGGGATGTTCGCCGCCGACAATAACAATCAGATTCGTCAGCGTACCTCACAGTTTTTTGCCGCGCAACTGCTCACGCAACAATGGGTCGAGCCTATCGATGCAGCGCAGGCGCTGTATCCGGCCACGAGTCGAGTCATCGATCTGCGCGGCAACCAGCTGGTCACAAACTATGCGCTGTTGCGACCGGACGGCAGCTGGGCGTTACTGCTCATCAACAAGGACCGGTTGGCGCCGCATAACGTGACCGTCACGTTTCGCAATCTCTTGCGTGGAACCGACCACTATTTCAAGGGCGCGGTGGCGGCGACTGCCTTTGGAGCTGCACAGTACGTGTGGCACCCAAACGGCGCGAACGGTTTCGCCAATCCCGATGGTCCGGCAGTGATGTCGTTACAGCCAGGTGGGAAGGGGGCGGTGTACTCTTTGGAGCCCGCCTCGATCACCGTCTTGCGAGGAAATGTGCACTGAAGCGATTGAAGCAACGGACCTTTAGGTCCGTTTCAGGGAGGCTTTGATGGCTAAGAGTATCGTGGCTGACCACATTCGCTGGGTTTCATCACTTGAGGATGCCAAGGCGCAAGCCAAGGCAGCCGGCAAGTTGGTTCTGCTCGACTTTTTCAACCCGGGTTGAGGAGGTTGCAAAGCGCTGGATACCGTGACGTATCCACAATCCTTCGTTCAAGACATTATCCACAACTACAGCGTCCCTGTCCAGGTGAATAACTCACTCGACGAAAGCAAACCACTCGTCGAGCAATTTCGGCATATTTGGACGCCGGATTTACGCATTCTGGATGAGACTGGTTTTGAACTCTACCGTTGGAACGGATATCTGCCACCGGCAGAATTTGCGGCGCGGCTGCTCGCGGGCCTCGGCCACGCACGCTTACGTTTGCGGCAGTTCGAGGCCGCTGAAGGCCTCTACGCTGATGCTTTGCGGCGCTTTCCAACGGCGTATGCAGCCCCCGAGGCAGCCTACTTCGCCGCCACGACGGCCTACAGGAAAACCGGAGAACCAAATGCGCTCTTGCACGGCTGGCACGATCTTGAGAAGACCTACCCGCAGTCGGAATGGACGGTAAAGCAGAACTTCGACTGAATGGCTCGGATGCGCAAAGCAGCCAGACCGCGACGCTGCCCGTGGGCCGACGACGGCGGTCTGATGGAGCGCTACCACGATCGCGAGTGGGGAGTGCCCGTTCATCGCGATCGGCTGCTCTTTGAATTCCTAATCCTGGAAGGCGCTCAGGCGGGGTTGAGCTGGTCAACGATCCTGCGCAAGCGTGCCGCATACCGGCGTGCGTTTGCGGGTTTCGAGATCCGAAAGGTCGCGCGCTTCGGCACCGCTCGCATCAAGCGCTTGCTAAAAGATCCTGGTATTGTGCGCAATCGCTTGAAGATCCAGTCGGCTGTCAACAACGCGCGGATAGCCGTGGCCATCCAGCGCGAGCACGGATCGCTCGATCGCTTCTTGTGGCAGTTCGTGAGCGGCAAGCCAATTCAGCATGCTTGGGAGCAAAGCGGCCGCGTGCCGGCACGCAGCCGCGAATCGGATGCCATGAGTGCGGCGTTGCGAAGCGCCGGCTTCTCGTTCGTCGGGTCGACCATCTGCTATGCCTTTATGCAGGCGGTCGGCATGGTCAATGACCACATGACGAGTTGCTTCCGCTGGCGAGAGGTACGCCGCCTGGCAATTGTATCGCACGGCCGTTAGCCGGTGTGCTTGCGCTGGTGGAGGATGAATGAATTACCTTCACAGTCTTCAACGTCGATCATGTGGCAGACTTCCGACTCAAATGGCTCGTCACTCAACAGCTTGGCTTCCTGAGCGCGCAGGTGGGCAGCGGCCTCCTTGATGTTGGGGACTGCGAAAAACACCCCGGCGCTGGGATGCCAGCTGCCATCGCTCATCTTCCATAGCCCGAATGTCGAGCCGTCGGCGAGCTCAAATTCTGCTCCCTGTTCGGATTGCCACGCCGGCGTTAAACCGAGCGCCCTCGCGTAGAAGTCGATCGCACGCTTTGGATCCTTGACCAGGTAGCAGTGAATGTCGATGCCCTCAACTTTGATCCCGGTTGCGGTGGCCATGGTGGGTCCCTTCCTTTGAATAAGCGGTGTTGGTTCTGTGGAAGCATGGTAACCGCTGAAAGTTGACACCGTATGTCATATTTATGGTAGGATACTAAGATTATGAAGTCTGGACGCCTGCTGGCCATGCTTTTGCTGCTCCAGGCCAAAGGGCGTGCTTGCGCACGCGAACTAGCCGAGCAGCTCGAAGTCTCGCAGCGCACCGTTTACCGCGACCTCGATGCGTTGAGCGCGGCCGGGGTTCCCGTGCATGCGGAACGTGGAGTCACGGGCGGCATCGTCTTGGCCGACGGCTATCGAAAAGCGTTGACGCAGTTCAACGAGGATGAGATTCGAGCGCTCTTCATCGCGGGCGACAGCGTATTGTCGGATATTGGGATTGAGGACCGCCGTCCGAATGCCCTGGAAAAGCTTGCCGGCGCGCTGCCGGCAGCGCAACGACGTGCGGCGGACATCATGCGCGGCCGTGTTTACCTCGACCACCGCCGCTGGAAACAGGCAGCGCAGCCGCGCGAGCATCTGGCTATCTTGCGGGTCGCGATCTGGGAAGATCGACGGGTCCAGCTACGCTACAAGGATCAGAGCCGGAAAATAAGCCTGCGGGTGATCGATCCGCTCGGTCTTGTCGCCAAGGCGGGCGTGTGGTACCTGGTGGCGCGTTATCGCGGCGAGATGCGGACTTTTCGCGCCGAGCGTATTTTGGGGCTCGAGGAAACCAGCGAACGGTTCACCCGGCCGGATGGTTTCGACCTGGTGGCGTTTTGGCGCGAATGGACGACGAAGTACGAGGAGAGCATGCCGGCCGCCTACGCTGTCATCCTGCGTGTGTCGCACGACGCACTTGAAGAAGTAGCGTCATACTGGGATGCGCATGTCTTGGATGACACGTCCAAGTCGGAGACGCTGCTTGTGCGTATCGCATTCCCGGGGCTGCAAAGCGCCGCGCACCAAATCGTCGCCTGGGGGCGCAAGGTGGAGATCGTTGAGCCCGCAGAGCTGCGCGAGACGGTTGTTTCGTGCGCCCGAGAGGCCCTGTCTCATCACGCAACGCTTTGATGGCACGGGTAGTCAGGGGTAGGACGTAAAGCTCATATCCCGCGCGATGAAATTTCGATGAGACCCACGCGTATCTTCATTCGTGTTTAATGAGGCAGCCGGCGTTGCGCGCTAGGCTACTTGTATGAAGCTCTCGATCAAGGGTTGGTGTACGGCAGCAGCCTGCTTGGACATCGTCGCCTGCGGCGGCGGTGGCTCAACGCTACCGCCGCCCGGCAGCACCCCGCCGCCGGGAGCGCCGATTCAGCACATCGTCATCATCTTCCAGGAGAACCGCACCGTCGACAATCTGTTCAACGGTCTGCCCGGTGCTGACACCGTCCTGACTGGGCAGACGTCGACCGGGGCAACCGTTGCTTTACAGCCGGTCTCGCTTGCAGCTCCCTACGATCTGGACCACAGCCACACCGGCTTTACCACGGAATATAACGGCGGCGGTATGAACGGCTTCGACCTCGTCAAGGTTGGTCCCCAGCCTGGCTTCACGCCGCCGCCGGACGCCGCTTACGGTTACGTGCCGCACTCCGAGTCCGCTCCATATTTTGCCCTGGCGGAGCAGTTCGCATTCGCCGACCGCATGTTTCAAACCAATGAAGGGCCGAGTTTTCCGGCACATCAGTATATCATCGCCGGGACTTCAATCCCAACGCCGGGCAGCAACTTGTTGGCGGCAGAGAATGTGAAGTTCCCACCTGGCGTGCCCAGGGGCAACCAAGGCTGCGATTCACCCGGCGGCAGCACGGTCGCGCTGATCGATCCGTCGGGGAGTGAAAGCGGCAGCCAGTTTCCCTGCTTCGATCACCAAACGCTGCCCGATCTGCTCGACGCCAAGGGAATTTCGTGGAAGTATTATACGCCGAATCCATACTATCTGTGGTCCGGCCCCGACGCGATCAGCCATCTCCGCCACGGGAGCGACTGGGCAAAGGTGTCCGTGCCGGAGACGAACATTTTCAACGATATAACGCTTGGGCAGCTCCCGGCTGTATCGTGGGTCGTGCCGACCGGCAGCAACTCCGATCACGCGAACAACAACTCAACCGCCGGACCGTCATGGGTGGGCGACGTGGCCAATGCGATCGGCACGAGCAAGTACTGGAACAACACCGTCATCTTCGTGACCTGGGATGATTGGGGCGGCTGGTACGACCACGTCAAACCGCAGATCTTCAATTCTTATGAGTTAAGCTTCCGCGTGCCGCTGATCGTCATCTCACCCTACGCCAGGCCGGGGTACGTTTCGCACAACCAGCATGAGTTCGGGAGCATCTTGCATTTCGTCGAAGGGCAGTTCGCGCTCGGTTCGCTCGGCTACACCGACAGCCGCGCCGACGATTTGAGCGACTGCTTTAACTTCCAGCAAGTGCCGCTTGCATACCACCCGGTGACCACGCGCTTCTCGAAAGACCAGCTGATGACGCGCTGGCACTTCAGCGCACCCGACAGCCAGTAGCCGACCGCCTAACGCGCGGCGGCTCCTGACGTCCGCTATTTCACCGATCGGAAAAGGAATGAGCCTGAAATCTTGTGGCTCATCACGCTAATATCGTTTCCCATGCCGCTGAGCGTGCGGCGCATGAGATCCAATGAGGTACCCGCCGTCTTGGAATCGGCGGCCATCGACGACAGTTTTTGATTGGCCAAGGTAAGCGATGCATTGGTAACGGAAAGTTTGTTATTCATCTGGCGCAGCGCCAGCGACATAGCATCCAGCCGATCCAGCTTCTGATTCATGGTCTGCAATGTCTCTAGGCGAGAACTGACGTGCGCGAGATTCAACGACATCGCATCGAGCTGCGCGATGACGTGCAGAGCAATGAGCCCCGCGATGATGAGCGCGACAGCGCCGGCTATCCACGCCGCCGTCACTGGCCAGGAGTGCTTCTTTTCAGCCCCGCTGTCATAGGTTGCAATCGCTTGCCTGCTTATCATACATGTACCTCGATGTGCGCTTACCCATCGAGGCTGAAAAAATCCTGAAAAGTTCTGGCTTGAGCGTCCAAGCGAACACGAGCAGCAGCGCAGCGACGAGGACGGCGCTGAGGGTGAGATCACGAATCGG
>JALYZV010000025.1 GCA_030948685.1 Vulcanimicrobiota bacterium | reverse complement strand
TCTCCGATGCGGTCACGACTGCTATCGATGCCCAGCGCACGTTGAGCGCGGAGGACTTTTCGGCGGTCGGCGGATTACCGGTCCGGATGGGGCTGCATGCCGGCGAGGCTTCAGAGCGCAACGGCGATTACTTCGGACCTGCGGTCAATCGGGTGGCACGACTGATGTCCATGGGCCACGGTGGCCAGATACTCTTGTCGGGTGTCACGCGCGACCTCGCCCATAGCGACCTTCCCACCGGCGTGTCGCTCCTTGACCTCGGCTCGCATCGGCTCAAAGACCTGACCGAACCAGAACAAGTCTGGCAATTGGCCATCGCTGGCTTACCCGCAGAGTTTCCACCCCTTAAGTCGCTGGACACAATCCCGAACAATCTCCCAATTCAACCGACAAGTTTTCGCGGCCGCGAGCATGATCTTAAGGAAGTGAAGTCGCTCCTGCGTCAGCACAAGCTTCTTACATTGTTCGGTTCAGGCGGTGTCGGCAAAACGCGGCTGGCGCTGCAAGTTGGAGCGGATATTCTCGAGCACTATCCCGACGGCGTGTGGCTTGTCGACTTTGCTGCCATTACCGATCCGGAGCTGGTCTCAAGTGTCATCGCCAAAGAATTAGGCATGACCCAGGCAGAAGGGCGCAGAGTTGACGAGTCCATTTCGCAGTGGCTCAAACGCAAGAAACTACTTCTCATCCTTGACAATTGCGAACACGTACTGGAGGTTGTTGCAGGTCTGGCCGACGCAATCACCCGCAGTTGCCCCGATGTGCGGATGCTCGCCACGTCGCGCCAGGCGCTAGGGGTAAGCGGCGAGCAGGTTTTGCGGCTCCCCTCGCTCGATGTGCCGCATAGGCTAGCAGATCTTACGCCGGCGGCCGCAATCCAGTTCGGAGCAGTCGCTCTGTTCGTCGATCGAGCGTCGCTGGTCGATTCATCCTTTACCCTCACCGACGACAACGCCCCAATCGTGGCAGACATCTGCCGCCGACTCGACGGCATTCCGCTGGCCATCGAACTTGCGGCCGCGCGCGTGAAAGTGCTCTCTATCCCTAACCTCGCGCAGCGCCTAAACGACCGCTTCAAGATCCTCACCGGAGGCAGCCGTAGCGGGCTTCCGCGGCAAAAGACGCTGACTGCGCTTATTGATTGGAGCTACGATCTCTTATCGCCGCAGGAGCAGACGCTCTTCAACCGATTTGGCATCTTCGCCGGGGGCTTCAGCCTTGATGCGGCCACGGTGGTGTGCGCCGGTGAGGGCATCGATGAGATCGACATCTTGGATCTGCTGTCGTCGTTGACCGACAAGTCGTTGGTAGTGGCTGACACGGGCGGGGAGCAGGAACGCTACCGTCTGCTCGAATCTACTCGGGCCTATGCCTTGGAGAAGCTTGCCATAGCAGGCGAGCGCGATCGACTCGCTCGCCGCCACGGCGAGTACTTTCGTGACGAGGCCCAAACGGCGGACAAGCGTTACGGCACGGGATCGACCGCCGCGTGGCTTGCGCGCGTAGAGCTGGAACTGGACAACTACCGCGCGACGCTGGAGTGGGCACTCACAGACGGACACGATGTGGCGCTGGGTGGTGCCGTGGCTGGGGCGCTTGAGCGGCTCTGGTTTGCCGGCGGACTAACTGTAGAAGGGCGCTATTGGATTGGCCGTGCGCAAACTGGCCTTGACGAATCCGCCCAACCCCAGGTGTCGGCGCGGCTGTGGCGTGCACTAGCCCTGCTTTCCTCCGGCAAGCGCAAGACCGACTGCGCGGAGCGCGCCCTCGCGCTGTACCAGTCGGTGGGCGACGGCCATGGGGCGGCCTGGGCTCTCCTCGATCTTGGGTATGGTCTCTATCAAATGGGCCGCCTCGAGGAGTCAAGTGAGACGTTCGTACGTGCGCTTGCGGCGCTGCGCGAGTGCGGGAATAAATGGGGAGTGGCTCGTTGCCTCAGCCTCGATGCCGATATCCATCGGTCTCGCGGCGATGCCGTTGCGGGGCGCGAGTTATCTGCGCAGGCACTTGAGGCATTCAAAGCCCTCGGAGACGAGGCCGGGACGGCCTCAGTGCTGGCAAATCTCGCGGAGTTGGAGTTCGCAGATGGTCAGGTTGAGCAGGCGCTGCGCTTAGGTGGCGAGTCCCTGGAGATCGACGCTCGTGGGAAAAACGCGACGAATTTGGCGATTAACTACACCAATAGAGCCGCGTATTGCATTGCGCTGGGAGACGTGGATGGAGCACGCGAGGCCGCGCGCGAAGGACTGCGTTGGGCACGGCAAGCACAAAATGTACTAGTCATCGCAATCGCGTTGCAGCATTTCGCGCTGCTGGGGGCACCGCGTGGACAGGTGCACAGTGCGGCGCAGCTTGTGGGGTACGTGAATGCGCAGTACAAAGAACTCGGGTTGGAGCGTGAGTCCACCGAAAGGTGGGCCAACGAGAAGCTCATGGCCGCACTGCGCGAGCAACTGAGCGAAGCCGAGATAGAAAAGCTCGCGGCCGAAGGCGCGGCGTGGTCGGAAGATCAGGCGGTCGAAGAAGCCCTCAAGATCTGAATCCCGCGTCCTATTCACGT
>JALYZV010000024.1 GCA_030948685.1 Vulcanimicrobiota bacterium | reverse complement strand
TTTGGGCTGCGGACCCGCGTATCGAGCATCGATTTCCGGAATAGTGCCAAGCTGTGCATCGCGGCCGTTCGGGGTTGCCGCCTCAATCGGCCGCTGGGCGGCGAGCGCCTTCCACGCATCGTAGAACGGTGGAAACACGCGGTAGCCCTCTTTGGGTGCTTGCTTGCGCTCGTCGACTGCCTCGGGTTCGTGCACGACCGGCGATCCTGCAAGACGCAGCTCGACGCCAGCCCGTTGCAGCGCCACGCGCACGGCGCGTTCGATTTCGCGCTCTCTGCGATCCAGCGCACGCTCCGAGGTCACTCTGGTTGCGCCCAAACGCTTGGCCGCGTTCGTGAGCGCCTCAGCCGGATCGCCCTCGAGCATTGTCAACGAGGCGTCGCTCTTGCCAAGTGCCGCAGACAGATGGCGCAGCGCCGTTGCAACAAAGCCTTGCTGCCGCGAATTGAGCCGCGACAGATCGTCCGCGCAGAATACCGCGTAGCTGGTTGCCGAGCCGGATACAGCCAACGACAGTGCCGGATTATCGTGCAGGCGCAGGTCGCGCCGAAACCAGTGCAAGCTAACGCTCATAAACGTAAGACCAAAAGCGAAAGACGCCGCAGCCCTTGCGGGCCATCGGCGCCTCTCTCGTTCGATGGAGACGCGTTACTTCAATGATGCAACGTACGCAGCCACGTCTGCGACCTGCTTGTCAGATAGCGGCAGCTTCGGCATGCTTGAATCCTTGTCGACAGCCTGAGGATGCCGGATCATGTATGCTACTTGTCCGGCCTTGATGCCAGCGCCCGCGAGCGTCGGGCCAACGGTGCCGTTCTTCCCGCCTTCTCCATGACAGCTCGCGCAATTGGCCGCAAAAACCTGGGCGCCGGCAGTCGCGTTTCCGGGAGCGACGCTTTGGCTGGGCAGTTTGGCAAGAGGGATCGGCAGTTTGGCGGCGACATCCCCAGCGGCCATCTGCGCCGGCGTCGCGCTTTCGGCGGCAGTCGTCGCGGACGTGTCGGTCGAGGTTGAAGTGTCCTGGCTCTTCGTACACGCGGAAACCGCAAACGAGACGGCGACGAGCAGGGCGAGCAGAGCGGTTAATTTCTTCACGCGTCAAGTCTCCTTTGGCCTACGGTAGAGCAGTGGCCGTTACCCGGTTTGCGCTGTCAATCCTGCCCGCGGCTCGCGGACGAACATCAGCCCCGCTGCGCCCAGCATCACGAAGACAGCCACGACTCCAAAAAGCAAGCGGTAGCCGAGACCGAGATCGCCGCTAAGCGCGCCTGCTTGATCGACGAGAAGCCCGCCGACGATGGGTGCAGCAACTTGCGGCGCCGATGCGCCGATATTCCAAATCGCCATGAGTGCGCCCGCGCGCCCAGCCGGGAGCAGGACGCAGGCCAGCGCCCAGTCCACCGAATAGTAAGCGCCCCAACCGAGCCCGAGCAGGATGGCAAGCGGGAGCAGCTTCGACGCTCCGCTGATGAAACTCAAACTGGCCGCGCCGGCGGCGAGCAGGCCGAGCGCAGCGTAGAGGATCGTTTTTTTCGGCCAGCGATCTCCGGCGATGCCGGCGGGGACGGTGCCGACCAGCGCGCAGCCAATCATAACCAGCAGCAAATCGAGACTTGTGCTCAAATAATTCGTGACGTGCTGCGCAAAGCGCAGGTAAAACGCCAAAAACGGCAAGATTGAGTACAACCCCATGTTGACGAGCGCTCGCGACAGGATAAGCCAGCCGAAGCTGGAGCGCGCCGGCCAGGGCGCATCGACGCTCGCTGCCGTCTGTTTCGGCTGTTGTCGGTCGGAGACCCCAATCGCCGTGATCGCGAGCGCGATCAGCAGCACAACCGCAATGACCGCCGCCAAATGCAGCAGTCCGCTGGTAAACATCGCGCTCGTCACATGTGGACCAGGCTGGTGCACGAATAGCTTCGCCGTGAATAATCCCGCTGCGGTGCCGGCCAAACGAAACAGTCCCATGACCGCTGACGCACGCCCGCGCGCCGCCAGGGCTACTCGATCAGGCATCAGCGCTTGGTACGGCCCGCATGCCGCATTGAGCGAGACCTGGACGCCGATAAACGTGAGCACGACAGCCAGGAACGACGGCGAAAGCGCAAATCCGAACAGCGCGACGATGTCGAGCAGCGTACCCGCCAGCATGAACGGTATGCGGCGTCCGCGCTGGTCCGACAGCTTGCCCGAAGCGTACTGTGAAAGAATTGAAAATACCGCGCCGCTCCCAGCCAGGACCGCAGTCGCCCTTCCGATCAGGTCAGGCGGCTCGAAACGAGCGATCTGACCTTGCATGGCTGCCCCTAAGAGCGCTGCCCAATGCACCTCCCAAGCGAACCAGAAAATCGAAAGCGCAAAGAGGTTGTCTTTTTTCACGCCCGTGGCCCTTGTTTGCCGCGAGCGCGTGCGTACTCGACGTCACTAGCACTGTCGCAGTCCATCGCAAGCGCTGGGTGAGCGCCGCGTATCGCGACGGCGCGCCCGCCGGTGAGGCTTCCGATGCGGCGCTCGATCGCCGCAATATCGAGACGACCGATTGCGTAGCGCCAAAGGCAGCCAAGACCTAGCAACGATGCCATCCGGGGCACGCTCTTACGAGCCGCAAACCCGCGCCGAATCACGCCGGCGTTGCGCAGCGCCACGGCGACATTCATTACGCACAGGCTCCCGCCCGTGAACTGGGCGTCGCCGACGCGCGCGAACTTGCATCGAGCAGCCGGGAACAGCGCCAAGAATTCCTCGCGCTGATAGACGGGGTATGCAAAGTCTGCGTCGGCCGGCACGCGATCGAGAAAATCGTCCACCATGTCGGCGGCGACGAACGGCACATCGGACGCGCTTACGAGCGCGCGGCGCGTTTGCGCCGCAGCGAGTCCAGCCAAAACGTTCTCCTCGCCGCTGGGCCGTTCGCTCACCCAGCTATCGACGTCGCCTGACGTCACCTGCAGCTCATCGGGTCCTACAACGATCACACGCCGTACCCAGGCTGACGAACGCATCGCGGCAATGACCGCAGCCAGCGGCGTGGTCCCGCCAATACGAGCAAGTGCTTTGATTTCCACCCCAGCCCGTTCGGCGTCATGCCGTGACAGGCGACCGGCTGCCAGAATGACCGCGTCGATGGGCTCCATCACACACGCGTCGTTCCCGTGCCACCGGCCGCCTCCATCACCTGTTGCAGCTCGTCCAGTCGTTCGCGCTGCGCGGTGACGATGAGCACGTAGGCTCCTTCTTGCATGCCGTCGATG
>JALYZV010000019.1 GCA_030948685.1 Vulcanimicrobiota bacterium | reverse complement strand
CCGTGAATTTCTTCCCCATCACCTTAAACACCAACGATTTTACGCTGATCACAAACGCGAGCGTGGGAACCGGCAGCGGAAACGTGCTCAGCATTACCCTACCGCTCAAAGATCTCTCCATCCGCGCAAACCCGGCAAGCGCCAATCCGCCGTTCATCATGACGCCGCCAATCACGCAGATTTTCGTCAACTACATTACGACCGACACCTTGGGCGTGCCGCAGGACCAGCTCGGACCGAACGGTCTTGGCACCGTTGGGTATCGGTTGAGCGTCGACCTGACCAAAAATGCCACGATCCAGCTTCCGAATTTCTCGAGCGTCACCGGTCCGAGCAATCCAAACCTGTTCATCATCGGCGGCCAGATCATCGTCACGGTGACGTAGCCGCTACTGGCCAAAACCCTGGGCGATGATTGGGCCGTTGTTGTTGATGCCGAACGAGGCGCTCTGCGATGGGAACGCCAGCAGTGCAAGCGAGACGTCGACTTCCTTGAGCGGCTGATGATATGCGACCCGCACGACGTAGCAGTCGCCGACCGTGTGGGTCAGGTAGTAATTCTGGCCTTGCAGCCCGTGTAGCCGGAAGTCGTAGTTGCCGCTGAACTGCAAATAGTCGGTGCGCGTCACCGGCGTCGCAAACGAGACGATGAGTGGGGAGTAGCCCGACCCGTGCGGATCGTAGGTCGTGCCCAGGCTGACGTATGAATACGGGCTCGGGTTGACGTTGAGCTGGTAGTTGATCGTGCTCAAGAATTTGCTTGTAAAGTCATAGTTGGTCGACGCGGTAAAGCGGTAGTACGTGCCGTTGTAGACGTTGAGCACTTCACTGATCTGATCCGAGCCGCTCAGTTTGTCCAGCGAGGGCATGGGCGTAAAGCCGCGCACGCTTTGTGCCGTGTACAGCAGCGTGTTATCGGCATGCGAACCGAAGTATTTCTGCAGGGTGGCCTGATAGCCGATGGCTCCCTGCAGGTCACCGGTTCCGTACGCGTCTTGGTGGAGCGTCATCGAAGCATTGACGACTGCACTGTTGCCGATGCGATAGATGCCGGGTCCGATCTGCGCGGTGAGGTCAAGGCGCGAGGTCTCGATATTGTCGTATCCGTCGTTATAGATGCCGTCGATAAATGTCGCGCTGATGGGCAGGCGCAGGCTTTGGATTTGGAAGGGCCGTGCGCGCAGGCTGAACTCAGGCACGCGCTGGATGCCGACGACCGGCGTCGAGCTCTCACCTGTTGTGCCGATGCCATTGGTTTGCGACCCGTGGTTGGTCGAGACCACGAGGTCCGCGTCGAAAGAGCGCGCGCTGACGTGCGTGTCGGTGTTGAGGCCGATGGCTCGCGAGAAGGCTCCCGGATTCGTATTGTCTTGGAGATTGAGTCCAATGCTTTGGCTGAATGTCGGCGAGAAAGCGATCGTGTGTTGAACGATGCCGCCAAACGACTTGGAAGGGCCGGTGGCGGTGTTGGTGATGAGGTAGCTCGTGGTGCTGCGCGCACCGGTGTGCGTGAGTGAGATGTTGGTCGATGTGGTCGTCGGCAACGCGGTGAAGATGGCCGACTGTCCTGAGTAATTGAAGGCAACCGACGCGTTCAGATGGTCCGTGATCAGCCGCGTCATGCTGAACGATGCTTGGGTCGTGTTACGCGTGCCGGTCAGTGCCTGCTGCTTGCCGTTGTTGTTGAGGTTGTAGATGGTGAGCTCGCCGCTGCCGCGCCCGTCCTTACGCTGGAAGTAGAGGTCCGCGCCGAGTCCCAGACCCACCTTCTGATAGAAATCGACGTGATACGTGCCGTACCAATTCGGCCCGCGATAGAAGTTGATATAGTTGCGAATGAAGATGCCATACGCCGAATTGTATCCGATGCGCGGAGCAAACGCCGTCGGTCGGCGCTGTGCTATCTCACTCAGCGGCAGCGCGAGCACGCCGAGCGCCGCGACGAGCACCTTGCCCAGATACAGCGCCGAGCCTTTGGCGATGAGCCGGTCGCGTGGTCGTATTTCTATTTCTCGGCCGGTGATGTGATAGGCGACGTGGTTGGGCTCGCAGGTCGTGATCCAGCCGTTCTTGATAATCGTGTGTCCGTTGGGGTCGAGGATGGCCTCGGCGCCTTTGTAGTACAGCCTGCCTTGGATCTGCTCTCCTTGGAAGTAAATCGCTGCGGTCGAGCCTTCCACACCGAACATCTCGACGCGATCGCTATCGGAGTGGTACTCGAGCGCTGATGCTGTTGCCGTGTCACCGTTCGCTTCGCTTAAGAGGACGTGACCGGTGGCTCGCAAGATCTTGGTCGTTGCGCTGTAGACGGCCTGATCGGCCACGACGGTCGCGTTGGCGTACTCGAGCCGCACGTGGCCGAACGCCGTAAATCCGCCGCCTGGCCCGTTGTTGCCGTACAACTGGTCGGCTGTGACGCGCGCGAGGCCCGATGGCAGCGGCTCCGGTGTGGGCGTGGCGTTGGGGAGAGGAGGCGGAGACGGGGTCACAGTTGGCACGGGGGTTGGGCCGCGATTGATGTGCGGAAAGTCTTCAGCCGAGGGAGTGGGGGTGAAGAAAACCGGTTGCGGTGTCTGGCCGACACGTGGCGTCGTGCTCGGCGTGGGCGTGGCGGTGGGGCTGGGCAGAACGGTGCCGCTGGGCGTCGGCGACGGGAGTGGGGTCTCGGATTGCTGCTGCATCGCAACCCGGTGTGCAGTCGCCGCTAACACAGGACCCGCGTGCACCCGCGAGCCGACGACGGCGACGAAAACAAGGACGGCGAGCACCGTCCTTTGGGCTACGGCGAGCGCGCGATCAGTTGCGTCGACGTTCAAAAGCGACGCCCCGGCGGCTCAATGCTCTCCTTTCATCAACATCGCGATACCGGTTCCAGCCATCGCGATGTTCGGCACCCATGCCGCGACGAAGGTCGGAAGTGCGCCATTTTGGCCCAATGCGTTGGTCGCAGCCATGACGAGCCAATACCCTACCAAGACGAGCAGGGCGAGCATCGCGCCCACGCCGCGCCCGCTCTTGCCGAAGCGAATGGCCAGCGGAAAGCCGATCAGAATGCTCACCAAGCACGCTACCGGCATGGCGTATTTCATCTGCAGGGTCATCTCGAGCTGTCGGACGTCCGCGCCACCTGAACGCTGCACTTTGATCTCACGAGCGAGCTCGCGCGAGTCCATCTCGAACGGGCCGCGCGGGCCCTCGAAAAGCAGCGTTGCGTCGGTCAGCGGGAATTCTAACGAGTCGAAATGCTGCTGCTTCGTCACAAAACCACTCTGACTGAACGTGGTGTGCACGCCGTTGTACAAGACGAGCTTCCCGCTGATTTGTCGGCCACTTGCCGCCGTGAGCGTCTCGGGAAAATAGCCCGATCCCAGCGAGTAGATCTGAATGTTGTGCATCACGCCCTGTGGGTCCATCGATCCCACGAAGATGCTGTGCGAGCCGTCTTCAGTGCGCACGAACTGGTCTGCTTGGATAATCGGTTGCGTTGAATTGTATGCGATCTCACGGAAGACGGTTTGCGACTTGTGTTGAGATTGCGGCGCGATGTAATCGTTCACGAAGAAGGCCAGCAGCGTCACCACCACACCCAAGATGATGGTAGGCCGCGCGATGCGGTTGAGCGCGACGCCACTCGTGCGCATAGCGGTGATCTCGTTGTCGCCGGCGAGCCGGCCAAGCCCCTGCAGCACACTGAAGAGCGTGGCAAACGGCAAAATGAGAAAAACGTACGACGGGATCTGCAACACGATGTAGCGCGCCACAAGCCCGAACGGCACGTGGGTATTGATGACGTAGTGAGCCGCCAGAAAGAACGAATTGATCAGTAGGAACACCGTAAACGCCGCCACGGCAAAGGCAAACGGCGGGGCCATCTCACTGATCAGATAGCGATCGAGGATGCTGACGCGCTGGCGGCCTTTTTCCTTGGTCGGGGCGTTGAAGGCGCGAGTGATGCGGCTGCCGACCCAGTCGAGGTGCTCAGCATGCCCAGACCCAGGTGCACGCGGCGCATCACGCAAGACGTCTGACATCCCTGTCCGCGGCGGGGATGCCTCGCTCGGGGTCGACATGCATCGCCACTTCCTTCGGTTTCCGCGGCTATCCTGGGGGCAACCGGCGTGGCGCGCGTGCCAGTCGCGCGTTAGTGCGAATGACTCGCCGCGTGATAAAGCGCGGTAACGTTCTCGACATAACCGCGGGTCTCAGCGTAGGGAGGCACGCCGCCGTATTTTGACACCGCTCCGCTGCCCGCGTTGTATGCGGCAAGCGCGAGTGTCACGTTGCCGTGGTAGCGTTGCAACAAGTCATGCAAATACGCGACGCCGCCGGCGACGTTTTGAGTCGGATTGAACGGGTTGCTCACACCATATGCTGCAGCGGTACCCGGCATCAGTTGCATGAGACCCATCGCACCCGCGGTCGAAACGGCAGACGGATCGCCGCCAGACTCTTGCGCGATGACGGCGCGAACGAGTGACGGTGGAACACTCTGTGCCCGTGACTGCGCGGCGATAATAGAGTTCAGTCGCGCCACATCCATGGCGTGGGGCCCTTGCGCGAACGGTAAAAAGCCGCCGCCGCTGCAGCCGGCAACCGCAGCAGCGCCGACAATAAAGAGCGCCGTTGCTGCTCTGCGAAGGTCCGTTACAATATGCAATCTATTCACCGTTACTGGAGCCGCCCATGGTGCGGCCTACATCTAATATCGGTAACGTTTGGGCTGGCTTCGCCGTGACGCAGGCCTAATCATAGCTGCTCTTGGGGGCGAACGGACCTAAAGGTCCGTTGCTTCAAAGGTCCGTTGCTAGCGAGCTCGCCGCCCCGCGACTGACTTGTAGCAGTCGGGGCAATAGACCGGCTTATCCGGGCGCGGCGAGAATGGTACCTGGGTAGCCTGCCCGCATTGCGAGCAGACGGTGTCGAACATCATGCGTTCGCCGCCCGCGCCGCTGCGGTCGCGTTTGCGGGCTCGTCGGCACTGGGGACAACGGGTTGGCTCGTGCTCGAAGCCCTTCTGTGAATAGAACTCCTGTTCGCCGGCCGTGAACGCGAATTCCGTGCCGCAATCACGGCAGGTTAGGTTTCGGTCTTGAAAAGCCACGTCAGCCCCCGTTTTCACGTATCGGAAATGATAAAATCCCGCGCCCATTGAGATGGCGCAGAAGACTCACAAGAAATCTAGCACGTTCGTTTTCAAAAAGCAACTCGGCAGGCGGTCGAAGTCTTGGCCTTACAGAACAAGGCGCGCTATGAATCCTTTTGCAATGAGAGCTCGGCTCGGTCGTGCGACCGGCCTTGTCGCCGCCTCCGCCGTCTTTGCGCTGATGACGGTGCTCGCCACGCCTGCCATCGCAATGCCTCCCGCTGAAGGCACGCAAGCACCGGGCTTCGCACTCAGTGCGCTGACCGCGCCGCACTTCACGCTAGCGAGTACCCGCGGTCACGTCGTCGTTGTCAACTTCTTTGCGACCTGGTGCCCGCCGTGCCGCGCGGAAACGCCGGACCTGATCGCGACGCAAAAACGTTATGCAGGCAAGGGTGTCATCTTCGTCGGCGTCGACGATCGCGAGAGCGCGTCACTGGTCTCCGTCTTTGCCAGATCCAAGGGGATTCGCTTTCCTATCGTGCTCGATGCAGACGGTGCCGTCGCGCGTGAGTATGACGTGCGCGCTATACCGACCACATACGTGCTCGATCGCAGCGGCGTGATTCGTTATCGTCAGGTTGACGAGCTCAATACAGCGGTGCTGGCAAGCGCGCTTGACGCGGCGCTGGCGGGGACGCCGGTTGCGGAAAGTCTGGCAGCACAGAAATTCCATCGCACTGCAGACAGTGCGAGCGCGCAGATACTTGCCGCGCTGCAGGCTGCAAAGGCGATGACTCCGCCGAATGCGCAGTCTCTCGACGCGGCAATCCAGACGGGCGTGACGGCAAATAAGAAGATTGACGATCTGCTCGCGCAGCCTGACGCCGTTTCAATCAGTTTCTTCAGCGTCAGCGACGCGCGCGGCAAGCTCAACTCGGCGCTGGCCGACGCCTACAGTACGCGCGCCTCCCTGCCGAGCTCCAAAACGACTGAGACAGATCAAGTCGAAGCTGCCCTGCTGCGCGGTCAGGTCCTCATGGATCAAGAGCGCTTCGCAGAGGCAACCGCGCAATACGATGCGGCAATGAAGCTCGCGCCCAAGGACAGCCGTGCGTACGACGGCGCCTATCTTGCTGCGTACGAGCTCAAAGACTACCCCAAAGCGGCACAGATCGCACATGCCGCCGCCGAGCTTGCACCCGACGATCCGGAGAGCTGGCTGACCGTGTCCTCGGCGGACAACTCGCTCAAGGACTACCCCGGTGCGCTTGAAGCGCAGCGCAAAGCGCTTGGCCTTGCATCCGCAGCGTACGCAAAAGATCCGACGGCAAAAAAGAAAGCCTATGAGCTCGGTCGCGTCTGGTTGAAGATGGCAAGAACGGAATTGCTGGCCGGCAATGCGGCTGCGGCTCGACCGCTGCTCGCGCTCGCTCGAGCGACCGCGCCCGCAACCATCGTGGCGCAGCAAGCAAACGAACAGTACCTGGCGCTGGAGCCGTCGCGCATTGCAATCGATAAGACGCAAATCACGCGCGCCGACGGAGCATCCGCGCAGCCTGCCAAGGTTTTCGTCATGGTGCGCAATCCATCGTCGACGTCGCGCACGATCAATCTGTCAGCGTCCGGCTTGCCGCCCAAATGGCTGCTGTCGTTTTGCTACAGCACGGTGTGCAACCCATACAAGGTGACGTTTGGGCTGCCGGCAGGCGGGAGCAAGCGTATCGAACTGCTGGTTGCACCGCTGGCGCAAACCGGTGGTCCTTGGTCGATGAGCGTCGATGCGCGTGGCGGCGCCACAGCCCAGGTGCATGTCGACGCCAAAACCGCCAAAGCGGCGATCACGATTAGCGCTTCCTAGCAACCCGCAAACGTTTTCACGACGGTCGAGGGCGCACATATGTGCGCCCTTCATTTTCCTTGCAAACGAGCCGATGGTTCGATATAGTGGGGCAAAGTGGTTCTCAGTGGGGTAGAGTGGCTGAGGCATGTCGGCTTTTCCCAAATTTACGGGACAATACGAACATTCCCTGGACGACAAGGGCCGGCTTACCATTCCCGCTCGGCTCCGAGCGCGGCTGGGTGACCACTTCGTGCTGACGATTGCGCCGCCGGAGCCGTGCCTTGCAATGTACCCGGAAGCGAGCTGGTCCGACTTTTGCGCAAAGCTTGAGGCTGCTCCGCGTAAAGACGCCCAGTACCGGGCGTTCGTACGCCATCTCTTCGCGCACACCGAAGAGATCTCGCTGGACTCGCAAGGCCGGCTGCTCCTGCCGGCCTTGTTGCGCGAGATGGCCGGGCTCAAGCGTGACGCGGTCCTTGTGGGTACCTTGACCCGTGTTGAGATCTGGCCGGCGGAGGGCTGGCGCGCGCACAGCGCTGCGCCCGAGAATATGGCCGACCTCATGACCGAGCTTGGGCTCTACTAGCCATGAGCCGGTCATGCTTGCGGAGTGCTTGAGCATGTTGCAATCGGCAGGCGACGGCGGTAAAAATAAAGTGTTCGTCGACGCAACGTTTGGCGCCGGCGGCCACGCGGCGGCACTGCTGGATTCCGTGCCCAACAGCACCGTCGTCGCAATCGACGCCGACCCTGCAGCGGTCGATCGCGCGCGGCTCATGGCCAGACGCTATCCCGGGCGGCTCATTGCGACGCACGCAAATTTTGGTGAGTTGGGCGACGCGCTCGACCGCAACGGCGTCAAGCTCGTTGACGGCATCCTGTACGACCTTGGTTTATCCTCGCTGCAGCTAGCGGACAGCTCGCGCGGTTTTTCATTTGCGGGCGATCAGCCGCTGGACATGCGTCTCGACCCGGCATCGGGCGAACCGAGCGCGTCGGATCTGCTCGGCACACTGCCGCAGGCCGAACTGGAACGGTTGCTGCGCGATTACGGCGACGAACGTCACGCCCGCTCCATCTCGCGGTCGATCGTCAAGCGCCGAATGCGCGTGCGCCGTTGGCGAACGGGGGATCTAGTGGCGGCCGTGCTGAGTGCGCAGCCGTCTCGCTCGCACCAGCGCATTCATCCTGCCACACGTACGTTCCAGGCGCTGCGCGTCGCAGTCAACCACGACGTCCAGAACCTCGAACGCAGCCTAGAAACCGCTGTGCGCCGCCTGCGCCCAAAAGGCCGGCTGGTCGTCATCAGCTTTCAATCCGGCGAAGACCGCATCGTCAAACACCGCTTCAAAGCGTTTGCGCAGGCAGCCTTAGCCACGCTCGTCACCCGCAAGCCGCTGCGCCCGAGCGCGCGCGAAATTGCGGCCAACGTGCGCAGCCGCAGCGCGAAGCTGCGTGCGATTGAGCGCGCGGGCAACGGCACATCACGGAGGGAGAACTAGCTATGGGCGCGGTCGCATATGCGCACAAACCGCAGCTTGATTCGTCGATCGATGCACACGAAACGCACACCCGACGCAAGCGTAGGCGCCGAGTCAAGATTGCCGGCAACGCGCGCAAGCTCTTCTACTGCGTGATCCCGCTCGTTTTGCTGCTCCTCTACGTCGGCTTAATGGCGGGACTCACCGCGCAGACGTACCGGCTCGCCGCCGACCAACACGTGCACGCTGCGCTGCTCGAACGCAACAACGCGTTGCGCAGCCGCGTCGGCCAGCTGGAATCGGTTGACCGGCTCCAATCAGTGGCTCGCCAGCTGCACATGAGCGAGCCAAATAAAGTTGCATTCCTGACCACGCCTGCGCCGGCGCAAGCCGCGACCCAGCCGTTCGTCCTGTTTGCCCAAATCGTCTCCGTCACGCGCTGGTTCGGTGTCCGGTAAGCGAAACCGCTCCGCGTGGAAATCCGGCGACCGCGGCGCGAAGATGAAACAGCAGGAACGATCACGGCTAGGGGTCCGCGCGCTCGCGATCTTCTGGGTGTTCTTTCTTCTCTGTGCGCTGCTCGGCGCACGTCTGTTCATCGTGCAGATTCGCGAGGGAGCCGGGCTGGCGGCAAACGCGAGCCAAGAACAAGTAGCGACCTTCGAGCTTAATCCGAAACGCGGCGATGTCGTCGACCGCTTTGGTACGGTTTTCGCGACGACGCTGCCATCGTACGCCGTCTATCTGCAGCCGCCGCTGTTAAAACATCAGAGTCGGGCGATGCGGCAAGCGGAGGCTGCACGACTCGCGCCTGTGCTGTCATCGACGCCTGCGCATCTCCTTCAGGCGATGCAAAGCAGCGCTGCCTACATTTACCTAGCGCGCAATCAGCCAAAGTCCGTCGCCCAAAAGGTCACCGCGCTTGAAGCCGTCGGAGTCGGCGCCAAAGAAGAGCCGATGGGCTTGCGCGTGGCTCCGGAAGGAACGATAGGGTCGACGGTCATCGGCTTTACGGGTGTCGACGACCAAGGCTTGGCCGGCATCGAGTATCAGTATAACGCAGCGCTGGCCGGACGCTCGGGCAGCGTCACCGAGGAAACCGACGCGGCTGGCCGTCCGATTCCATTTGGGCGGCGCATCGTGCGCCCAGCGCAGGCAGGCACGACCGTTGTGCTCACCATCGACCGCACGCTGCAATATGCGGCGGATCAGATTCTCAAAGCAACCGTGCAGCGTTATCATGCGCACGATGGGTCCATTATCGTGATGCGCGCCCGCAGCGGAGAGATATTGGCGCTTTCCAACTGGCCGAACTTCGATCCCAACCATTTCGCCGCGTCGCCTCCCAACGCGTGGAAGAACCAGGCAGTCGTGGATCCCTACGAGCCCGGCTCAACCTTCAAGCTCATTACCGCGGCGGCCGCGCTCGATTCCGGCAAAGTCTCGCTGACCGACACCTTTGCGGCACAGGACCAGCTGCGCGTGGGTGGGCGTATCATTCATAACGCCGACGACGGGCTCATGGCGTCCGGGCACGCGCGCGAGACGCTCGACGAGATCGTCACGTATTCGCACAACGTCGGCGCGGCGCAAGTTGCCATTGCGGTTGGCAAGCAGACGATGTACGAGTACATCCACCGTTTCGGCTTTGATGAGCCGACCGGCATCGATCTGCCCGGCGAGAGCGCGGGCATCGTCGGCACGCCGAACGATTGGTGGGGTTCACGTTTGGCGACCATTGGTTTTGGCCAGGGCGTTTCGGTCACACCGCTCGCGCTGACCCGCGCCTACGCCGCGATCGCCAACGGCGGCACCCTCATGCGCCCGCTCATCGTCCGCGCCCTGCTCGCTCCGGACGGAAGCGTAATCGGGCAAACGAGCCCGACCGCGATACGCCGCGTCATGTCGCCGCAAACGGCCGCCTCGCTCTTGAACGTGCTGCGCGACGTCGTTCGCCGCGGCACGGCCAAAGATGTTCAAATTGCTGGCTACGCGCTGGCCGGCAAAACCGGCACGGCGCAAATGGTGATCGACGGCACGTATGTCGTGGGTGCGTACACGTCGTCCTTTGTCGGCATCATACCGGCGGATAAACCCGAATACGTTATTCTCGTGAAGATCGACCGCCCGCAAGGTCTCTACTACGGCAGCATCGTCGCCGCGCCGGCATTCCGCGAACTCGCCCGGCGGGTGCTTTGGCGTGAAGGCGTCCTGCCGCAGCACGCAACGACCGCAGCGGATCCACTCCAATCCACGCCCGACAACGCGCCGGCAACCCATGCAGGCACAGCGGCGGGAGAGATAGGCGGCACGACGAGAAAACGGTTGTGATGCAGCCCGCCACCGCGGAGTCGCTGGATAACCTGTTGGCAGGCGTCGCCCACCGGATCCAGGGCAATCCCGCAACCGCCGTCTCCTCGATTGCAACTGACTCACGTCGTGTGCAGCCCGGCGCGCTGTTCTTCTGCTTGCGCGGTGCGCGAGTAGATGGACACGACTTCGCAAACGCCGCTGCGGCAGCTGGTGCTGCTGCGATCGTTGCCGAGCGACCGGTCGCGGTTCCGCAGAATCTGCCTGTCGCCATCGTTGCGGACGTGCTCGCCGCGTTGTCGAGAGTCTCTTCGCGTTTTTACGACGACCCGAGCGGCCACATGGTCATGGTTGGCGTCACTGGAACGAACGGCAAGACGACCACCTCCTATTTCATCGAAGCGATCGCGCGCAGCGCGGGCCAGCAATTCGGTGTGATCGGTACCCTTGGGGCGCGGCTCGGCGCTGAAACGATCGAGCAACTCACCAACACGACGCCGTTCGCCAACGATCTGCAGCGCATTTTAGCGGTCTTTCGCGATGCTGCTGCGCGCGGAACGGTGCTCGAGGTGTCAAGTCACGCGCTCGAGCTGCACCGCGTTGACGACGTCGCATTCGACATCGCGCTGCTCACGAATCTGACCCAGGATCATCTCGACTTTCATCAGACCTTCGATCGCTATCGCGCGGCGAAACGGAAACTCTTCGCTCGAGAGGCCGGCAAAGGAGGACAAGCGCCAGTCGCTGTGCTCAACGTCGATGATGCCGAAGGGCGTGCCCTGGCGAGCACATGCCAGCGGCGGCTGACGTATGGCATCGAAAATCCAGACGCAATGCTGCGCGCAACTGATGTGACGATGGGTGCCGCCGGTTCGCGCTTTGCGGTTCGGGCGCTGCGACCAACACCGTTTTCGATTCGTTTGCCGGGCGCTTTCAACGTCGCCAACGCCATGGCGGCGCTGGCAGTCGGTTGTGCGCTCGACTTCGACGTTGAAGCCATCGCCGAAGGCCTCGAGTCGCTGACCGAAGTCCCTGGCCGCATGATCTCCGTTCCCGCCGGTGAGATCGGCGTCTACATCGACTACGCGCATACGCCGGATGGGCTCGAGCAGGTGCTGCGCGCAACCCGCACGCTCACCAGTGGCCGGCTGGTGTGCGTCTTCGGCTGCGGCGGCAACCGCGATGCAGCCAAGCGTCCGCGCATGGGTACGATCGCGCAAGAGCTCGCGGACTACGTCATTCTCACGACCGACAATCCGCGGCACGAGGATCCGCAAGCGATCGTCGACGGAATTTTGGCCGGTATGAACCCAGAGAAAGTTCGCATCGAAACGATTCCCGATCGGGCCGCGGCCATCGCGCGCGCCGTCGAGATTGCCCAACCAGGCGACGCCGTGCTCGTCGCCGGCAAAGGACACGAAGACTACCAGATTTTCGGCGATGAGCGCCGGCCGTTCTCCGACACGATCGCAGCGCGCGACGCAATCGAGCAGGTCGCAGGATGACGCTTTCGTTTGCGGGGTTTCTCGATGCCAGCGGTGGCCGTTTTGTGGCCGATGCAGCAACGCTCGCCGCCGAATTCCGGCCCAGCACGGATTCGCGTAGCATCGAACGCGGCGAAGCCTTTGTGTGTCTGCATGGCCCGAACTTCGACGGTCATGATTTCATCGCCAGCGCGCTTGGGCGAGGTGCCAGCGCCCTCGTGGTTGACGACGATGCGAAAGTGACCCGCTCGGTCGCCGTGCCGGTCGTTCGTGTGGCCGACACGAAGGTGGCCTATCTCGCCGGGGCCGCCGCGGCGCGGCGAGCATTCGCTGGCCAGGTCATCGCCATCACCGGCAGCAACGGCAAGACGACGACCAAAGACTTCGCCGCGCAGCTCATCGGCGCGCGCCGGCGCGTCCTTGCCACACCGCACAATGAGAACAACGAGCTTGGCGTCGCAAAACTCTGTTACCGACTTCGTGAGGACGTCGAGATCGCGATCATCGAGTTCGGCGCGCGCCATCCGGGTGAGATCGCCGATCTGGTCGGCCTGGCGGCGCCGGACATCGGCATCCTCACCAACATCGGCGAAGCTCATCTTGAGTTTTTCAGCGATCAGGCGGAGCTTGCGCGCACGAAGTTCGCGTTGTTCTCCAAGGCCGCGCGCCCGGTGTGCAATGCAGCAGATGCCTGGTCGCGCATGCTGGCGGCGCAATCCCAGTCCGAGCAAGTGGCGTTGTGGGTGCGCTTGGTGGGCGATCCGGTGATGGCGGGCATCATGCTCGAGGCCGGCACCCCGCGCCAAGCGCAAGTCGCGGTGACCTTCGGCGCCTCGCACGCATTTGCGCCCTGGACCCTGCCGGGCGAACATAACTTACGCAACGCGCTGCTCGCCGCTGGAGCCGCAATCCTTGCCGGCCTGAGCTTGGAAGAGTCGCTCGAACGATTTGGCGATCTGCAGCTTCCGCCCGGTCGATTCGAATCACACGCGACGCCCGCTGGCGCGACGATCGTCTACGATGCCTACAATGCGAGTCCGACGTCCATGCTGTACGCGTTACGCACGTTCTCAGAGCTTCCAGGCACTCGGCATATTGCCGTCCTCGGCAGCATGGCCGAACTTGGCGCAGATGCGGCGCAGCGCCATGCATCTGTCGGCGAAGCGGCCGCGCGCTGTGGTTTGGACGAGCTGCACTGCGGCGGCGTCTTTAGCGCCGACCTTGCTGCCGGTGCGCAGCGTGCGGGTATGCCAGCGCACGCGGTGTCGGTGTTCGCGAGCAATGACGAGATCACGGCTCACCTGCGTCGCAGCCTGCGCAGCGGCGACTGCGTCTTGCTCAAGGGGTCGCGCGTTCAGAAGATGGAGGAAATCCTGCGCGGGCTGGTCGCTCCCGGGATTTTGGCGTCGTGAGTCCGCGCTCGTTCACGCTTGACACCCCCATTCTGCCGCGGCGCATCGTCGCGATTCCGGTGCGCACGCCGCTTGTCAAAGGAGGAGATGATCTGCCGCAGTTGGTGCGGCGCTGTCTGGCAGGCATGCTCTCCGGCGATGACGTCATTTGCGTTTCGGAGACCGCTGTGGCGATCGCGCAGGGACGATCGGTCCCTGCCGAGACGATACGCCCTTCAAAGCTGGCACGCGTGTTGTCGCGGCGCGCTGGTTCCTATGCATCGGTCAACCAACCCGAGTCCATGCAGCTGGTTTTGGAGCGGGCCGGTACGCTGAAGGTGCTGGCGGCGGCTGCGGCCGGCGCTGCCGGACGCCTCGTTGGCAGGCGCGGCGACTTCTACAGGATTTTGGGTTCTGCAGTTGCGGAGATCGACGGCTATACTGGGACGATGCCACCATACGAACGCCATATCGTGCTCGGACCCAAGGATCCGCACATCGTCGCACAGACAATCGCGCAGGTTTGCGGCGCCCACGCCTGCGTGGTGGACGCAAACGATCTCGGCAAGGCCGAAGTGTTGGGCGTGAGCGCGGGAGTGCGGCCGGATGTCGTGCGTCTGTGTCTGCTGCAAAACCCAGCCGGCAATGCAGACCAACAGACGCCGCTCGTGCTGTTGAAGTATCGCCCCACCCTGGGAGCGCCCTCGCGCTCGCCGTTGCTTGCGTCGGCATGAATCTGATGCAGCCCCCGTTCGTCGTGTTGGCAGGGGTTGCAGTCGGTGCGTTCATCCTCCCTAGCCTCATTGCGATTCAGCGCCGCGGCCAGCTCGGCCAGCACGTCTATGAAGATGCGCCCAAGAGCCACACGCTCAAAGCGGGAACGCCGACCATGGGCGGCATTGCATTTGTTTGCGCCGCGCTCGTCGGATGTGCAATCGGTGGATTCGGTCCTTTCGCGCTGGCGCTCGCCGCGCTAGCCGTTGCGGCGGGAGCGATCGGCTTGGCGGACGATATGCTCATCCTGCGCGCTCGACGCGCACTGGGGCTACGCGCGCGCTGGAAATTCGCGTTGATCGCAATTGCGGCGATCGCATATAGCGCCTGGGTTTTAGGGACCGGCCTGGCGAGTCCGCAGCAGACGTGGTTTGGCACAACCGTCACGTTGCAGCTGTGGCTGTGGTGGGCGCTGGCCGTGCTAGCCATCGTCGGAGCCGCGAATGCGGTCAATCTCACCGACGGACTGGATGGCCTTGCAGCCGGCACCAGCATCCCGGTGCTGATCGGCTTGCTCCTCACCGCACGCTACCAGCATGTGACGGGTCCGACCATCGTGGGCGATGCAGTGCTCGGTGCGCTGCTCGCCTTTTTGTGGTTCAATCGTCACCCGGCAAGGATCTTCATGGGCGACACCGGATCGCTCGCTTTGGGCGCGCTGCTGGCCGGTCTCGCCATCCAGTCGGGAGCCCTGCTGCTCTTGCCGCTCTTCGGCATGGTCTTCGTGCTGGAAACGCTCTCGGTGATCGCGCAGGTCGTGAGCTTCAAGTCGACCGGCAAACGCATCTTCAAGATGAGCCCGATCCATCATCATTTCGAACTCTCCGGCTGGCGCGAGACCGCGGTGACGTCGACCTTCGTCGTTTTTGCATCGCTCGCAGCCGCCGCGACGTGGGTCAGCTGGTGGGCGGTGAGCATGCGGGCCGCGCGGCCGTTATGACGAATATGCAGGGCGATGATGTTTAAGAAAGGCGATACCGTCCTCGTCATCGGTGTTGGGCGAAGCGGGCTAGCAACTGCCGAAGTGCTGCGCTCGCGCGGCGTGCACGTCGTCGCCTACGACGACAAGCCGGTGGAGCTGCTCTCGCGCGAAGCGCGCGAGACCCTGCAGCGTTTGCACGTGCCGCTGGTGGGCGCAAATAAACTCGACGATGTCGTGCGCTCGGCCAAGGCCGCAATCGTTTCTCCCGGCGTGCCGCTGACGCATCGCGCCGTGGCCCGTCTCTATGAGGCGCAGTTCCCCGTGATTTCCGAGATCGAGCTGGCCTTTGCGCTAGCCTGCGGTCCAGTGATCGCGGTGACGGGCAGTAAGGGCAAATCGACGACCACCGCGCTGATCGGTCATTTGCTGCGTCACGCCGGCATGCCGAACCGCGTTGGCGGCAACATCGGCAATCCGTTGGTGCGCGAGACAGCAGCCGCCAACAAAGACGAGTGGATCGTCGCAGAGGTATCGAGTTTTCAGCTCGAGGGCATCCGCACGTTTGCACCGCGCATCAGCGTGCTGCTCAACGTCTCTCCCGATCACCTCGACCGCTATCATTCAATGGAAGAGTACGCTGAGGCGAAGTTTCGCATCTTTGCTAACCAGGCGCGTGACGACGTATTCATTGGCAACGCGGACGACGAGTACTGCGCCGCCTTACGCGCGGGCGCGGGCCGCACCGTTCCTTGCCGTGCGCTGTGGTTTGGCATGGATCCATCTGACCGCGCTTTGACCATGACGCTGGAAGGCGAGGCAATGGTCATGCGCAACCGTCGCCGCGAAGCACCCGTCATCGACGTTGCCGATCTGCGCATCCAAGGCAGGCACAACGTCGCAAACGCGATGGCTGCCGCGCTCGCCGCGCTGAGCGCAGGCGCCAAGCTGGAACCGATCCGCAAAGGGCTGCGCACCTTTGACCCCTTGCCGCACCGGCTGACGCTCGTCCATACGGCTGGCGGTGTTCGCTGGATCGACGACAGCAAGGCCACCAATCCGGCGGCGGCAACGGCCGCCCTCAAGGCAATCGAACAGCCGGTGATTCTCATCGCGGGCGGCAAGAGCAAGAAAACTGATTTTACCTCGTTCGCGGCGGCTGCCGGCAAGCACGCGAAGCAGGTCATCCTCATTGGCGAAACCGCTCACCAGATCGGCGAGCTTATCGAAGGTCCGCCCGTTATCTACGCGCGCGATCTCGAAAGCGCCGTCGAAACTGCGGCCGCAGCAGCGGTGCGGGGCGACGTCGTGCTGCTGTCGCCGGCCTGCGCATCCTTTGATATGTTCGAAAGCGCCGAGCAACGGGGCGAGCATTTCGCAGAGCTCGCTCGCGCGCGCCGCGACCCAGACATGGCGGCCTCATGACGCGCAGGCGGCCGCCCGACGCCGTCCTGCTCACGGTCGTCGCGTTGCTCACCGCGACGGGCATCGTCATGGTGTTTTCGGCGTCCTCGGCGGTGGCATATACGCAGTATCACGACGCCGCCTACTACCTCAAACGAGAACTGCTGTGGGCTGCGGTTGGCGTGTTTGCGCTTGTGGCCGGCATGCGCTTCGACTACACAAAACTACGCGCCGCCGCGCCATGGATCTTCGCGCTTGCGCTTGTGCTGCTCGCTGCAGTCCTCATTCCGAGCATCGGTTCGGTCGAAGGTGGGGCGCGCCGCTGGCTGTCGCTGCACGGCTTCAGCTTCGAGCCGTCGGAGTTTGCCAAGCTCGCGCTCGTGTTGCTGCTGGCACGGCTGCTGTCCGCGCAGCAGGACGGCGCCGCGTCATTTACGCGAGTGGGTTTCCCGGCGCTGTTTTGGGTGGGCGTCTGTTTTGCGCTCGTCATGCGTCAGCCAGATCTCGGCACAGCCTCGCTCTACGTGCTCACCGCCTTCGTCCTGCTCTTTGCCGCTGGCGCGCGTCTCACGCATTTGGCAATCGAAGCCGCCGTCGCGATTCCGGCACTGCTCGGCTTCATCTACGCAAGCCCGTACCGGCGCGATCGCTTTCTTGCCTTTCTGCACCCATGGAAAGATCCGCAAGGAACCGGTTACCATATCATTCAGTCGCTCTACGCGCTCGGTTCCGGCGGCTTGTTCGGTTTGGGGCTCGGGCAGAGCCGTCAGAAGTTCGGTTACCTGCCGGCGCAGCATACCGACTTCATTTTCTCTATCATCGGTGAAGAGCTCGGCTTCATTGGCGCGGCAGCGGTGCTCATGCTCTTTTTAGTCTTCGCGTACCGCGGCGTGCGCATTGCGATGCGTGCTGACGACCGCTTCGGATACTACCTGGCAATCGGCCTCACCGCATCGATCACGCTGCAGGCGCTCATCAACATCGGCGTCGTCACCTCGTCATGGCCCGTGACCGGTGTGCCGTTGCCCTTCATTAGTTATGGCGGTACGTCGCTCGTCATGACCCTGTTCGGCGTCGGGCTGCTGGCCAGCATCTCGCGCGGCAAGGGCGCGCGCAGCGCGTCCGAGTCCGTCGCGCGCAGAAAAGCGTCGTAGCCGTGCGAGCGCTATTTTCCGGTGGCGGCACGGGTGGTCACATCTACCCAACGCTTGCGCTTGCGCAGGCGCTGTTGCGCGGCGAGGGCGATACGGGCGTCTGCGAACCCATCGAGCGCAACGGCCGGGTAACGGACACGACGACACGCGATGCGGTTGAGTTCTCCGGCTCATCGCGGCTGCATGCGGTCCTGTTTGTGGGCGCCGAAGGAAACGTGGATGAGGAGCTGCTGACGCGCGACGGCATTCCGTACAAGACGGTCGGCTCCCGACCGCTGTCGGGCAAGTCAGGCTTGGCGAGCGCGTTGAGTCTGGTGGGTAATGCGGCCGCGGTGGCGCAGGCGCTGCCCATCGTCTCGCACTTCCGACCCAACGTCATCGTCGGCAGCGGAGGCTACGCGTGCGCTCCGGCAGTGCTGGCGGGTGCGATCCTGCGCCGCGCCGGACGGCTGCCCAAGCTTCGCATCATGCTGATCGAGTCAAACGTGATGCCCGGCTTGGCCAATCGGCGGCTGGCGCGCTACGCCAACGAAATATGGGGCGGCTACGCAGACTGCGACACGTCGCGCCACTTCGGCGAAAAGTTTCGTCTTACCGGAATCCCGGTGCGGGCCGATCTCTATACGCCGATGTCCAAGGCCGAGGCGCGTCGCGGCCTGGGTTTGGATCCCGATCGCTTTACCTTGCTTGTGTTTGGCGGCAGCCAAGGAGCTCGCAGCATCAACGTCGCGACGAGTGGGATGATTGCTCGACGACGCTTGCCGCAGGACTGGCAAGTGCTTCACCTGACGGGCAAGCGTGATTACGAGTGGATGCTCGCCGAACGCAAGCGCGAGCCCAACGACAACCATTACCTGGTCAAACCGTACCTCGACCGAATGGCGCTGGCGTATTGGTCGGCGGATCTTGCGCTGTGCCGTTCGGGCGCATCGACACTGGCGGAGGTATCCGCGGTGGGGCTGCCGGCGATCTTCGTTCCGTACCCTCACGCCAGCGAAGATCATCAACGCGCCAATGCCGATTACTTCGTCGACCGCGGCGCTGCGCTCACAATGATGGACGGCATCCTTACGTCGGATTCGCTCTACTGGATGGCGCTCGATGCTGCCGAACCGGAGAAGTTGGTTTCCATCACCGCAGCGCTGCGACGGCTCGCACAGCCGCGCGCAGTTGCGAGCATGCTCTCCAGGTTGCTCGACACAGGGCCAACCTTGATGCTCGCCTAAATCGCATAACGACATGAAGCCTTCTCATCGCCACGTGCATTTTGTCGGCATTGGGGGCATCGGCATGAGTGCGATTGCCCGCGTGCTTCTCGCGCTTGGCGTGAGCGTCTCCGGCTCGGATCTCAAAATGAACGGCACCCTCGAGAAGCTGCGAAGCCTCGGCGCCACGGTGACGCTCGGCCACGCGTCGGAGAACGTCAAAGGTGCAGACGCAGTCGTGATCTCGTCGGCGATTCCGGTTGACAATCCCGAGGTGATCGCTGCTCAAAGAGCCGGCATTACGGTCATGCAACGAGCCGAGATGCTGGCTGAAATTATGGCCGACAAGCGCGGCATCGCCGTATCCGGCACGCATGGCAAGACGACCACCACTTCCATGATCGCTTCGGTGCTCGACGTGGGGGGCTTCGCACCAACCGTGCTGATCGGCGGCGAGGTCAACGATCTGGGCGCGAACGCGCGGCTCGGCGCCGGCGATATCGTCGTCGCGGAAGCCGACGAAAGCGACGCATCGTTCCTACGGCTCAAACCGATGTGCGCGGTCGTGACGAACATTGAAAATGACCATCTCGGTTACTACCGCGACGTCGAACATCTCATCGAAACGTTCACTGCATTCATTGAGCGTGTGCCAGCGGACGGCTGCATCGTCGCCTCGGCAGATTGTCCGGCGGTCAGCGAGTTGCTGCGCCGCTTCCATCAATCGCCCAGCCTGCTCGGCGATCCGGCCATTGTGACCACCGGTTTCGACGCGGCCGCCGATGTCCGCGCGGTCGATTGCGAGCTGGCTGATTTTGGCTCCTCGTTCCACGTGCAGAGCGCAAACAGCATGCTGGGTGAGATCGCGTTGCGGGTGCCGGGCCGGATCAACATTTCAAACGCGCTCTCGGCAATTGCGGTCGGCGTTCGTTTCGGCGTGAGCTTCGAAGTCATCGCTCGGGCCCTGGCGCGGTTCCGTGGCGTTGCGCGCCGCTTCCAAGTGCTCTACGACAGCCAAACGCTCTTGGTGGTCGATGACTATGCGCACCATCCGACTGCCGTGCAGGAAACCATCGCTGCCGCGCGCGCGTACTGGCCCGGCCGCATCGTCGTCGCGTTCCAGCCACACCGCTACAGCCGCACCGCCTATCTCATG
>JALYZV010000002.1 GCA_030948685.1 Vulcanimicrobiota bacterium | reverse complement strand
TACGAGGCGTTACGCCGCAACGGGGTTTCTCCCATGCCTGCATTCTGGTATGCAACCTTCCCGCAGGTTCTGCCGCAGCTTGTAAGCTATACACTCTACCGCTGGGAAAACAATATTCGCGCAGCGGCAGTGCTGGGTGTCGTAGGCGCCGGCGGTCTCGGTCAAATGCTCTACGTTCACCTGTCGCTGTTCCAATTACAAGAAGCGTCGACCCTGCTGATCGCCGTGGTCGCGCTCGTCGGCTTGGTCGATGCCGCAAGCAACGCCGCACGAGCGCGGTTAATACGCTGAATTATTCGTGCGTCGCAACGTGCGTTGCTTTTATTTCGCGAGCGATCAGCGTTTCGTATTCTCCTATTTGTTTTATTCGTGCCCTGACTGTTCCGGCTTGGCAACCGCCGAGCGCACAATGTATGAGGCTTCTCCTGCGGTAGGGTGAGGCGCTGGCCGCGGTGGCGGGAGTGAGGGTGTAGCGCCACGAGTCGACGCAGGTAGCCCAGCTATCCTCCGCAAAATACGATCAGGCCCATTCGCGTTGACTGAACGGCACACGGCTATGGCATGATGAAGTGTGATCGCCTTCGTTCAAATCGCTCTGCGGTTGTTCGCTGATTTTGTCGGCCTGGTCGTGCTCGCAACCAAGCCACGGAGGTCGCTCGAAGCCGTAACGCGCAGCCGCCCGTTTTGGATCGTCGGAGAGCTGTTCTCGATGCCGTGGCAAAGAAGAAAGATTTGGAACGATCGATCGTCACACTCCAATGGTCGAGTATAACGCTGCAAGGATTCTGAGCTGTTACCTGCTCTTGGACCTGAGGCGTTAGGTAGTGCGTGGATGACCAGATGGGCCTATGGGTTTTTGACCATGTAGCCGACGTCCGAGGCTCCCGTCGGATACGCGAAGATCGTGGTTTTCAAATCCTCCGTTGTTAGACTTTTCCGGATGGCCAATGCAAAGATATTGATCACCTCGTCAACGTGTGGCCCGACTAGGTGCGCGCCTAGAATGTGGTCGGTTTCCTCCTCGATGAGGATTTTGAACCCGTAAATCTTTTCCGCGACACGCCGTGCCGTGTACCAATCCGACGCCTTCTCGTGCTGCATACGGAACTTGAGCCCTTGCTCACGAGCTTGCTTCTCGCTCAACCCGACGGACGCGATGGGTGGGATTGTGAAGGCTACGCTCGGTACACCAAGATAATTTGGTTTCTCGTGATTTCCGTTCAGCATGTTGGCTGCGGCGACCTTCGCATCATGGCTCGCGACAGGCGTCAGCGCCGAGCCACTCGACGCCGCGTCGCCGGCAGCATAAACCGCAGGATTGGATACGCTCTGGAGGAATTCATTCAGCTTGAGGCGACCCTTGTCGCTCTCCACGCCCGCAGCGGCAAGATCGAGCGGCTCCAGATCGGGTACCCGCCCGGCCGCATGGACGACCAGATCGGCTCTGAAGACCTCATCGTTGCCGTTCGAGGACGCGCGCACGGATAGATCACCGACACCCTTTTCTATCGCCGTTACGCGCGTTTTTAGCCGTACGTCGATCCCGATTTCGCGGAATTTGTCCATGAGCCAGCCGACGAGGTCTGGATCGAACGGCGTAAGCATGCGGTCGGCCTGCTCAAGCACCGTCACTTGCGCACCCGCGCGCGCCGCAATGTGGGCGAACTCAGCGGCGATGAAGCCACCGCCGAGGAGGACGATCTTTTTTGGTAGTTGATCGAGCTCGAGGAACTCAGTGCTGGTGATGAGATGCTCCGCGCCGGAAATGCCAAGGTGCATCGGCACGGCGCCAACCGCAATCAGGATGAAGCGGCCGTCGAGTACTTCGCCGCCGACCTCGATCGAGTTCGGCCCGCAAAACTTGGCCTGGCCGTGATAGGCATCGATACCATTTTTTGCGAAGTTGTTCTCCTTCATCGGCGGCACAGGTTCCGTGAAACTGCGTTTGAATTTCATTAGGTCGTTCCACGCAATGGCCGGCTCGCCGCCTCCGATACCTTTGCCACGCATGCGACGAGCATGATCGGTCGCGTCCGCTGCGCCGACCAATATTTTTTTTGGGTCGCAGCCGCGCAGCGCGCAAGTGCCCCCAAAAGGCAGGTGATCGACGACCGCCACGCTCCATCCGGCAGAGCGACAGCGCGAAGCGGCCATTGACGCAGCGGTTCCAGTTCCGATGGCGACGAGATCGTAGTGCTTACTCATGTGAATTTTCTCCCCACACAGTTTAGGTACTGCAAAGCTGGATGGTTATAGGTGATGACGTATTCCGTCACGGCGTTACCATCCAGCTCTTTTCAGTCAGAGCCATTCTTATCAGACAACACAAAGCGACCGCGCCGATAATCGCCGCTAGCAAACCCGAACGTGTAATTGAAACGGCGGCCGCGCACCGACATCCATGTGATCCACATCGTCGGCACGGTCTTAAACTATTTCTCGCCGGTAATAGGCCGGTGCCACGCGC
>JALYZV010000129.1 GCA_030948685.1 Vulcanimicrobiota bacterium | reverse complement strand
CGTCTAGGTTGCGCCTGCTCAAGCTTCCGTAGTTGGGATCTTCGTCAACCGCAAAGTACACGCCGTCGGCAGTTTCGTAGGCAGCGCCGAGATCGATCAAGCGTAAGATCAGCGCGACGATGCCGGGCATCTCATCAGTCGCACGTGGCGAAAGGCTCGGCTCGAGCATGCCGAGGACTTTCGCGCACGCTTCGAACTCCCCGTAGTACCGCGCAACGACCTCGTTCCACGGCACGCCGTCCTTGATCGAACGATCGATGATGCGATCGTCGATGTCGGTAATGTTGCGCACGTAGGTGACGTCGAACCCCTTCGCCCTCAAGTAGCGAAACAGCACGTCGAACGTTAAGAAGGTGCGAGCGTGGCCTAGATGCGGATGAAAGCTCGGCGTCATGCCGCAGACATATATCGACAGCTTGCCAGGCACAATCGGCGTTACGTCTTCAAGCTTGCGGGTGCGGGTATTAAAGAGCCGCAGTGCCATGACTGCTTTCCGCGCGTCTCGTTTCCTCAAGCGCCTCAACGCGCGCGGTCAGTGCGGCGATCGCATCAACGGTCGGATCGGGCATGTCGACTTGCGGGATGACCGGCTCCTCGACTTTCTTGCCGTCCTGCAAGACGACGCGGCCCGGCACGCCGACAACGGTGCTGTTGGGAGGAACGTTCTTTACGACGACGGCGCCGGCGGCGACTTTCGAGTTTGCGCCCACGACGACGGCGCCGATGATTCCAGCTCCCGCGCCAACCACGACGTTTTCTTCAAGCGTGGGGTGCCGCTTGCCGTGCTGCAGGCTCGTTCCCCCGAGCGTCACGCCCTGGTAGAGCGTGCAATTTCGGCCGATCTCGCTTGTCTCGCCGATGACAACGCCCATGCCGTGGTCGATGAAGAAGCCGGCAGCGATCTCCGCCCCTGGATGAATCTCCACCCCGGTGAGAAAGCGCATGCCGTGCGCGAGTACGCGCGGGATGACGGGGACGTGCCAGCGATACAATGGGTGGATGAAGCGATGTGCAACAATGGCGTGAAAGCCGGGGTAGGCCAGCAGCACTTCGAGCCAGTTGCTTGCCGCGGGGTCGCGTTCAAAGCAGGCGCGCCAGTCGGCGGCTATTTGTCGAAAAATGGATTCGCGTTGCATTGGAGTCCTGCCTCATTCAAAGCCAAAAGAAAACAGTGAAGGGCGCCGGGCGCCCTGTCAACAGCAACAGCGGCAGGACCGAAGGGGGCTTCGGAAGGGTGATAACGGCCGCGCGGGTCCTATCATCGGAGGTCACCTTCTCAAGCTGGCCGGGGGCCCTCCTGCCCCTTTGGCACTGCTTGTGTCAGCGATGACACGATGCGTTCGCGGACGCGCTGCGAACCGAGTAGCTGCAGCAGCAACGGCAGTTCGATGCCATGTTCCGAGCCGGTGACGGCCAAACGAATTGGGCGAAACAGCGACCGGCCTTTGAGCCCGTGCGCGTCGCCGAGTTTCTTGAGCCCTTCCTTCGAAGCGACCGCGGCGAAGTGATCGCGATCGTGGTCTTCGCCTGCAAGCTCGTAGAGGTCGGTCAGCATGAGAGGCACCGGAGGCTCGGCGATTGCGAGCTGCGCACTTGCATCGAGTGAGACCCGGTCAGCAAGCAACGTTTCGAGTTCGCGAGGAACGTCTGAAAGGACCTCGACGTGATCGCTGAGCGCGTCGGCGAGCGTCTCCAGCCAGATTGTATCTCGCATTTCGGGCAGCGCAGCATAACGCGGGTCGCGCGTCGCCCACTCGGCGAAGAGCGCGGCGCGTGCCGCGCGCGGCAAGCTGCGTATCTCATGTGCATTGAACCAGCGCAGCTTCGTGCTGTCAAAAACCGCTGGGCTTTTGCTGGCACGTTCGAGCGAGAATGCCTTGACCAGCTCGTCGAGTCGAAAGAACTCGCGGTCGTCGCCCGGCGACCAGCCCAAAAGTGCAAGATAGTTCACCAGGGCTTCGGGAAGAAAACCGGCATCTCGATACTCATTGACGGAGGTCGCGCCGTGGCGTTTGGAGAGCTTCTGATGATCGGGCGCGAGAATCATCGAAACATGGGCGAAGAGCGGCAGCGGTAGTTCCAGTGCCTCGAAGAGCGCCACCTGACGGGGTGTGTTCGGTAGGTGCTCGTCGGCTCGGATGACGTGTGTGATGGCCATGTCGCTGTCGTCGACGACGACGGCGAAGTTGTACGCCGGCGTCTTGTCCGAGCGCAGGATGACGAAATCGCCTATCGCCCCAGGCGGAAAATGCACGGATCCACGAACGAGATCTTCGACGTACATATCGCGCTGCGGCATTGCAAAGCGCAGTACCGGTTTGCGGCCTTGCGCTTCGTTGGCGGCGCGCTGCTCTTTGGTTAGTTCCCGGCACTTGCCCGAATATTTGGGCGCTTCACCGCGGCTCTGCTGGCGGGTTCGTTCTGCCTCGAGTTCTTCAGGCGTGCAATAGCATGGATAGACGGCCTCGATTTCGATGAGGCGCGCGGCAGCAAGCGCATAGCGGTCCTGACGCTCGCTCTGCCGGTACGGCCCGAAGGAACCGCCGACGTCCGGACCCTCATCCCAGTCGAGTCCGAGCCAGCGCAGATCGGCCAGGATGGCGGCTTCGAACTGGGGATTCGAACGCGCGGCGTCGGTGTCTTCCGAGCGCACCACCAACGTGCCGTTGTTGCGACGCGCGAACAGGTAATTGAAGAGCGCCGTCCGAGCGCCGCCGACGTGCAGCGAACCGGTTGGCGAGGGCGCGAATCGGACTCGTACGGACGAAGTCATACGCGTCGAGTTACTAGAGGGGAACGCGATGTTCCCTCACGCAACCATTCGTTACAGCAGCATAGCAACGGCGTAGGCAGCCATACCGATGCCCTCACCTGTGTAGCCCATGCCTTCCGTGTGCTTGGCTTTCACGCTGCAAAGCTCAACCGCAATGCCAACGGCGTCGGCGAGAGTCTGGCGCATGCTGTCGAGGTGTGGTGCAAGCGCCGGCCGCTCGGCCACGATGGTGCAGTCGACATTCCCGACCTTGAAGCCGGCATCGTTCAAGCGCTTCACGGCGCGGCGTAACAATCCGATGCTGTCTGCCCCGGCGAACTCGGGGTTGCCTGCGGGGAACATCGATCCGCAATCTCCCATGGCGGCCGCGCCGAGCAGCGCGTCGATGAGCGCGTGCGCCACCACGTCGGCATCCGAATATCCCTCAAGACCTCGCTCGAACGGAATACGGCAGCCCCCTAAGATCAGCGGGCGGCCCGGTACCAGGCGATGGGCATCGAATCCGAATCCAACTTTCATTTCGGCGCCAGTCCGGCTGCGATTCTCTCCGCCACAATGAGATCCTCGGGCGTGGTAATCTTTAGGTTCTGGTACGAGCTTTCCACGATTGCAATCGTCGCACCGCCAAGTCGTTCGACGAGCTCAGCATCGTCTGTACCCATGAAACCATCCGCTTCGGCATCTGCATGCGCCCGATAGAGCAACTCGTACGAAAACGCTTGCGGCGTCTGCGCGGCCCAAAGCCGGTCGCGCGGAATCGTCTTGTGCACCATACCGCCTTCGTTTGCTTGTTTTATCGTATCCTTCACCGGGACTGCAGCGATCGCTCCGCCGTGCTCGCGCGCCTGATCGATGACGCGAGCAATGACCGCTTCTGTGACGAAAGGACGCGCGCCGTCGTGAACGAGGACGAAATCCGTGGGCGTGCTCAGGGCACGCATCGCCGCAAACACCGAATCTTGCCTGCGCACACCGCCGGCAACGACCCGTTGCACCTTGCCGCCTCCGGCGCGCTGCGCTAGACGCTCGAAATTTGCTTGTTGATCAGGCTCGCAAACAATGATGATCTGGGTTATTGCCGGCACGCCGGCGATGGTGTGCAGCGACCATGCTGCGACCGGTCTGCCCGCCAGTTCGAGCAGCTGCTTGGGCTGACCCATGCGTAAGCCGCGGCCAGCCGCGGCGAGAATCGCACCAACCGAAGGGCGCGCAGGCGGTCGGCTCGTCCGGTCGGGGTGGTTAGCGTTTGAGCTTTGCAAAGATCATCCGGCCGGCGGCGGTCTGCAGGACCGAGGTGACCACCACTTCGGTCTCTTCGCCCATAACGCGTTTGCCGTTCTCCACCACGATCATCGTGCCGTCGTCCAGGTAGGCGACACCTTGATTCGGTTCCTTACCATCCTTGACGACTTTGGCAATCATTTCTTCACCCGGCAGCACCACCGGCTTCAGTGCATTTGCCAATTCGTTGATGTTAAGCACGGCGACACCTTGCACTTTTGCAACGCGGTTGAGATTGTAATCGTTGGTCAGCACCTGCGCGCCGAGCGTGCGGCCCAGGGCGACCAGCTTCCCATCAACATCGCGCTCCGGCGTGTCATGGTCGGAGATCTCAAGTCCTCGTGAGATTTCGCGCAGCTTGTTGAGGACCTCAAGGCCGCGCCGTCCGCGGCTGCGTTTGACGGGATCGGCGGAGTCGGCGATGAGTTGCAGCTCGCGCAACACGAACTTCGGCACCATCAGACGCCCATCGAGAAAACCTGCCTCGACGATCTCGAGAATCCGTCCATCGACGATGACCGACGTGTCTAAGAGTTTGGGTGGAACCTCGCTTGAGTATGCGGCGCCGCGCGACCACCAAGTGAGGCGCTGTCGCAAACCGACGCGCATGCCGAAATAGCCGAAAAACAGCGTGATCAGCGCATTAGTGACAAAGGAGATGATCGGGCCGAAGCGCGGCATCAGCGCGAAGGCATTGAAGATGTCGCGAACCAGAAACGCGATGATGAGGCCGACCACGAGACCGATCGCCCCCGATAGCGCTTCTGCGGGGTTGCGCCGCGCAACGCTGTCTTCGATAGCGCTGACGAGGCGTTCGAAGCCTCGCGTCGCAAAGGGCGAAACGGCGACGCCGATAAGCACGCCCAGTATCGGGAGGACATTGTACTCGAGGCGGCTGGTGGTTTCAGGCCAGTGGATCGCAAGCGACAACTCCCGGCCGGCGTACAGACCGAGCAGGCCGAACAGCGATGCAAACACGATTCGAAAGAGCAGATTCAATGCGTTACCACAGGCGGAAGCTGCGGCACGAGAAACTCGGCGCAGACGGTGTTGGCGAGGAGGCGGCCGCGCCGGGTGAGGCGTGCCCCTTCAGCGTTCTGTTCGAGCAGGCCGGCGGCCATGCATCTTTTCATGGCATCGTCGAACGCGTCGGTCGCCAGTACGCCGAATCGAGCCTGGAAGTCATCATACACGATGCCCTGCGACGTGCGTAAAGCAAGTATCGCCGCTTCGCCGAGTCGCGCGCCGGCGTCGAGACGTTCCTCCTCGGCTCGCATGCTTTGGCCGCCTTCCAACGCCGCGCAATATGTTTCGAAGTCGCGATGGTTACGATATCGCAATCCGGCTTCGTATCCGGCAGCTGATACGCCGAAGGCGACGCAGTTTCGCTGGCGCCAATACCCTGTGTTGTGTGCGCTCTCAAAGCCTGACCGCGCAAAGTTTGAAATTTCGTAGTGCACGAATCCCGCCGCGCTCAGTACGTCATGCGCTTGCTCGAGCATCGTTGCTAGTTCGTCATCGCCGGGAAACGCCGCCGGTACGCGACGATGCCAAGCAGCATACGGCGTCCCTTCTTCGATGGTCAAGCCGTAGACTGAGATGTGATCCGGATCGAGCGAGAGCGCCCCTGTCAGCGTACGCTCGAATGTCGAGCGATCTTGACCGGGCACCCCTGCGATCAGATCGAGGCTGATGTTTTCAAAGCGCGCCGCGCGGGCGGCTCGGCAAAACGCAGCAGCTTGCGCGCTTGTGTGGTTTCTCCCCAAGCGATGCAGCTCGCCGTCATCGAATGACTGGACGCCGATGGACAGACGGTTCACGCCGGCCTCACGCCAGGCGGTAAGGTCCTGCACATTGCGGGCTGGATTCGCCTCAAGCGTGCACTCAATCGATCCCGGCTGCGTTTGGAAACGCGCGAAAATCACAGACAGCACGGTTTGCAACGCGCCCAGCGGCAGCGCGGAAGGCGTGCCACCCCCAAGATAGAGGGTCTGCAGCGGACCGCGTTGCGGTGTCTTCGCTACTTCCGACAGCAACGACGCGAGATAACGAGCAATGCGAGCATCGCGATAGAGCACGACTGCGAAGTCGCAGTATGGGCAGATGCGATCGCAAAAAGGAATGTGGACGTAGCACCCCAGGCCGTCGTCGCGTGTGCGTGTGAGCCAGTATGGGGCGCTCATGGAATGAACACGACGCCGACTGCGCCCGGGCCGGTGTGCGTCCCCACGGTCGGTCCGACGCACTCGGAGATGAGCAGGGCAGGCGCGACCGCAGTCTGGACGCGCCGCGCCACGGATTCCGCCAGATCCGCAGCGACTGAATGCAGCACGGCCACTTTGGCGTGGCCGGGGCGTGATATGCGCGACGTGACGATCTGCACCATTTGGTCGACGGAGCGCGCGAAGGTTCGCACCTTTGCGTGTTCGGCGACCTCTCCATCTTTGAGCGTGATGATGGGCACGATGCGCAGGACGTTGCCGAGCAGGCTTTGCAGCTGTCCGATTCGTCCGCCGCGGGCAAGATAGGTCAGCGAAGGGATGGTCGCATACAGCTCGAGCTTGGGACTGTCATCGCGCACGCGTTGCTCGATGCTGGCAATTGGCAGTCCTTGGCGGGAATCATCTGCTGCCTGCAAGGCAAGCAGGCCCAAGCCCAGTGACACGCTGCGCGTGTCGATGACAACAATTCGATTCTGATCGACGTCTTTGGCTGCACGTGCGGCGGAATTGTATGTTCCTGACAGCGCACCGGAACAATGCAGCGACACGATGCCGGTCGCACCTGCCGCCAGCAAGCCTTCGTAAAGCTCCGCAAAGGCCGACGGCGCCGGCTGCGACGTGGCCGGTGTTTGCGAGCTGCCAGCGAGCCGCTTGTAGAAATCTTCTCGCGAAAGGTCGACGCCGTCGCGAAAGTGCTGGTTGCCAAACGAGACGGTCAGCGGCACGACGGAGATGTGCGCTTGGGTTGCTAGATCTCCCAGGTCTGCGGTCGAGTCGGTAACGACCGCCACCGGGCTCACGGCGAAGATGCCTCAGCTTGCGTTGACGCTGCCGCATCGACGAGGCCGCCGATGCTACCCACCAGATCCTGATGAACCGCGCGCAATGCTGCTCGACACGCGCTGCCGATTGCGCGGGCGTCAGCGCTGCCGTGACCGATCAGGCAGATGCCGCGCACGCCCAGCAGCGGCGCCCCTCCGTATTCGCGGTGGTCAAAGCGCTTGCGCAGCGCTCGCAGTGCGGGTTTGAGAATCTGCAGCCCGATCTTGCCGCGCGCGCTCGAGAGCGACTCCTCGAGCAACACACCGAAGAAATATTCGCCCGACGCTTCCGCAAGTTTGAGCGCCACGTTGCCCACAAAGCCGTCGCAGACGATGACGTCGGCTTGACCCAGCAAGAGGTCGCGCCCCTCAACGTTGCCGACGAAATCGATGGGTGCGGCGGCGAGCAGCGGAAATGCAGCCTCGGTCAGCGCGTTTCCTTTGCCCTCTTCTTCACCCACCGAGAGGAGCC
>JALYZV010000128.1 GCA_030948685.1 Vulcanimicrobiota bacterium | reverse complement strand
CGTCTAGTTCGAATGCCTCAGTCGGATTCCGACTCATCCAAGGCAATCTCAAAGCCGGCATGTATCATGCGGTCGTTTACGTGCCTCAATCGCTACGGGCGCAGGCGCGCCCGCAGCAAGACAGCGCTTTCATATCCTTTTCTATTGTGAATCCGTTGCGTGAATCGCCGACGGTACAGGTTGGTCAAACCTTTCTTGCACTGCCTTCGGAAAGCGGGCTCAACACAAGACCGGGCATTGCTGAGAACGGCATGCCCGACGGAATGCAAACGTCGGATTTCGGGAGCATTTTCACCATCACGCGAATCGAGAGCGCTGGAGATCTGATTGTTGCGAGCCTTGCAGGCGGCCACGCTCATTCTCTGACGGTGAAGACAACGGGCAACGTTGCATCAATCCAAGATCTAGTACCGCTGGCAGACGACATCGGTCTTCGGTATGTACGTGAGATGTACGAAGGCAAGCTGGTCTGGGGACGCGGCGGCCTTCACGCGGATTGCGCGATTTCGAACAACGAAGGCGGTTCTTTTGACGCAGATGGCGGGGTTCCGTTTCGCATCAGGCGGATCGTGCGCGCGTATGGTCAGGCCACGTTCATTCTCGGCTATGACGGACCGTCAGGCTTCGAAACAGATGCTAGTTTTGCGGCGATGAATCCACTCGTCATTCTTTTCGACAAACCGGCAAGTGGCGATGTGCACGAAAGGTCGTATTGGACAAGCTCGCGACAGCCGCCCTCTCGTCCGCCTGCGGGTCCGCCGAGTTTCGCAAGGGCGCCTCAACCGCTTCCGCTGAGCCCGAAGCGCTGCACTGCGTTCTATACTATGAAAGCAGATGTTTGGGATTTCGAGCGCTCCTACAGCACCATCCCTGCGAAGATAGCGCATCCAACGTGGCCCCACCGCATCATTCAGGCGATCTACTCTCAGGAGGTGTTGCCTGGGATGACGCACGAGATGGTCGCATGGTCACGCGGCTATCCATCCGCGTGGGGAAGCATCGAGTACCTCAAGACATTGGACGCCTGGAAATATCCCAGCACGTCGCCCTTTCACTACTGGGCGTACTTCAAGCGTGGAAAGCTCGTCAAATTCGAACCAGACGGGAGCCCACCATAAAATGACACTCAGCTTCATTACCCGCGAGCATGCAAAGGTCGATCGCATCGCGTGCGCCTGGCTCATCCGGCGCTTCATCGACCCCGAGGCCGAAATTCTCTACGTTCCACGCGACGATGTCTTGCGTGTGGCCGAGACCACGCCTGCTCTGCCGTTTGATGTTCCCGGCGTTGAGCTCGGCCACCACGGCGAGCTGTGCTCGTTCGACGCATTTCTCAAGAAATACAAGCTCAGCGATCCCGCGCTGGCAAGGGTCGCCGAGATCGTGCGCGGCGCCGACACCGAGAACCGCGCGCTCACACCCGAATCGGCCGGTCTCTACGCTATTGCATCGGGCTTTCATGCGCATTGGGGTTCGCGCTATGCCGACGACCACGCGCTGCTGGACGTAGAGTTTCCTCTGTACGACGCGCTCTACGAGTTCTGCAAACACGATGTAGGTTAACGCGTGGAGCTCGACTCCTCAAGAGCACAGCGCAGAAATCTGACAGTCCTCCTGGTTGCCATCTTTTTCATCGGCTGCGGCGAGGAGCTTTGGTCGCGCTTTGTGCCGAATTACCTCGTGGCGCTCGGCGGTTCGGTGCTCGCCGTATCAGCCTTTGGCACGCTGAAAGATCTGTTGGATGCGGTCTATCAATTTCCAGGCGGCGTCCTGACGGCGCGTCTTGGTCCGAAAAAGTCGCTGCTCGCTTTCAACATCCTGGCACTAGCCGGTTACGCTGCCGTCGCGCTCGCTAGCCGCTGGTGGATAGTACTCCTCGCGCTGCCGCTCGTCAGCGCCTGGCAAAGCTTCTCGCTTCCCGCGACCTTCTCGATCGTCGGTGACTCCTTAAGAAAGGGTGAGCGCAGCGTCGCCTTCGCTTATCCGTCGATCGTGCGCCGCGTTCCGATCATCATTGCGCCAGTGCTGGGAGGCATGCTCATAGCCACATTCGGGTTGCTCGTGGGCATGCGCACCGCAATTGCGATCGGCATCGCCCTGGGGATCGTCGCCGCTCTCATTCAACTCATGCGATATCGCTTTGCGGTCGGCACGCAACTCTCGCTGGCTGAGTGCATCAATGACGTCACGAGCCTCGACCCGCAACTCAAGCAGCTGCTCTTGGCAGACAGCCTTGTGCGATTCGGGCAAGGGATAGGCGAGGTGTTTATCGTTCTGTATGCAACGCAGATCGTCGGTGTGTCTGCGCCCACCTTCGGCTGGCTCATCGGCCTGGCGATGCTCACCTCAATAGCAGTGTACTTGCCGGTTGCACGCAACGCGGACTTGCGGGGCCGAGGACCCTGGGTGACGCTCACCTATGCATTTTTTGCCATCTTTCCGCTCGTGCTCGCGCTTTCCACGACAACCTTGATGCTGGTCGTTGCCTTTACATGCATGGGATTACGTGAGATCGGCGAGCCGCCGCGAAAAGCGCTACTCGTCGATCTTGCACGCAGCGAACGCCGCAGCGTCGACGTGGGGTCATACTACTTCACGCGCGGTCTTATCGTCTTTCCAGCATCGATCGTCGGTGGTCTGTTGTGGCGAGTATCGCCGCATCTGACGTTTTTCGCAGCAGCGTTCGTGGCTTTGGTAGGAACGCTCGTCTTTGCGTCCACGCTTGGGCGCCGGCGGAACATCCAACCGGCCTAGCGAATGAAGCCGGAGCGAACACCAACGAACACCGGTTGTGGGCATGTGGCGGAATTGGCAGACGCGCCGGACTTAGAATCCGGTGGGGAAACCCGTGGAGGTTCGAGTCCTCTCTTGCCCATCCGATGCCGCGCGAAGCCGTTTGTCACTGCGCCGCTCTAGCGGACGTATGACCCGCCGTTGATGTCTATTGTTGCACCGTTTGTGTACGTCGCGAGCGGCGAGGCTAGAAACGTTATGACGTGCGCCACATCATCAGCGCTGCCAACGTAGCCCAGCGGAATCTCACTCTCGATCTCAGCACGCCGCTCGGCCAAAATGGGCGCGACCCTGTCTGTCTCAATGAAACCGGGCGCCACGGCCATCGCCACTATACCATCGCTGGCGCACGAGCGCGCAATCGATTTGGTGAGATTCAGCAATGCCGCCTTGCTCGCTCCATAGTCGCCCGAAGGCTCGCCCCGATGACCGGCACGCGAAGCCACGTTGATGATCTTGCCGCCACCCCTTTGAGAACGCATGCGGTGCATGACCAACCAGGCGAGGTGCGCCGCGCCGAAGATATTAACGTCGAAAGTATGTTGCCAGCCGCGCCGCCACGCGGCGTAGTCGCGAGCGGTGAACAAATTCTCGCTGAAGGTCGCCGCGTTGTTGACGAGCACGTCGATGCGGTCGAAACGATTGACGCATGTCTCGACGAGCGCTGGAAGCGTGTCGTGCTCGGCGACATTGCAGCGCTGGTATGCGACACGGTCGCCCAGCTCGCTTACCAGTGCCGGGGCACGCGACTCGTGGGCGAGATAGGTGAAGAAGACTGAGGCCCCCGCGCGGTGCAGCAAGCGAACCGCGGCCGCGCCAATACCGCTCGACCCACCGGTGATCAGAGCAACCTTTCCGCTGAGATCGATGGCGCTCATAGATGCTCTTGTCCGGGGCTCGCTGAGGGCATCCGGCCGCCCGGCCTACGGAACGTGTTTGGGGGCTGCGTGTGCGGGTACATACTAGCCATAGTCGACTTCAGGTTTACTTGTCGTCGACTACATTATTTATTTTTGCCGAAGCAACGATCCACGTTAATGGGAAATGCCTGCAGGCGGTTCATTCGCATCTGATTCGCTCACGCTTCGAACGATGATCCAGAAAAAAAGAGTCAAAAATGAGAGACCACCCACAAGCAAAACGAGCAAGACCAATGCGCTATCGCTCATGCAGCGATTTTCGGCTTGCGCAAGCGCGTTTCCCCGCAAGGATAACGGAGTCGAGCGCATAAGAATCGGCGCACTCATCGCCATGCGGAAGTAGCTCAGCGGTAGAGCATCGCCTTGCCAAGGCGAGGGTCGCGAGTTCGAATCTCGTCTTCCGCTCCATAGTCGCTGCAGGACTTTCCTCTATTGCGCGAGCGCACACCGCGCCGTGTCGTGCGACGACAGCATACCAAAGGATAGGCGAAAAAACCGGGCGAAGGCCGAACGCCCGATGTATTTCGTTCATAGTCTCAAGCGGTGACCGCCTCCCTTCGCAAGCTCGCCCCGACCGAAGTCGAGCTCGACATCGAAGTCTCCCCTGCTGATTTCGCGCAGGCTCAAGACCGCGCATACCGCAAGCTCGTCACCCGTTACAAGCTACCAGGCTTCCGCGCCGGCCACGTGCCGCGTAAGATTTTCGAACAGCATATCGGTAAGGGCAGCATCGAGAGCCAAGCACTTGAAGACCTCGTTCCCGAAGTCTACGCGCGAGCGCTCAAGGAGCATCAGCTCGAGCCGGTCGACCGCCCGCATATCGATCTCGACCGCTCCGACGAGGAGCGCGGCTTGCGCATCAAGGCCAAGGTCGCCGTTCGTCCTGAAATCGTGCTCTCCGAATACACGGCTATCCCTATCAATCGCTCGCTGGTCGCCGTATCAGAAGAAGAGGTCGATCACAGCATCGACGCCTTGCGCAAGCGGGCCGCGTTGCTCGAGCCCGTCGAAGACCGCGGCGTGCAAGACGGCGACACGATAACGATGGACTACACCGGGCGTATCGACGGTCAGCCATTTGAAGGCGGAAGTGCCGAAAACCATACAGCCGAAGTCAGCGCCGACCGCTTCGTGCCCGGCTTCGCTGAGCAGCTGCATGGCGCCAAACCCGGCGAGCAGCGTCAGGTGCGCGTCACCTTTCCCGCCGGCTATCGGGCGCAGGATCTGGCTGGAAAGGATGCCGTTTTCGACGTCACCGTTCACGAGATCAAACACGCCGTGCTGCCCGAGCTCAATGACGAGTTCGTACGGCAAGTCTCCGAGCAAGAAACGGTGGCGGCGTTGCGCGAGGACGTGCGGCGAAGGTTGGAGGCTGTTGCGCGTGCTCGCAGCGACGAGGATCTGCAGCGCCAACTGCTCGAGGCGCTGCTGCTGCGCAACGAGGTGCCGCTCCCTGAGATCCTCGTCGAGCGCGAGATCGACAACCTCGTCTCCGACGCGAAGTCATACATGCAGCGCATCGGCCGCTCGTGGGAGGAATATCTGGCGGCGAAAACCGTGGACGAGGCGGGACTGCGCGCGGAATATCGAACGGAAGCCGAGCGACGCGTGAAGACCGCGCTGCTGCTCGAAGAAATAGCCAAACGTGAGAAAATCGAGACCACCACGGGCGACGTCGAGCAAGAACTAGACGCAATGGCGCAGTCCTACGGGCAAACCAGAGAAGCGGTGATCGAATTGCTGCGCAAGACCAGCGGGTTCGCGCCGATAATCGATACAGTGAGCAGACGCAAAACACTCGACTTCCTTGTAGAGCGCGCCGCCATTGCAGAAGTTGCAACCGTCGCCCAGACAACGAGCTAATGGCCGTCTTTCCGCTTTTTCAGACACATACGACGTAGGGGATCACTATGGGACATTTGGTACCAATGGTCGTCGAACAAACCGCTCGCGGAGAGCGCGCATTCGACATCTTCTCACGCCTGTTAAAGGAGAGAATCGTCTTTGTCGGCGGCCCAATCGACGACAACCTTGCCAATTTGGTGATCGCGCAACTTCTGTTCCTTGAAAAGGAAGATGCCGATAAGGATATAGAGATGTACATCAATAGTCCCGGCGGCAGCGTGACGGCGGGCCTAGCTATATACGATACCATGCAGCTCGTGAAGCCTGATGTCGCCACTTTTTGCGCGGGACTGGCGGCGAGTGCCGCGTCCATCCTGTTGACCGGCGGCGCCAAGGGAAAGCGTTTTGCCCTCCCGTACTCGAAGATACTCATTCATCAACCCTGGGTCTCGCAGGTCGGCGGACAGGCCACGGATCTCGAGATCTATGCGCGCGATCTCATCAACACGCGCAAGCTTCTCGCCAACATTTACGTTGAGGCAACCGGCCAGACGCTCGAGCGAATAGATCGCGATATGGATAGAGATTATCACCTGACCGCGCCGGAGGCGGTCGCTTACGGACTCGTCGATTCGGTTATCAGCCGCCAGTCACGCGAGGCGAGCGGACCGAAACCGGCAAGCGGCTAGGAGCGGAGAAACAGCCCAGCGGCTGTGGGAGCATGAGGCGGCGTGTTTAGATTCGGGGACGAGAAAGGTCAGCTCAAGTGCAGCTTCTGCGGCAAGTCGCAGGAGCAAGTGCGCAAGCTCATCGCCGGCCCCGGCGTCTATATCTGCGACGAATGCATCGAGCTGTGCAACGAGATCATCGAGGAAGAGCTCTACAAAAACGTCGATGAGAACCTACGGCTGCGCAACATCCCCAAGCCCAAAGAGATCAACCACATCCTCAACCAGTACGTCATTGGTCAGGAGCGCGCAAAAAAGAGCCTGGCGGTAGCAGTCTACAATCACTATAAGCGTATCAATTCCAATCAGGCGTCGACCGGCGGCAACGACGAGGTCGAACTCCACAAAAGCAACATCCTGCTGGTCGGCCCGACCGGCTCCGGCAAGACTTACCTCGCCCAAACGCTCGCCAAGATCCTCGACGTGCCGCTTGCGATGGCCGACGCGACCTCGCTGACGGAAGCCGGCTACGTCGGTGAAGACGTCGAGAATATTTTGCTCAAGCTGATCCAGGCTGCCGACTACGACGTCAAGCGCGCGGAGAAAGGCATCGTTTACATCGACGAGATCGACAAGATCGCTCGCAAGAGCGAGAACCCGTCGATCACACGCGACGTCTCAGGTGAAGGCGTTCAGCAGGCGCTGCTCAAGATTCTCGAAGGGACGACTGCCAACGTGCCGCCGCAAGGCGGGCGCAAGCACCCGCATCAGGAATTCATCCAAATCGACACGACCAACGTGCTGTTCATCTGCGGCGGGGCATTCGACGGGCTTGAGAAAATCATCGAAGGTCGTGTCGCTAATCAGAGTCTCGGCTTCCGTGCGGTGCCGGAGACCAAGAGCGAGAAGAAGACGAGCCGCCTGTTGCAAGCGCTGTTGCCAGAGGACTTGCTCCGCTTTGGACTCATTCCCGAGTTTATCGGCCGCCTGCCGATCATGGTCACGCTCGATCCGCTCGACGAGCTGGCGCTGCGCAGAATCCTTACCGAGCCGCGCAACGCGCTCGTGCGTCAATATCAAAAAATCTTTGCGATGGACGGCATCGAACTCAGCTTCACGAAAGAGGCTCTGGTCGCAATCGCACACCGCGCCCAGTCGCGCAAGACGGGCGCCCGCGGCTTGCGTTCCATCCTTGAAGAGGTCATGCTCGACGTCATGTACGACCTGCCGTCGCTGACCAATGTTAAAAAATGCATCATCAACAAAGAAGTCATCGACGCGGCACAGGCTCCTGTGCTCATTCCCACCGGGCAATCGAAAGACGTACCGGCCTAGTCCAAGGCGCGAACCCGCGCTAGCGGAATGACAAAAGACGAGCTACGCAGACGAGTCGATCTGTATGAGTGGTTCCATATTATGGACCTCGGGCAAGGCGTCATCACGCCGGGCGTCATCGATCCCGTCGGTAAAGAACATGCGCCACGTTTTCACGTGCCGGCGCGCCTTGACGGCACGTCCGTGCTCGACATTGGCGCATGGGACGGCGCCTGGAGCTTCGAGGCAAAGCGGCGCGGCGCAAAAAGAGTGCTCGCCACTGATTCGTACTCGTGGGGCGGAGGCGGATGGGGGCATAAAGGAGCGTTCGAACTCGCTCGGGAGGCGCTCGGGCTCGACGTCGACGATAAGTTCATTGACGTTCTCGACCTCAGCCGCGCGACTGTCGGCACTTTCGACGTGGTATTTTTCTTCGGCGTCATATACCACATGCGTAATCCTATGGCCGCGCTCGACCGACTACGGGAAGTGACGGCGCCCGGTGGCCTCGCGATCGTGGAATCACTTTCCGCCATGAACAAACGCAAAGAGCCTCTTTTGGCGTTCTATCCCAGCACCGAGTGCGGTGGCGATCCCACCAACTGGTTCGCTCCCAATCCGCCGGCGCTCGCGCACATGCTGAAGGCTTGTGGTTTCCAGCACGTTGAGCTCGTTTCAAAACCGGACAAGTGGAGCCGCATGACCCTGCACGCCCGTTAGGCTGACATTCGGCTGTGCATAAAACTCGGAAGGTAGCTCGTGAAGCCCACAAAGGGCGTGACCCGAACCACCCGAACTAAACCCATCATATGACGCAGCCGCTTTCAGAGAAATACGATCCAAAGTCGATCGAGAACGCGTGGTACAAGCGCTGGGAGTCCGAAGGTGCGTTCCACGCAGAGCCTGACCCGTCGCGGCCTGCCTTTGTCATCTCGATGCCGCCGCCGAACATCACCGGGCGCGCGCACATGGGCCACGGGTCCACCTACACGCCGATGGACATCTTGACGCGCCTGCATCGCATGCGCGGCGACAACGCTGTCTGGCTGCCAGGTCAAGACCACGCAGCGATCGCCACGCAGAACGTCATCGAAAAAGAACTCGCAAAAGAAGGCCTCACTCGCTACGATCTTGGTCCGGATACATTCCGTGAGCGCGCGGAAGCGTGGCGCAATCAATACGGCCACATCATCTACGAACAGTTCCGGGCGCTCGGCTTCGGGCCCGACTGGCGACGCGATCGTTACACCATGGACGCCGGGCTCACCCGCGCCGTCACGAGGGTCTTCATCGATCTCCACCGCGAGGGTCTCATCTATCGTGGGTTGCGCCTGGTCAACTGGTGCCCGCACTGTCAATCGACGCTTTCGGACAGCGAGGTCGAACGCGGCGATGTCGACGCCTCGCTCTTCTTCGTGCGCTATCGTGCAGAAGACGGCGGCGACGGAATCGTCGTCGCAACCACCCGTCCCGAAACCATTTTCGCCGACGTCGCGGTGGCCGTCCACCCGGACGACCCACGCTACGCGAGCCTGGTGGGTAAAAAGGTGATGCGGCCACTGTCACCCGCAGCCATTCCCGTCATCGCGGACAGCGCGGTGGAACGCGAGTTCGGCACCGGTGCGCTGAAGATCACGCCCGGTCACGATCAGACCGATGCTGAAATCGGCGAGCGCCATGGCCTCGAGGCGAAATCCGTCATCGGCTTCGACGCCAAGATGACGGTTCAGGTCGAGCCGCAGTTCCGAGGACTCGATCGCTTCAAGGCGCGAGAACTCGCCGTGCAAACGCTGCGCGAACGCGGGGTGCTTGAAAAAGAAGCGCCGCACTCGGTTGCGCAAGGCACATGCTACCGCTGCGACACGATCGTCGAGCCGCTCCTCTCACTCCAGTGGTTCGTGAAAATGAAATCGCTTGCGGCGCCGGCGCTGGAAGCATCGCGCAGCGGCAGACTGCATTTTGCTCCACCGCGCTACACGCGTACATATGAGGACTGGCTCGAGCGTATCCGGGACTGGTGCATTTCGCGCCAGATCTGGCTCGGGCATCGCATGCCCGTCTGGTATTGCGCAAACGGTCACGTCAACGTCGCTGAAAGCGCGCCGGCACAATGCGAAACATGCAGTAACGCAACGTTGACCCAGGCCCCCGACACGCTTGACACGTGGTTTTCGAGCAGCCTGTGGCCGTTCTCCATCGTAGGCTGGCCCGAGCTGACCCCTGAGCTCAAAGCCTGGTATCCGAACCAGCTCATGATCACCGGACGCGAGATCATCTTCCTATGGGTTGCGCGCATGGTCATGATGGGTCTCCACTTCATGCACAAGGAGCCCTTTCGTGAGATCCTCATCACGCCGCTCATCCTCAACGAGGAAGGGCAGAAGATGAGCAAGTCGCTGGGCAATGCCCTCGATCCGATGGATCTCGTCGCGGAGTACGGCGCCGATGCCACCCGCTTCGGCATCGTGAGCCAGATGCACGAGGGCCAGGACGTTCGCTTTTCGGTGGCCCGTTGCGAAGATGCGCGCAAGTTTGGCAACAAGATCTGGCAATCGGTACGCTTCGCGCTGCAGACGTTCCCCGAACTACAAGGCGCAGCATCGGCCGACGCAGGGCAGCCCTCGCCTCCCGCAACGTTCCCATTGCCTGCACACGATCAGTGGACGCTCGCCGACCGCTGGATCATGAACGCGCTGACGCGCACGATCCAACGCGTCGATGCCGCAGCGGATGCGTACGATTTTTCAGAATGGTCGCAAACGCTCTATAGCTTTATCTGGAACCAGCTGTGTGACGTCTACATCGAAGTTGCAAAGGACAAAGCGCCGACCCGAGCGCCGATCCTAGCACGCGTCCTCTCCACCTCCTTGCAGCTGCTTCACCCGATCATGCCTTTTTTGACCGAAGAGTTATGGCAGCATCTGCCTCATGCTGGCGACCGAATCGAAAAGTCGGCGTGGCCTGCGCCCGATGCGGGGCGTGCCGACGCCGCCGCTGACCAGGACATGACGACGCTGTTGGAGTTCGCCAAAACGGTGCGCGACCTGCGCGCCATTCCCCAATTGAAATATCGCGACCTCAGCGACGTCACGGTCGCCGGAGCAGATGAGGCCATGCTGGCACTGCTTCACCGCGAGAGCGGCATCATTCGCACGCTGGGGCGCGCCAGCGCCGTCATCCCCGTCAGCGGCGGCAACGGTCGCCCACCACACGCGTTGTCGCGCCGCATGGGGCAGGTAGAAGTGCTCCTGCCGGTGGACGCAGCCTTCATCGAAAAGGAGCGCGCCGCGCTGCGCAAAGAGATCGACAAAGCGACCGCTGACATCGCCGCGCTCGAGCGCAAACTCGCAGCGGTGGGCTTCGTCGAGAAGGCGCCAAAAGACGTGGTACAGAAGGAACAATCCCGGCTCCGAGAACTACGCGCCCACCTCGCGAAGAGTTCCGAACGCCTCGACTCATTGTAAAACCGAGCGGGAAAGGGCTGGACCCCACCTTGGCATCAGCGCACGCGACGACCCTGAAAGAGAAGAGGGTCGTGCTTTCGTCTGCCGAGCTACAGCGCACGATCGAACGCCTCGCCCAGCAGATCATCGAACCGAACGGCGCAACCGACGACCTTATCCTGATCGGAATCCGCAAAGGCGGCGAAAACTTCGCCCGCCGCATCCATGCACAAATCAAAGCTCGAACCGGCGTCACCTTGGCGCTCGGCTTCCTCAACGTCACCATATACCGCGATGATGATGCCGCTCGCGACATGCCCGATAGCCAAATTGCGTTCGACGTGGCCGGCAAAGAGGTCGTACTCGTCGACGACGTGCTGTATACGGGGCGCACGGTCCGCTCCGCACTCGACGCGATAACCGACCTCGGTCGCCCGCGCGTTGCGCGCTTATGCGTGCTCGTCGACCGCGGTTTGCGCGAGCTGCCGATTCAGCCTGACTATGTCGGCCGCTTCGTTCCCACCTCGCGCGCCGAACACGTCGAGGTTCAGCTGGGACGCGAGCAAGGCGACACCGACCGCGTCGCCATATACGAGCGAACGTGACCAAAACGAAGCATCTCCTCGACCTCGATGACGCAGATCGGCCGTTCATCGAGGCGTTGATCGCGCGCGCCAGGCAGTTCAAGGCGGGCGTGCCCAACGAAAACACGCGCCTGCGAGGCAAGGTCGTGCTGGGCATGTTCTTCGAGGCCAGCACTCGCACGTCGACGTCATTTGCCGTTGCTGCCCAGCGTATGGGCGCAATGTGGATCGACTTTCGCACCGAGGGCTCGTCCCTGGCGAAGGGCGAGTCGCTCGAAGACACCATGCGCACGGTCCGTGCGATCGGCGCCGACGCGCTGGTGGTGCGGCACTCGGAAGCTGGATTTCCGCACGCCCTGGCACGCTACTTCGAGGGTGCAGTCCTCAATGCGGGCGACGGTGCCCACGCGCATCCAACCCAGGGGCTGCTGGACGCCATGACGCTGATCGAAGAGTTCGGCGAGCTGAAAGGCCGCAAACTTGTCATCTGCGGGGATGTCGGGCACAGCCGCGTCGCACGCTCCAGCGCTCGAGCCGCCTGGCTGTTGGGTGGGTCGGTGACGCTCTGCGGACCGCCGCTGCTCTTGCCGCCAAGCGTACCAGGCTGGGGATTCGCGCACGTCAGCGCCGATATGGACGCGGTCCTCCCGAGCGCGGATGCAGTCATGCTGCTGCGCATTCAAAAGGAACGCGCCAGGGATGGCGATATGCCACCTTACGACGACCTCGCCAAATCGTACGGGCTGACAATGGACCGAGCACGCGCGCTCAAACCGCATTGTATTATCATGCACCCTGGACCCGTCAACCGTGAGGTTGAGATCGACGGTGCCCTCGTGCGCAGCGAGCGCAGCCGGATCGAGCGGCAGGTCGAAAATGGTGTGTACGTTCGCATGGCGGTGTTGGAGCGCAGCCTCGTGACCCCACTCACGCCCGCGCGGGAACGCGTCGCATGACAAGCACGAATCATAACCCGCCAGGCAATCGCGACTTCGTCGGCGCGCGCGTCGTCGATCCCAAGCTCGGACTGGACGCAATCAGGACCATCGTCGTGCGCCGCGGTATCGTCGCCGCGCTGCTCGAGGGCGCGCCCGCGGCGACCGATGCCGACAGCGAACGCGTCGATTGCGCGGGAATGGTGCTCTGCCCCGGGTTCATCGATCCCCACGTCCACCTGCGCGAGCCGGGCGCCGCCCAAAAGGAAACGCTTGCCAGCGGCCTCAGCGCGGCTGCCGCGGGCGGTTTCACCGCCGTCGCCGCCATGCCGAACACGAAACCCGCACTCGATAACCCAGAGCGCATCGAGCGATTGCTGGCCGAAACGAGTCGCCTGCGGGGTGCGCGCTGCTACCCGATCGGCGCGGTCACGGTTGGTCGCGAGGGCAAGCGAATTGCGCCGCTACGCGGCATGGCGAAAGCTGGCGCCGTGGCATTTTCCGACGATGGCGCCGCGACCCGATCGCTCAAAGCATTGTACAACGCAGCACGCTACACGCTCGACTTGCGCCAGCCGTTCCTTTCGCATTGTGAAGACCCGAGTTTTGACGGCGGTCTTATCAATGAGGGCGAGACGAGCTCGAGGATGGGCATCGCGGCTGCTCCGAGCGTGTCGGAGGCGGCGATTGCGGCGCGTGACATCATGGTTGCTCAAGCGACCGGCAAGGCTTGGCATCTCTGCCACGTCAGCGCCGCGCAAACGGTAGAACTGATCCGCTGGGCTCGCGGCGCAAATATCGGCGTCAGCGCGGAGGTGACCCCGCATCACCTGCAGTGCACGGACGACTCGCTATTAGATTTTGATGCACGCTATCGTGTGAATCCGCCGCTGCGCGGCGCCGGCGACACCGCGGCCTTGCGCGCAGCGGTTGCCGAGGGGCTAATCACTGTCTTTGCGAGTGACCACGCACCCCATACGGAGTGGGAGAAGGAGCCGCCGCTGTCACACGCCTGCGTCGGCTTTAGCGGGCTTGAGACCGCGGTAGCCGCGACATTCCACGCGCTCGCCGGCGTCGATCTTCCCACCATGATCAAAAACTACTCAACCAATCCGGCCGCGCTTTTGGGCGTGCCCGGCGGCACGCTCGAACCTGGCTCGCCCGCGGACATCACGGGTTTGTACCTGCAGCGACCGTGGACGGTCGATCCGCGACGCTTCTATTCAAAAGGCCGCGTCACACCGTTTGCCGGGATGACGTTTGCGGTGAAACCGGCATTAACCGTCGTCGGCGGCGTTGTGATCGTACGCGATGGCGAACTCCAAGCTGAGCGTATGAGCAAACCACTCGGCGAAGTGAGAATGCCGTCGTGACGGAGCGCAAGGCAGTCCTGCTGCTTGCCGACGGCACCTCGTACGCCGGCGCCGCAATCGGACCCGACGGCACGTCACGCGGCGAGGCGGTATTCTTCACCGGCATGACGGGCTACGAAGAAGCGCTCACCGACCCGTCGTACGCCGGCCAGATCCTCGTCTTTTGCTACCCGCTCATCGGCAACTACGGCCTCGACCCGGCGGTGCGCCAGCACAAGACCATCTGCGCTGCAGGCGCTGCCTTCAAACGTGTGAGCCGCCATCCGAGCCACTACCGCAGCACTGGCAATCTTCCGGCATGGCTTGACCAGAGCGGCGTCCGAGGCATTGAAGGCATTGACACGCGCGCGCTCGTCACGCGCCTGCGCGAAGCCGGCACGATGCGCGCCGTGCTGGCCGTGGGCAAAGGTGCAATCGCCGAGGCTGTCGCTTCATTAGAAGAATACGTTCGTCAACCGCTGGGCACGGCGGATCTCGTCGCCTCCGTCTCGGTGTCGAAGGAAGAAGATCGCGGCCAAGGACCGGTGCGCGTCGCGTTGCTCGACTGCGGCACGAAGGAGCACATCGCGCAAAGCCTGATGGAGGCCGGCGCGCAGGTTCTGGAGATCCCGTTTTGCACGACCTTCGAGCAACTGCTCGAGCTCCGACCTGACGGCCTCGTGATCAGTAACGGTCCGGGCGATCCAGCCGAACTGGATGCTGTCGTCGGTACGCTGCGACGCGCGGTCGAATACGGAAAACTGCCGATGTTCGGCATCTGTTTAGGGCATCAGCTGCTTGCCGAAGCGCTGGGCGCCAAGACGTTCAAGCTCAAGTACGGACACCGCGGTGCAAACCAACCCGTTCAGGATTGCCGGACGGGCGCTGTCATCATCACTGCGCAGAACCACGGCTACGCCGTCGACGCAAAGACCCTGCCGCCGGATGTCGAGCAAACCCTGGTCAACCTCAACGACGGCACCAATGAGGGCCTGCGACACACAACCCTGCCCATCTCATCCGTCCAGTTCCACCCCGAAGCTTCACCAGGGCCGGCTGACGCGCGCCACTTCTTTGCCGACTTCGTTGGATCGTTGCGCAGGAAGCGCGCGCCATGAGCGAGCGGCCTATTCGTTCCGTCCTTGTCGTCGGCTCAGGTCCAATTGTTATCGGGCAAGCGGCTGAGTTTGACTACGCCGGTGTGCAGGCGTGCCGCGCATTGCGCGAGGAGAACGTGCGCGTCATTCTGGTCAATTCAAATCCTGCAACCATCATGACCGACCCAGAGATGGCCGATGTGGTCTATCTCGAGCCGCTGACCCCGGCCTACGTCGAGGCGATCATCGAACGAGAGCGACCCGACGGCATGCTGGCAACACTCGGTGGTCAGACCGGCCTGAATCTCGCCGTGGCGCTCGCCGAACGCGGCACGCTCGAGCGCTTCGAGCTGAAGCTGCTCGGTACGCCGCTGCGCACCATTCAGCTTGCCGAAGACCGCAGGCTCTTCAAGGAGGCGATGCAACACATCGGCGAGCCTGTGCCACCATCTGCGGTCGTGACCAACATCGACGAAGCAAAGGCGTTCGCGCAGCGTGCCGGCTATCCGCTCATCGTTCGACCGGCCTACACGCTGGGCGGCACCGGCGGCGGCGCGGTGCACGACGAGCGCGAGCTCGCCTACACGGTGAAAACCGGACTCGCCGCAAGCATCATTCACCAAGTGCTGCTCGAGTCCTCATTACTGGGTTGGAAGGAGATCGAGTACGAAGTCCTGCGCGATGCTGGCGACAACTGTATCACGATCTGCAACATGGAGAACGTCGATGCGGTCGGCGTACACACCGGTGATTCGATTGTGGTCGCGCCGTCGCAGACGTTATCGGATCGAGACTATCAGCGCTTGCGCAGCTCGGCTATCAATATTATTCGCTACCTGAAGATCGAAGGCGGCTGCAATATCCAGTTTGCGCTCGACCCGCACAGCGACGCCTATCAAATCATCGAGGTGAATCCGCGCGTCTCCCGCTCGTCGGCGCTGGCGAGCAAAGCCACCGGTTACCCAATCGCTAAAATCGCCACCAAGATCGCGCTCGGGGCGAGACTGCCTGATCTTCCCAACCCAGTCACCGGCGTGACTAAAGCCGCCTTCGAGCCCACGCTCGACTACTGCGTCGTGAAGATTCCGCGCTGGCCATTCGACAAGTTTCCGCTTGCCGACGCACGCTTGGGCACGCAGATGAAATCGACGGGTGAGGTCATGGCGATCGGCCGCACATTCGGTGAGGCGCTGCTCAAGGCGGTCCGCGGCCTCGACATCGGGCGCGACTCCCTGACGGGCGGCCCTTACCAGCAATGGAGTGACGACGAACTCGACGACGTCTTGCGCGCGCCGACGCACGAACGGCTCTTCGTGATGGCGGAATGCCTGCGCCGTGGCCGCAACGTCGAGGAGATCTCGGTGCTCTCGAGTGTGGATCGTTTTTGGCTGTGGGAGATGCGCGAACTCGTGGAAATGGAGATGGGCTTGCGCGCACGGTTGCCCGAGGGCGGAAACGGAAAGCGACCCGGCGCGCTGCTGAGCCAAGCCAAGCGCATGGGTTATGCGGACTCGACAATCGCGCGCCTGAGCGGCACGGCGCTGGGCGCTGTGCGCTCGCAATGTGGGCCTGACGCGCAGTCTGCATACAAGATGGTCGACACGGCGGCGGCCGAGTTCCCTGCGCGATCGCCATACTACTACGCCACGGTCGGAGAAGAAGACGAGCTGCGCCGACCAGCAGGCCGCAGCGTGGTCGTCGTCGGCAGCGGGCCGATCCGCATCGGTCAGGGTATCGAGTTCGATTACTCCTGCGTGCACGCAGCCTGGGCGCTGCACGATGCAGGCGTGGCGTCTATCATGGTCAACAACAACCCAGAGACGGTCAGTACCGACTTCGATATCTCCGATGTGCTCATCTTCGAGCCGCCCTGCGCCGACGAGGTCGAACAGGCGGTCCGCGCTACTGGCGCCGACGGCACGCTGCTGATGTTCGGCGGGCAGACCCCCATCAATCTTGCCCGCGAGCTGCAAGCGCGTGGTATTCCCGTCCTGGGAACTAGTCAGCGCGCGCTCGATCTCGCTGAGGACCGGAAGAAGTTCGACGCGGTGCTGGCGCGGCTTGGGGTTGCCCGGCCACAAGGGCAAACCGCGCTCTCCTTTCGCAAGGCGCGCGAGATCGCCCGTTCCATCGGTTTTCCCGTGCTGGTTCGGCCTTCGTACGTGCTCGGCGGACGCGGCATGGAGATCGTCTATAACGAAGCACAGTTAGCGGCATATGCCGAAAGCGCTCCGCCCATCCAACCTGGCGCGCCGCTCCTCGTCGACAAATATATTTCAGGCACGGAAGTAGAAGTCGACGCGGTTTTTGACGGAGAGAACATCTGCATCCCAGGCATATTCGAGCACGTCGAGCGTGCCGGCATTCATTCCGGCGACTCAATGGCGGTCTATCCACCGCAAAGCATCACGCCTGCCATGCAGCAGCGAATCAGCGACGTCACGCGGCGGTTGGCAGCTGAACTCGGCATTCGTGGCCTCATCAACGTCCAATATATCGTCAAGGGCGACGAGCTGTTCGTGATCGAGGCAAACCCGCGCGCCAGCCGCACGGTGCCGATTATCGCCAAACTGACCGGCGTGCCGCTGGTGTCGGCGGCGACCGCTGTTGCGCTGGGCAAGAAGCTGCCGGAGATCGGCATCGAAACAGGCCTTTTGCCGGCACCCGACTTCGTCGCGGTCAAAGCACCGGTGTTTTCGTTCTCCAAACTGCGCCGTATCGAGACCATGCTGGGCCCGGAAATGAAATCAACGGGAGAAGTTCTGGGGATTGACCGCACCTACGCCGGCGCGTTGCTGCGCAGCCTGCTGGGCTCCGGTCTCGCGCTCCCTCCGCCAGGGGGTCGCATCTTGCTCTCGATCGCAGATGCCGAAAAGGAGGCAGCGCTGCCGATCGCCCGCGCGCTTGCCGAAATGGACTTTCAACTCTTTGCCACCCCCGGGACCTGGCACTACCTTCGCGAGCACGGCGTAGCGGCCAACCGCGTCAACAAGATCTCCGAAGGCTCCCCGCACGTGGTTGATCTCATCTCCGAAGGGGGAGTCGATCTGACCATCAATAACGTCGCCCCCAATTCGGTCGCCCAGTCAGACGGCTACCGAATCCGTCACGCAGCCTTGGAGTGCGGCGTCGCCTGCCTGACGTCGCTGGATACCGTTCGCGCGCTGCTCCTGGCGCTCGAGTCTCGCATCGACAAGCCGATCGAGGTGCGATCGCTGCAGGAGTACGTGCGTCCTCGCCTGGCGGTTCGCGCTTGAAGCGACGGCTACGCAGCGTCGCCTATGCGTTCATCATCATCTTCCTCATTCTGGCCGCGCAGGAGGCGCGGGTGCAACTCGTGCAGCGCAATGCCATCCTCGAGCGACCCGGCGACCCAAGGCGCGCCCAGAGCCTGCAGTACCGGGGTGAGCTTCTCGATGCCGCTGGCATGCCGCTTGCGCGCAGTCAAGCATCTCGCCGCGTGTACGACGCAGGGCCGACGCTTGCCCAGATCGTCGGATATTCGTCGTCAATCTACGGCGAGTCGGGCCTAGAAGCAGCGCTCGATCCAATCCTCGCACCGCGCGCCAACGGCGGCAATGACGCGACGAGCCTTGCCTCGCTCTTCAAACCCATCCAAGCATCGCCGCGTGCCAAAGGCGGTTCGGTGGTCCTCACCCTGCGGCGCGATATCGCCGTGGTCGTCGACCGGGCGCTGCCGCAGGGCATTCGCGGCGCTGCGATTGTCATGGATCCCCGAACAGGCGCCTTGCTGGCGGCGGTCAACCGGCCGACGTTCGACCCGAATTCGTTGACGTCGGACTGGAGCAAGTTGCGCGTGCGCAGCGATGCGCCGCTGCTGGACCGTGCGCTGGACGGGCTGTATCCGCCGGGCTCGACGTTCAAAATGGTCACAGCCAGCGCGGCGCTCGACAGCGGCACCTTTACGCTGGACGATCATTTCGAAGATGCGGGTCACTTCGACATCGGCGGCTTCTCACTGCACAACGCGGAGAAAGAGGCGACCGGCTACCAATCGTTCACCGGCGCGTTTGCACTTTCGAGCAACGTCGACTTCGCTCAAATCGGCGTCAAGCTCGGTGTCCAAACCTTCTACGAATATCTGCACCGCTATCACATCGGCGAGGACGTCGGCCTTGCCGTTCCCGTGAGCAAGGACGAAGTGCCGCCACCCAACACCGTTTCCGACTCCGAGCTTGCCCAAATGGCCTTTGGTCAAGGCAGTCTCGCGGTCACGCCGCTGCGCATGGCGCTGATCGGCTCAACCATCGCGAACCGCGGTGTCCTCATGCGCCCCTCCCTGGTCAAGGAAATCCGCTCTGACGGCCAGACCCCGATCCGGACGACGCCCATCGAGTGGACGAGGCCGATTTCCCAAGAGACAGCCGACGACATGCGTGACCTCATGATCGCCGTGGTAAAGTACGGTACTGGGACCGCGGCGAAACTGTCCAACGTGACCGTCGCCGGAAAGACGGGCACGGCGACACATCCCGGCGGTCCGCCGGACGCGTGGTTTGTCTGCTTCGCGCCCGCGCAGGCACCCAGGCTCGTCGTTGCAGTTGTGATTGAAGACGCGGGGTATGGAGGGGTCGCAGCGGCACCGGTTGCGCGAAGCATCCTCGCGCGCGCGCTGACGCTCTACCGATGATCGACAAGATCCTCAACAACCGGTACCGGTTGGACGCCGAGATAGGCGAAGGCGGCATGGCGGTCGTCTATCGCGGCTACGACCTCATGTTGCGGCGGCAAATCGCAGTCAAGATGTTGCGCCCACAACATGCCGCCGACCAGTCCTTTGTGCAGCGTTTTTACGAAGAAGCGCGCGCGGCTGCCAAACTGTCGCATCCAAACATCGTCAACACGTACGACGTCGGTGAGGTCGACGGGTCGCACTACATCGTCGAAGAGTTCGTCGCCGGCGAAACGCTGGCAACGCTCATTGCACGTGAGAAGAAGTTGCCGGAGTCTGTGGCAGTGCGCTACGCGCGTCAAATTTGCCTGGCACTCGGCGCCGCCCATCGAGCCGACCTGCTGCATCGCGACATCAAGCCTTCGAACGTGCTCATCACACCCGACGATGTCGTGCGCGTCACCGACTTCGGCATCGCACGCGCCGCCAATGCCGCCACGCTGTCGGGCGTCGAAGCGATCATGGGGTCGATACCCTATTGCTCACCGGAGCAGCTGTCGGGCGGCGCGCTTTCTCCGGCCAGCGATCTGTACAGCCTTGGCGTCGTGCTCTTCGAAATGGTGACCGGGCGCCAGCCCTATTGCGCCGAAACCGCTCTGGGCGTCGCGATGGCCCACGTCAATTCGCCAGTTCCGGATCCGATAGAGTGCGGCGCTGATATCAGCCCACAGCTGCGTGACGTGATCCTGCGGCTGCTGCGAAAGAGCGCATCAGACCGCTACCAGAGCGCGGGCGAAGCGCTTGCGGCCCTGCGCCGCTGCGGACGACTCGGTGCTGAGGAGCTCGACGAAGCCGCTGGCGCGGATTCTTCCACCGCGCTGTTGCGGCGACGCTCGCTGGTTGCGCCTGATGCCGAGCCGCTCGACCTGCCGGAAATCGCGCCTCGCTGGAACATGCGCCGGGTGATCGTCATGGCGGGCAGCGGACTGCTCGCAATCGTCATCGTCGCACTGCTGCTCGCTGCGCGCGAAGCATCCTCACGGGGTTTGACGCTCCCGGATCTTTCCGGCAAGTCGCAAGTCGAAGCCGTGGCCGCGCTGCACGACGCCGGGATCGACGCAGTCACCTTCCGCCAGCGCGAGGACGCCACAGTCCCCGCCGGGCTCGTCGATGGCTCAGATCCAGCACCCAACGCGCACGTGAAACCGGAGCAGCCAGTCGTCATCTACTTGAGCACAGGTCCAGGCCGCGTGGCAGTGCCGAATGTGATCGGCAAAGACGCCAAAACCGCAAGCTCGATGTTGAGCGCGGTCGGCCTGGTGGGGCGGGTCGGCGCGAACATGCATTCAAGCAGCGTCAGACAAGGTCTCGTTGCGCAGACGAATCCAGCACCCAACGGCATCATCGAAAAAGGTGGCAGCGTGGCGCTCAATATCAGTGCGGGACCGCAGATGGTGAAGGTACCGAACGTCGTGTCGTTGCTTGTCGACGACGCGCAGAAACAGATGAGCAAGCTCGGCCTGCGTCTGGCGACGAACATCATGCCGAGCATCGACATACCAGCACGCACGGTGATCGATCAAGAGCCCGGCGGCGGTGCAGAGGTGCGGCCGGGTTCGACCGTGACCGTCGATATCAGCGCGGGACCGAATGCCGTTACCGTGCCGAATGTCGTGGGAAGCAGCGTGGAGGATGCACGCGCCAAGTTGGAACAGGCGGGCCTCGCGCTCGGCGCGATCGCCCACGCTGCTGTCGCCGACACGAGCCCCGGTACCGTCGTCGGTCAGCACCCGGATGCCAACTCGCAGGCGCCGCAGGGCACGGCAGTCGACATCGTGGTCGCGACCGCCCCTGTCGCGCCGCAGCCGGAAGTCAGTTCGTCGCCAGCACCCGCGCAGCCGCCGGGCGCGCTCGTGCCCGTTCCCAATGTCGTCGGTATGAGCCTTGAAGACGCGCGGGCGGCGCTGACCAAAGCCGGCTACACCGTCAACCGCGTGACGATCTTGCCGGGAAGCCCGCCGAACGCGCGCGTGACGAAGACCGATCCTGCGGCAGGCGCCACTGCGCCTTCGGGCTCGCCAGTCGACGTGACACTCGGCGGCCATTGACGTGCGCATCCTCGGGCTGGATCCAAGCTTGAATGCGACCGGCTACGGCGTCGTTGAGTGTCATGGCTCGGCAATGCACCTCATCGAAGGCGGCGTCATTGTTCCCGCACGCTCGACCGATCTCTCGCTGCGCCTGGCCGAACTGCAGCGCGGCCTTGCCGACGTCATTCTTTCACTGCGGCCGGAGGTGATGGTCATAGAAGAGGTCTTCTCGCAAACGGCGTATCCGCGTACTGCGATCATGATGGCCCATGCGCGTGGCGCGCTCGTGTGCACAGCCGCACTGAAAGGTATGCCGGTCTTCAACTATTCCGCGACGGCGGTAAAGCGCGCGCTCGTCGGCAACGGACTTGCAAGCAAAGATCAAGTCGCGGCCATGGTTGTGCAGGTGCTTCGTCTGCGCCGGCGCCCTTCGCCGGCGGACGTGACCGATGCCCTGGCGCTTGCCATCGCGCATGCGCGCCGCAGCCTCCGACCGAGCAACGGCGCAGTCGAGGCCGCCCGGTCGCGGCGGGGACGTCGCTAGATGTTCTCCCGCATCGACGGCATCCTGCGTGAAAAAACACCTGAGTCTGCACTCGTCGAGGCGGGCGGCCTTTGCTACGAGATTGTGCTGCCGCGCTGTGTTGCCGACAAGCTTTCATCCCTAAATGCGGGCGATCCAATCCGGCTGGAGATCTTCTCGTACCTGCAGATTGACGGCAATCGCGGTCAAGCGATGTACGTCGGCTTCACCAATCCGATCGAGCGTGAGTTCTTCGAAGCGCTGCTGACCGTCGCCAGCGTTGGTCCAAAAACGGCGGCGCGAGCGTTCTCGCTACCGATGGCGCAGATTGCACGCTACATCGACGCCGGGGATCAGCAGAGCTTACGCGGCCTGCCGGGTATCGGCAATCAGAAGGCCAAAGACATCATCGCCAAGTTGCAGGGGAAGGTCGCTCGTTTCGGCCTCATCCAAGGTGAGGGCCAGCACAAGGAGAGCGAGGTAACACCCGATTTCGTCGCCGAAGCGATCGAGGTGTTGTTGCAGTTGCAGTATCGGCGCCCCGAAGCGGACCGCATGGCGCGCGAGGCGCTGGCAAACAACGGCAAGATTACGACGGCGGAGGACCTCTTGACAGAAATCTATCGCCGCCAGCAACCAGCCGCGCACGCCGCTGCACGCAACGGGAGCGACAACTAGATGCCGAGGAAACCCACTGTGCGTGGTGGCGAGGGCGACCTGCCGAAGACCCCCAATGGCGAGCCTGCAGAAGAGCACGCAGAGCAGCCGCGCCGGCCGGTTATCGATGCGAGCGAAAGCATTGAAGATCAAATCATCACCGTCACGCTGCGCCCCACTCGCTTCGACCGCTACGTCGGCCAGCACGAAGTCGTCGAAAACCTCAAGATATCGATTGAAGCTGCCAAGCGGCGAGGGGAGCCGCTCGATCACGTCTTGCTGCAAGGCCCGCCGGGCCTTGGAAAGACCACCCTCGCCAATATCATTTCGCGCGAGATGGAGGCCACGTTCCGGCAGGCATCCGGGCCGACGCTCGATCGACCCGGCGATTTGGTCGGCATCCTCACCAACCTGGAACGCGGCGATGTGCTGTTCATTGATGAGATTCACCGCCTGAGCAGAGTCGTCGAGGAGTTCCTGTACCCGGCCATGGAGGATTATGCAATCGATTTCATGGTCGATAAGGGCGCGTACGCCAAGACGATCAAGATCAACCTGAAGCACTTCACCCTTATCGGCGCCACCACAAGGCCGGGAATGCTGACCGCGCCGCTGCGCGAGCGCTTTGGGATCGTCCATCGCCTCGACTATTACAGCGTCGAGGATCTGCGCACCATCGTCACCCATTCAGCCGCGGTGCTCGGGGTTCACATCGAACCCGCAGGCGCTAAGGAACTAGCATCGCGTGCACGCGGCACGCCGCGCATCGCCAATCGCCTGTTGCGCCGCGTGCGGGACTTTGCCGAGGTGCGCTCGCAAGGAAAGATCGACCGGGAAGTCGCTCAGGCGGCGCTGGAGCTCGAGCGCATCGATCTGCTTGGTCTCGATCCGCTCGACCGTGCGTTTTTGCGCGTCCTCATCGAGCAGTATGGCGGCGGCCCGGTGGGCATCGCGGCGCTGGCCGCCAGCCTCAACGAAGATGAAGGCACGCTCGTCGACGTGGTCGAGCCGTATCTCATCCAAATCGGCTTCTTGCAGCGCACCGCTGGTGGACGCCGGGCCACAAACAGAGCCAAGCAATACCTCGGCGCGCCGAGCGCGGCGGAGCATCCGCGGTTGCTGTGACCAGAGCCGTGACGGCTGCTCTTTTGGCGCTTGCGTCCGCGTTGGCATGCGCGACGGACACGCGGGCAGACACCACCATGCGCGTCCTCTTGCTCAACCATCAGCTGCAAGCCGTCATCGCGTCCGCGGGTGGACTGACGGTGCGTTCCTATGCGCCTGGTTCCGCGCCGCTGCTCACGCCGGATGTCACGACGGTCATCGATGTGCGGCCGCGTGCCGACGGACTGCTGCTCGCGGGGGCCGTGCAGACGCACGACAAGTTGCTGATCGCGCCGCTGACCGACCTGGCGATGACGGTAGACGGTCTGTCCTATCGCGGCGATATTGTGATCGAACGCGATGCCCAAGGCGCGTTCTCGGTCATCAACGTCGTGGAGCTCGAGCAGTACCTCTACAGTGTGGTGGGCAGTGAGGTTTCAGCAAGCACTCCCGCCTCCGCCCTGCAGGCGCAGGCGGTTGTCGCGCGGACCTACGCAGTGGCGCATCTGGGAGCGCACGAAGACCTCGGTTTCGATCTCCATGCCGGCGACCAGGACCAGGCGTACAACGGCATGCAGGCGGAGTCGGAGCCGGTCGTCAGCGCGGTTGAAGCGACCCGCGGGGTGGTCATGCTTTACCGCAATCATCTGGCGCAAGCATACTACTCTGCCTGCGACGGCGGTTTTACCTCGGACGGCCACGGCCTGAACGACCCGCAACCTTACCTGCAGTCGGTGCGCGATCCGTACTGCCCCATGTCGCCCTATCTGCAATGGAGCGCGGCGGTCCCACTGCAGACATTCCTCGAAGCGTTGAGCGAACGGGGAATCGTGAGCCGGCCGCTCTCGCCACGAGACGTGCGCGACGTGCGGCCGGGCACGGTCGACGGCTCGGGCCGGCTGCAAACGGTGGACATTGTCACCAAATACGGCACGGTCAGCATTGATGGCAAAACGTTTCGTTCAGCGGCTGGAAATCGCGTGGTGAAGAGCACTCGCATCGGCTCGCTGTCGCTCGCTGGAACATCCATTCGCGTCAACGGTGCAGGCTACGGGCATGGGGTCGGTATGTGCCAGCTGGGAGCGCGGGGCATGGCGGAGTCTGGTCTGGGCGTCTACGCGATCCTCGATTTCTACTATCCGGGCGCGCTCTTGACGCAGCTCGCATCGTATCTGCGGCATCAAACGGCACACGCCGGCTTGCCTCGGCTCGCCGCAACTCCCTGAGGTTGAGCAACGTCGATCCGTTTGCGACGCAGACGTATACCTACGAGTTGCCGCCCGAGCTCATCGCCCAAACGCCCGCGCCGCAGCGCGATCAGTCACGCTTGCTGGCAGTGCTTCGCAACGGCGAGCGCAGGCATCTTTCCGTTTCCGATCTCGCACAGCTGCTGCGGTCCGGTGACCTGCTGGTCGCCAACGATACTCGCGTCTTGCGCGCGCGCTTTTATCCAAAGCGCCGTGGCGGCGGCGCTGCACAGGTGCTGCTGCTGCACCCGGCAGGCGAACCCGAGACCTGGATCGCGATGGCCAGGCCCGGCAAACGCGTCCGCGCCGGCGACCGGCTACGGTTGGGCCCAAGCGAGGGCATTGAGATTTTGGATTGGGCCCCCGGCGGTAACCGGGTGGTTCGCTTTTACGGCATCGATGCGCAAACCGCTATGGAGCGATACGGCTTGGTCCCCTTGCCGCCATACATTCACGCCCCGCCTCAGGATGCAAGCGAACGCTACCAGACCGTCTACGCGACTCGCGCGGGCTCGGTCGCCGCACCGACCGCCGGATTGCATTTCACCCCCGAGCTTCTCGCTCAACTGCAAGCATTGGGCATCGGCTGGGCGACGGTGACGCTGGATGTCGGTCCAGGCACCTTTCGTCCGGTCAGCACAGCTGACGTCCGGGCGCATGTCATGCATGAAGAACGCTACGAAATTTCACAAGCAACCGCCGACGCCATCGCTCGTACGCGCGCAAGTGGTGGACGGGTCATCGCCGTCGGCACGACCACGCTGCGAGCGATGGAGGATTCTGCATCGAGCGCCGCCGACGGCAGCGTGCAGGCGACTAACCGCTCCACGTCCCTGTTTATCCACCCGCCGTATCGCGTGACGACCGCAGATACCCTGATGACAAATTTTCACTTGCCGCGCTCGACGCTGCTGATGCTCGTGAGTGCGTTCGGCGGCACCGAACGCATCCGCGCTGCATACGAAGACGCCGTCCGGCTGCGCTACCGCTTTTATTCCTTCGGTGACGCGATGTTCGTGGAGCGGCCCCTCGCATAGGCGTACAATTCCAGGTCGAGCTGGTTGTGTTCTTCGATAAGGGCGCGCGTCGCGGCAGGGACATCGGGAAGCGGCAGCCGGTCGCTGCTGACGTGCACCTTGGGCAGCGTACCGGGCACCGCAAAGCCAAGCAGCTCGCACAGCATAGTGGCGGACTGGTGGAATTCTTCAAACATGCCCACAAACGCAAAGCGGTCGAGGTTGCGCTTGGCCTGCGTCAGCGCATCGTTGTCGCCGAGCTTTCTCTCGTCGATGCGAAAGTCCGACGCAAGCTGCCAGGTTTGGGCGTTGCTGATGGTCTGCACGACGAAGGGATCGCCGCAGCGGACGAACCCCTCCAATGAGAGCGTTTGGGCGAGTTCGACATACGCCAAGTCCGGCGAACTGCGAACGTCATTGCGCCAGAAGTAGTAGGTTGACAGCACGCGATCGACTGGGGCGCGCAACGCAGTCAGCCAGCGCCGGTTTGGGCCGATGCGATCGTGCCAGCGAACGCCGAAATGGCCCACCAACACCGCATACGCATCAAATGGTGCGGCGGACAAACTGGAGTAGTCTTCGCCTGCTTGATTCAGATCGACGTGCGGGCTGATCTGCTCAGGCCCCAGGACCGTTGTGAGCAGCGCAATGTAGCTGCCTCCCGCGGTTTTGGGAATGTGATTGAAAATATATTTTTCGTCAGACATTAGATCCGGCAGAAAGGGCCCGTCCCCGGCGGATGGCCGAGCGTGCCCCACTGATTGAAGAATCCGGGCGCATGATATGCATGCTCCGGTGTCACCTCGTTGAACCCGAGGCCTGGAAGCCGTCCGCTCAGCTCCTCGCGAGCAACAAAAAAGGCGTTGACACCATGCCGGTCTGTTCCGACCAGCGCGTAGCCGAGCGATCGCCCGAGCAACCAGAGCGAGGTGAGGCTGGCCCCAAAGTACCACGTCAGATCCCAGCGGTGATCGGGATTGTATTCCATGACCCATAGCTCAGGTGGGGGGTGAGCGGCGTTGTATTCGATGGTGACGACGCGCGGCCGGTAGCCCGTCAGCGCGCGCCAAACCCAATAATCATTGCCATCAATGTCGATGGACAGCAGGTCGAAGCGCGCCGGCACGCCGTTTTCCTTGAAGACCTGACCGATATTCTCCGCCGTAATGAAGCGTTGGTCAACCTTGACGTCCGGGAAGGCCGCGTACGAGGACTTGAGGCGCCGGTAGCATTCTGGATCACCGTCGATCATCAATCCGGACCAACCGCGATCCCGGACGAGGTGCGCGGTGTTGCATTCCTGACCGTCGCCGACGCCAAACTCCACCGCATACGTGCCCTGCGTGCCAATGGTGGAGAATATGCGTCGCAGGATCCCATCCTCGCCGTTTTGCGAATAGACCTTTTCATCGTAATCGTTGATGTCGGCAAACGGAGGTCCTAACCGTCGTCGAATTCCCTCGACACGGTGGCGAAACTTTTCGGTGCTTATGCGCAACGGCAATGCGAGCTAGCCTTTCCGAACGAGTGCTTAGACACTTGATGATCTCGGCGCGACGCGAATCGTAGCAAAGTCGGTGTACGATACCAATCCCGGACGTCGAGACGCATGCCGTCGTACATGCTTGCGTTGCGTGTAGTCGACTTCCACCCGTGCTGCCTGCGCCGCCCGGCTATGACCAGCGGCGAGAGCCGCTGCCTGTTCGATCTGCAGGGGCGAGATCTCCGCGCCGCCCGTGTTGACGATCACGTGCGCCCCGGGAACGCCGCGCGCATGAAACCAGTAGTCATTCGACCCCGCTACGGTGAAGGTCAGTCGTTCGTTCTCTTTGGGCGAGCGGCCGACCAGCGCAATTGCGCCACCGCTGAGCTCAAACCTGCGCTCTTGCGCGCGCGGCCGGCGCGGACGCTGACGCTGATGGTGTTGCGTGATCCCGAGCGCATCCGCGATCTCTGTAAGCAGCGCTTCGCGATCCTCTCCCCCAAGCCCGTCTGCGCGCTCGAGTTCCCAGGCCAGTTGCTCCCAGTACTCACGGTTTGCACGCAACGTGCGCAGCCGCGCATCGACGCGTGGCACGCCGCTGCGCGCTTTCTTGTAGCGACGGAAATACTCGGTTGCATTCTCCTTTGCCGTCAATAGGGGATTCAACAGCACCTGCCGGCCATCGGCTGTAACCAGCCGGTCTGCGCCCTCGACGATCTCCGCCAGGTGCGCGTAGATCTCGTCACCCGCCGCGCGAAAGTGATCGGCCTCGGCTGCGCGCTGGCGCGATGCCTCAAGGCTCGCCACCTCCTGCGCGCAGCGCGCGAGCAAGGTTGCGAGCTTCTTGCGCAGTGATTCTGGGCTTGGTCCAGCACGTTGCGTCGGACGTTTCGCAAATGCCTCAAGGCAAAGCTCGTTCAACGTTTGTACCCTGCAATGTTCCGGCACGCCGTCACCCGCAGCATGCGCTGCCAGAGCCCAACCGAGTGGCACGAGGTGATAGGCGACCGCTTTGTCACCGTCACGCACGACGAAAATTGCAGCTGACTCCTCGAGTGCATCTTCCACCTCGCGCCGCAATGTTGCCCATCCATCGAGCAGGGCGCGCGCGTTGACCGAGCCTGCAGCGGCAACACGGAAGACAACTTCGCGTGCTAGCGGGGGCGTGCACGCTGGATCGAACTCGCCAAGCAGCCGCACGAAGCGGTGAGGATCAGCGTCTTCGACATCCCTGGCAGCAAGGATGAATTGGGCTCGATCTAGTTGCGGACGGTGCGCTGGGGGCGGCTTGTACGCAGCACCGGTTCGCAGGCTGCGAGCATCGCCTGAGCCGCTGAACTGTTTGGCTGCGGCGACGATGATCCAGCCAGCGTCGTCAGTAGGTCGCAGCACCAGTGCGTTGGCCTTGCGCGGCTGGAGTTCGATCACGATACGGCTGCGTGAAGGCAGCCCGAACGGCGAACGGGAACTCACGTCGACGTAAAGAACGCGGTCGTTCGGCACAGCATGGACGGAGTCGACGGTAGCACCGCGCAGCAGCGCGGCAACCCCCGCGGCCCACCCCTCGGTGCCGTTTTCTTTTCGCGGATCTTCGATCTCGTGCGCAGCGACGAGGGGGGCACTGGAATCGACGCTGACCATCAGCGCGAGGTGCATTCCGCGCCGATAACAAGAGAAGACGATTCCCGCAGCGGTCGCTGCCAGGCTCTGGATGCGAGCCCCTCTCAGCGCAGCATCGAGCTCCTTCGCCAGGCGTGCGACGAGCCAGAAATCAAGCGTCATAGGAGAAGCTTCGACACGACCCTATGAAAATGGCAGCAGCG
>JALYZV010000143.1 GCA_030948685.1 Vulcanimicrobiota bacterium | reverse complement strand
TCACGGGGCTCGTCATCTCGCTGGAGACTGCAGTCTCTGCGGTGCAGAACGGCTTTTCCAGCATCATCGGCGGCAGCGTCGCGTACGGCACGGTGCGCGAGCTCGGGCCGCTACTGACCGGCATCGTTTTTGCGGGCCGGGCCGGCGCCGCCATCACAGCGCAGCTTGGATCGATGGTCGTTACCGAGCAGATCGAAGCGCTCAAATCGTTCGGTGCGAGCCCCACCAAGGTGCTGGTCGTACCGCGACTGCTCGCGTCGCTCATCGGCATGCCGATGCTCACGACCTTCGCCGATATCATCGCCGTCTACGCCGGCTACTATATGGCCGCACTGCGCGCGCACGTCTCACCCGACACCTATTGGAACTCGGTCGAGCGCTTCGTGGATTTTCACGATTTCGAGAAGGGCCTGCTCAAAGCCGCGGTTTTCGGCATTCTCATCGCCATGGTCGCGTGCTACGAAGGTTTTCGTACGCAAGGCGGCGCCGATGGGGTCGGCCGCTCAACGACACACGCAGTGGTCACGGCGATCATCCTTGTCTTCGCGTTCAATTTTGCGTTGTCGTTCGTGCTTTTTCGATGAGAACGTCGACCGAACGCGGCCCTGATGCCAAGCAAAACGCGCCGCCGGGTGATGTCGCCGTCAGCCTGCAGTGCGTTGGGCTATCCTATGGGTCGAAGATCGTGCTGTCGGATTGCTCGCTGGACTTCAAGCGAGGGAAGGTGACGACGGTGATCGGTATGTCGGGTGCCGGCAAGTCAACCATACTGCGGTTGGTCAACGGGCTGCGCCAAGTAAACGAAGGGCGTGTGATCGTCAACGGCGTTGATATCGCGGGCATGAGCGAGCGCCAGCTCAATTCGATCCGCGTCAAAATGGGGTTCGCCTTCCAGGCGTCCGCCTTGTTCGACTCGCTGACCGTCTTCCAAAATGTCAGCTTTCCTCTCTACGAGCACACCAAGCTTTCTCGCGCCGAGATCCGAAAACGGGTCGAAGATACGCTTGAGACAATCGGCCTCAGCGACGTTGCTGACCGCCTACCGGCGGAGCTGTCAGGCGGCATGCAGAAGCGGGTGGGATTCGCTCGCGCAATCGTGAATGAGCCTGAAATCATTTTATTCGATGAGCCGACCACGGGGTTGGATCCGATCATGACCAACGTGATCACGGATACGATCAAGGGAATTCAGTCGCGCCTGCGGCCGACGAGCATCGTCGTTATGCACGACATGCCCTCGGTGTACGCTATCTCCGACCACATCGCCATGCTGTTCGAGGGTACGATTATCGAGTCGAGCCCTGCCGCCGAATTCCGGCGCTCGAAGAACCCGATCGTGCAGCAATTCTTAGAGGGGAGCGAAGTTGGCCCAATCCCACTCTGACCCGCTGGCAGCGCACGCCTATCATGTCAACCGCATTTAAGGTCGGCGTTTTCGCCATCTTCACGGTGGTGGCGTTCTTCGTCGTTTGGGCGGTGCTCAACAATTTTAGTCTGCGGCGCAACGCCTACCAAATAGCAGTGCATTTTAACAACGTCGTCGGCCTGCAGTCCGGCAGCTCGGTGCAGCTAGCGGGCGTCGATATCGGTGTGGTGGATAAGATCGATCTCCTGCCCGACCAAACGGCTTCCGTTGTGTGCTCGATCGACGGCGACAAGACGATCTATCGGGGTTCGATATTTACGGTGGCGACGTCGCTCACCGGCGCGCAATCTACCCTCGAGATCATTCCCCCCACCAACCTTGCCACCGCTATTCCGCTGCCAAAGCATGTCTTGCCCGAAGCCCAGCAACCCGAGGGAACGGTGCCGCCCACGATCGCGGAGCTTGTTAGTGAAGGCCAAAAGCGCATGCAAGATCTGGACAAGACGCTGGCCGTCATCAATAGAGAGCTGCCGGGCGTTGTCCGCAACTTCAACGATGTTGCGACGCACACCAATGGGCTGATCATCCATGCGGACAGGAACTTCAACCAGCTTGGCCAGCAGCTCAACATGACGATAGCAAGCGTCAATACGATCGTGGCGCAGCTCAACGGCATGCTGACGGTCAACGGCCGCAATATTACGGCCATGACGACCGGCTTACAACGAATGATGCAGACCAGCGGGCCAAAGGTGGCCATCCTCATCGACAACCTCGCTGCCACGTCCGCCAATCTCAATAAGACGATGGCATCGGTGCAGTCGATCGCGGCTGACCCGAATGTGAAAACAAATCTGCTTTCAACCGCCGCCAACCTGAAAGAGTCGAGCGAGAAGCTCAAAGCGATTGCAACCGACATCCAAAGTGTCACCGGCGATCCCAAGGTGCAGGGCCAACTGAGGAGCACGGTGCAGAACCTGAATGACGCAATCGGCAAGGCCGACGCCATCCTGGGAACCTTTGCGGCGTCGCGTGGTGTCGAGCAGCCTGAGCCACTGCCCAGCGGCGCGCAGGTTTCTCCCGCGCCCAGCGGGTCGCCCGGTTCGCAGCCACCTCCGCGCGCGCGACGCTTTCCCGGTTTCCACATCGGCGCTGGCCGCGGCGACAACCCCTTGGAGCTGGCCTCAGGAGAGATGCGCCTGTACTGGAACAACAGGCCGGCCGGCGCGCTCAGCGACCTCAACCTCGTGTTGCTGCCGCGTTTCCCCACGCACCTCACGCTTGGCGTCAATAGCCTTGGGTTTAACCCGACCTATAACGTTTTGGTCAACGTGCGAAGCTCGCCAAATCTGCAATATTCTTTCGGCGTGCTCAATTCTAATTTGGGCGTGCGCACGCGCCTGAGCGGGCTAGGTCCGTTCGGCCTCGATGCCCGGCTCTACAACACCAGGCAACCGCAGCTGGATCTCTACGGAGATTTGCGCCTAGCGATGCGACTGCGACTTTTCTACGGTGAAAAAGCGCTGATGGGGCCGGCGGCAAACCGCACGCCGCAGTTCGGATTGCAATTCGGCTATTGACCTAGACGTGCGGCGCAGCTTCATCATTGCGGAGTAGAAGCTGCTGTTTTGAACGAACTCAACCCTCTCATGAGCACGTTGCCTAAAACGCCGCGCACCAAGGTGCGTCGGATTCCGCAGAACGCCGTGTATGACCGTGCCGCCATCGACGCCATCCTCGATGAGGCGCTGGTTTGCCATGTCGGCTTCGTGGTTGACGGCTTGCCGTACGTCATCCCCACCAGCTACGCTCGCGCAGGCGACAAGCTCTACATCCATGGTTCCGCCGCAAGCCGCATGGCCGTTGCCCTTTCCAACGGCATCGACGTTTGCGTGACTGTGACCTTGCTCGATGGGCTCGTGCTCGCGCGCTCGGCGTTCAATCACTCGATGAACTACCGTTCGGTCGTCGTCTTCGGCAAGGCCCGCGCGGTAGAAGATCCCGCCGAGAAGCTGGAGGCGCTGCGTTTGTTCGCCGAGCACGTCATGCCCGGCCGCTGGCAGGACTTGCGCGACCCAAAGGCCGTCGAGCTCAAGGCAACGCTGGTCCTGTGTTTGCCGATCGCTGAGGCATCGGCGAAAATACGCAGCGGCCCTCCCGTCGACGATGCCGACGATATGAGCGCGCAGGTGTGGGCCGGCGTCTTGCCGCTGGCGTTGCGTAAGGGCGAGCCCGAACCCGACAGTACGGGCATCGAGCCGCCTGAGTATTTGCGTCGCGATCCACGCTTTTAGCTGCTACCATGGCCAAAGCTCCAGCGCCGGCAATGTCGGTCGCCGATACGGCGAAATGGGTTGCAATGTACCGCGCGATCGAATCGGAACGTCCGGACGCGATCTTTCACGATCCATACGCCAGACGACTCGCTGGAGCAGGAGGCGAGGATATTCTCAGGCGTATGCCCCGTGCGCGAGCCTATGCCTGGCCGATGATCGTCCGCACGGCGATCATGGACGAGCTGCTCATCCAGGCAATCGAACGCGACCTCGTCGACCTTGTCGTCAACCTCGCGGCAGGTCTCGACGCGCGTCCTTACCGCATGCAGCTGCCTTCAAATCTGCAATGGGTCGAGGTCGACTACCCCCAAACGATTGAGCAGAAGACCAAGGCGCTCGCCGGCGAGGTGCCGCGCTGCAAGCTCGAGCGAGTCGGGGCCGATCTGGCGGACGTCGATTCGCGGCGCAGCCTCCTCGAGCGGATCAACGCGCTGGGCACACGAGGCATGGTTATCACCGAAGGCCTGATGGTGTATCTCACCCGCGAACAGGCAGGCCGGTTCGCCCAGGATCTCGCAGCGCAACCACATTTTCGCTACTGGATGACGGACATCGTTGCACCGTTCATCATGAAGATGATGAAGCGGGCCTGGTCTCGGCATCTGGCGTCGGCACCATTTCGTTTCGCACCGGAAGAAGGGGCGGCATTCTACGAGCAACACGGCTGGCGGCTCGATCAATACCGCTCCACATTTCTCGAGGCCCGTCGTTTAGGCCGTGAACCGAAAAGCGCCTGGCTGTGGCGCTTGTTCTACCCGAGGTTCGCTCGCCTCGAGGTCAACCGGCGGTCTGGACCGATGACCGGCGTTACGCTGTTGTCGCGGCAACCCTAGATGCAACGCAAATCCATAGCCAACAAGCGCGCGCTCGTGACCGGTGCGTCGAGCGGCTTCGGCGCAGACTTTGCCCGTGAATTGGCGCGGCGGGGATCGCACCTGATCATCGTCGCACGCCGCACCGATCAGCTTGACGCGCTCGCCGCTGAGATTCGACAGCAGCATCGGGTCGAGGTCGACGTGATCGGCGCCGATTTGAGCCTGCCAACCGCTGCGCAAGACTTGTACGATCGCGTCATGACCGTCGGCTGGGCGGTCGATATTCTGGTGAACAACGCAGGCTTCGGACTCTACGGCGACGCTGTGTTAATACCGTGGTCAAAGGAGCAGGCCATGCTCCAGATCGATGTGGTCACGCTGGCTGGTCTGACGAAGCTTTTTCTGCCGCACATGCTTGAGCGTCGCTTCGGGTACATCCTCAATGTTTCGTCAATCGCCGCATTTCAGCCAACGCCCTTATATGCGAGCTATGCTGCAGCAAAGGCCTTCGTGCTATTTTACTCGCAGGCGCTCCATCATGAATTGCGCGGCAGCGGTGTTTCCGTGACAGCATTGGCGCCGGGCGTGACTGCGACCGATTTCCTCAGAGTATCGGGGCAGCAGCCGACCGCCTACCAGCGCTTTGTCATGATGCGCAGCGCAGACGTGGTTCGCATCGGCGTAAACGCGATGCTGGCCGGCAAAGCGACTGTGGTCCCGGGCTTCCTCAACGTGCTCCTCACCACAGTCAGCGCAATCTCGCCGCGAGCAGTATCGATTCGCGTCGCGGAGTTGTTAATGAGGTCGAATAAGCCTCAACATTGACCTGGAAGGATGGCAGATGGATCTTTCAAGGATACCTGTTGGCATCGTGGGAGCTTGTCTCATTGTCCTTGTGCTGAGCGGTGCTCACCAATTGTGGCCGAAAACATTCACCCATACAGGAGCGTCGGTTGGAACATCGCCTAATCCGCCGAACATCATTCTTTCAGCCCAACCGACACCAACACCGCACTGCTGGATTTACGACAAAATTTTTCCGGCAAGCAGGTTAGCCTACAAGAGCGAGCATGTGACCCGCGCCGAACAACGTGACGTAGAGAAATGGGCCGCCACTGTACGATCATCTGAGCGTTCCTTAGTGCGTTGGATGCGCCTCAAATATTGGCCGGGCGGCATTTTAGTTTTTGTTGCGCGACCGGCTCATCCCACGTGGTGGACAGCTCTGAACACGAATGCCATCATCGACGTGCGAGATTGCGATGTGCACGCATATCCCGTGAACCAGTAGTTTGACCAGGCTGCCACGTCGCATGCTCTAAGGCTCGTGGAAGGTTGGTTGCTCCCAGATGCGCTGCGAGAGGTATGACTGTACTTTTGAGACATAAGCGTCAGCTGGCGCCGTATGCCATCGCCCGGCAAACCTGCGCTTCCCCTCATGGCGGGCCGCTCGTGACAGCGCTCACCGCGCCAACGTTTCGTCGTGGCTGCAATAGCCTCGAGAAGAAGGCAGGAGACTTTGCGAGGCAAAGTAAATACTTTGCAATACAAAGCGTTCAAGACCCGGAGGCGAGTGTTGGAAAGATTCGACGTCGTCGTCGTGGGAGCCGGTTTGGCGGGGCTATGGTGCTCGCGCGAGCTGGCCAGACGCGGTGTGAACGTTTTGCTGGTTGACGCGAAGGCAGCTGTCGACCGCCCGGTGCAGACGACGGGTATTTTTGTGCGCCGGACCCTCGAAGACTTTGCGCTGCCGCCGGTCACGCTCGGCAGACCCATCCGGCGTGTCGCGCTCTACTCGCCGCGCCGCCGTCAACTTGTGTTGGAAAGCAGACATGACGAATTCCGCATTGCCGATATGCCTTTGCTGTATCGCATCCTATTGGCCGACTGCCAGCGTTTCGGGGTATCCTGGTCTCCGCTCACCCGTTACACAGGGCTGCGCCGCTCGAGCGCGTCGTTGACCGTCGAGTTCGGAGCGCGCACGGTGCAGGCAACGTTCATCGTCGGCGCAGACGGCGCGCGGTCCAGAGTGGCGACCGACCTGAGACTGTCTCGTAACCGATCGTTCATCGTCGGAGTAGAAGAAGTGTATGAGGATGTGACCCCGGCATCGCCCCCGACGCTGCACTGCATTCTCGATCCGGCGCTTGCGCCTGGCTATATCGCCTGGGTAGCGCATGACGGATCCCAAGCGCATGTCGGTACCGCAGGTGATCCGCAGCGCTTTCATCCTCAGCGAGCGCTGAAGCAGCTCTCGGCAGACGCGGCCGAGTTGATCGACCTCGGCAGGGGGAAGTGCGTGGAAAGACGAGCGGGTCTTATTCCGGTGAACGGCGTTCTACCGCATCTCGCTTGCTCGCGCGGTTTGCTGATCGGCGATGCCGCCGGCGCTCCTTCGCCCCTGACTGCCGGCGGGATCGATCCTTGTCTGCGGCTCTCAGACTTTGCCGCCGACCTACTCGCACAATCGGTCGCTGCCAGGAACGCCGATCCCCTTTGCCGCTACGACGGCAGAAGATTCAGCGCTCGTTTTGCCGCGCGCCGCTGGATGCGCGCTTTCTTTGAATCCTGTGGCCCCATGACGCTCGAACTGGCTTGTGCTCTCCTACGCACCCCGATCGCCCGCCGCTTGGCCGAACACGTCTTCTTCGGCCGCGGGTCTTTTCCGGAGCCGGCTCGCACAGCCCCACGTCTCTCACGCGCTCCGTACCGCTACCCTCGCAGCTGACCGATCGCTCGTCCATTGCAGAAGAGGCCTCGCGCCGGTCAACTTACCGCGAGACAATGACCGTGACAAAAGGGCCCGGGCTTGTCAGTTTCGCCATATTCGGGTATCATGAAACTATGATTCTGGGATACCGTATAATGAGCAGAGAAAAGCTCGTCGCTCGTTCTGGTTTAAGCACAAGAACGGTGACAACGCCCCTTGAAGCCCCGGCTTGACTGTATTGCCGAGAAAGAGAGCCGTCTTTCCGACCGACCCGCTGATTGTCGAGTGGGCAGGGCGACTGCACGGCCGCGGCCGCAGCGGACTATCCATTGCGGCCTACGCCGGCGATCTCGAACTGTTTGGCGCATTCGTGGCGCACGCATCGCCCAAGCTGTCGCCGCACGGCAAGCCATGGCCTCAACTGCGCGATGCCGCTCCAGCAGACTTGATCAGATTTATTCAAGAACTGATGCAAAACCGTGGATATCAAGGTTCTGCCGTGCGCCGAAAAATTGCGGCTTTGCGGTCATTCTATCGCTTCTTGAAGCGCGAAGGCAAACGCGCGGACGACCCGGCGGCCGAGCTCGAGCCGCCAAAACGAGCCAAGCTCTTGCCCAAGGTGCTCAAAGAACGCGAGGTAGAGCGGCTGCTGCGGACGCCCGCCGGATGGAAAACAGAATGGCTCAAGCTCCGGGATCGCGCCATCATGGAACTGCTCTATGCGAGCGGCATCCGCCGAGCCGAGCTGGTCTCGATCGATCTGGATGACCTTGACCTTGCGACGCGGACGCTGCGGGTAACGGGAAAAGGCAGAAAGCAGCGGCTCGTGATCATCAACCGAACGACGGCAGACGCGATCCGCTCCTACCTCAACGTCCGCCCGCGTTCAGGCGACAGTGCGCTTTTTTTAGGCCACACCAAGCGCAGACTGAGCACCCGCCACGTGTGGGAGATTTTCGACCGCATTCGCAAAGTCAGCGGACTCGGCGCCAAGGCCAGCCCGCACGTGATGCGACACTCATTCGCGACCCATCTGCTGGAGCACGGCGCCGATTTGGTCACCATTCAGGAGCTGCTGGGACACGAGAGCGTCGCAACGACCCAGATTTATACTAACGTTTCCTTCGAGCACAAAAAGCGCGCCTATGACGAAGCTCATCCCCGGGATCGGCAAAAACTCCGCTAGCCTCTTCTGCATGTGCCGATAACTACATATGGGACCGCTGTAAGGAGAAACCCATGTCGGGACGGCCTCATGCTCATAAGCTTTCCGTATGCCTCGCGCTGATCGGCGCACTAGTGCTTTTCAGTGCCGCCGCGGCGCAAGCGACAGACCTCTACACCTACCAACCCCCAGCCGGCTGGCAAGACTTCACCCATACCAATTTCGGCGATCGCGCGGACGCAGTATGGCGCGGGCCGACGGATGCAAAATTTGGCGAGAATGTGCTCGTGCTCGTGAAGCCCGGCGCCCGCTCATTAGTACAGGCATCGGACTCGACGGCGCTGCTCGCCCAGTGGCCTCAAGCCAAGATCGCAAAGCATGCAATGACCGTCTGCGGCGGCCATCCGGCCATGTACGTGTACGTTGTAGCTCCATGGCACGGCAATACGCTCATTTCCGAGAACGTGATATCTGTTTGGGACAGCGTGGTCTTCAGCGCGACCTATAGTCACCTCTCGTATCAGGAAACAGTCCAGGCCGCGCGCACCTCCCTTGCCACGCTCTGTCCTGGGTCAGCGTCACGCAATAGCGCTACGACCTGGTAGGGCATAACCATAGTTGGCCGACGCCGTGGGAGCTGACCGCACGGTTATCCAAGTGTTGCGCGTCCTCGCGTCCGTCCAAGAGAGTGATGCAGCAACCCGCACCTGACCATATCCGCTCCGCCCTTCAAGCCGCGCTCACGCGCGGCACATCGGTCGTCCTTGCAACCGTCTCCAATGACGGGATGCCGTCGACTGCATTCTGCAGCTGGGTTGTCGCGGCAAACCCCACTACCATCGCCCTGGCTCTGGATTCGCGCAGCACGGCACATCGCAACATCAGCGCCGGTAGCCGGCAGGTAGCGCTTGAAGTTCTGGCTGACGACATGATTCTGGCGGTACGCGGCGAGGCAACGGTCGTCAAAGAGCAGTTGCGCAGCGTGCCTTTTCCCTGTGCCTTGGTGACGGTTTCCATCGCCGATGTGCGTGACCACGGCGTCGGTGGCGTGATCTTTAAGCCGCCTCAATACTTGTTCGCGGACGGCAAGGAGCACCGCGGCGAAGTCGAGCGCGCGATCTTTGAGGAGCTTGCGCGAGAGCACCACAGAGCCGGAGCGTGATCCAGCCCAAGCGCGCTATGACAGCCGGGCTGCCGCGCGCCGCTTGGACGTCACAATGCCTGAGTCCATGCCCGCCATGCTCAAGCCGCCGGAGAAGCGCGCGTGCTCCGCTTTCATGCAGCGATCGACGACCACTGCAAGTCCGGCCTCATCAGCACGTTTGATCGCTTGGTCGTTGACCACACCGTACTGAAGCCACAGGGCCTTGGCACCGACAGCTATCACTTCTTCTACTATTTCAGGCAGCGCATCCGGGCGCCGAAACACGTCTACAACGTCCGGTACGCCATGTTCTGCCACGAGCGCTGCCAGGGTTGGATAGGATTTCAGGCCATCCACCGATGCGTGCGTCGGATTGACCGGCCATACTTCGTAGCCATGCGTGCGCAGATAGCGCAGCACGAAATAACTCGCCCGCGCGGGATTTTCACTCGCGCCGACAATCGCGACGGTTTTTACGCGATCGAGCAGCTCACGTCGTTTCGTTGGCGTATCGAGAATCATCGTGTCCGCGTGGTGGCCGCTGCCTTGTTCGCCGCTGCGAGGCCTTGCTCGAGATCCCAGATCAGGTCGTCCACGTCTTCAATCCCCACCGAGAGACGCACCATGTCAGGTGTAATGCCTGCCGCCGTGAGCTCGGCATCGCTCAGCTGCGAATGTGTCGTCGATGCCGGGTGAATGACGAGGCTCTTTGCGTCGCCCATATTAGCGACGTGACTCCAAAGCTCCAATGCCTCGATAAAGCGCTCACCGGCGGTGCGCCCGCCGCGCACGCCAAATGTCACGATGCCGCCGGCGCCCTGGGGCAAGTATTGCTGCGCGAGTGCGCGGTACGGGCTGGACGGCAGCCCCGGGTACTTGACCCAGGCGACCGCATCGTGCCCCTCCAGAAATTGGCCGATCGTGACAGCGTTCTTGACATGCGCTTCCATCCGCACCGCAAGCGTCTCGAGCCCTTGAATGAGCAGCCACGCGTTCATTGGCGAAAGACAAGCACCAATATCGCGCATCACCTCGGAGCGAGCTCGCGTCAAGAAAGCGTACTCGCCGAAAGTGTCCGCGAAGCGCACGCCGTGGTAACTTGGGCTCGGCTCGTTGAGCAGTGGATGTCTTCCCGCACGCCACGGAAACGTACCCGACTCCACAAGAACGCCGGCGACCGTCGTACCATGGCCGCAAATGTACTTCGTCGCCGAGTGCACGATGATGTCCGCGCCATGCTCTATCGGTCTGCACAAGAACGGCGTCGCAAACGTGTTGTCGACGATGAGCGGCAGGCCTGCCCCATGCGCGACCTTGGCCAGTGCCTCAAGGTCGGCAATATTCCCGGACGGATTGCCGATCGTCTCGACAAACAACGCCTTCGAATTCGTGCGAATCGCAGCTGCCATCGCTTCGGGTTTTCCCTCAGGAACGAATGTGGTCTCGATGCCGAGGCGCCGCAGGCTCACCGTAAACTGCGTCACCGTCCCGCCATAGATATTCGAAGACGCAACGAGATGGTCGCCGCTTTGTGCAAGCGACAGGATCGCAACGATCTGCGCAGCTTGGCCTGACGAGGTCGCTACTGCGCCCAGGCCGCCTTCCAGACTCGCCATCTTTTCCTCGAAGGCAGCGACTGTCGGGTTGGAGATCCGGCTATAGATGTTGCCATACGTGCGCAACGAGAAGAGCTCTTTTGCGTGCTCAATTGAATCAAAGACGAAGCCGGTTGACAGATCGATCGGGACGGCGCTGGAACCTGTTGCCGGGTTGGGCGGCGTTCCGGCGTGCAGCGCTCGTGTCCGGAAGCCAAACTTGCGATCCTTGGTCACCGCCCCAGAATACGACGAACGGACCTAAAGGTCCGTTGCTGCACGGTTTGTGAACGGACCTAAGGTCCGTTGCTTCATGGGCCCGTTGCTTCATCGGTCCGTTGCTTCAATGGGGCGCTAAATCGTTACGCGCACGACTTCCTTGAGTGTCGTCTCGCCCGCCGTCAGGCGGCGAAGCGCGTCGTCTCGCAAATCGTTAAAACCTTTGGCTGAAATGTAGTCGAGCAGCTGGTTGGAATCCGCGCCGCGCGCGATGAGCCTGCGCAGACCGTCATCCACCGCAATCACCTCGTGCACGCCGAGCCGCCCCGAGTAACCCGTGTCGTGGCAGTTGCGGCAGCCTTTGCCGCGGTGCAACGTGGCCGGCGCGACCAGCGGCAGCATCTCCTGCAGCAGCACCGCTTCATCTTCTTCTACGTCGTATTCTTCCTTGCAGCGTGGGCACACTTGACGGACTAGACGCTGTCCGACGACGCCGATGAGCGACGACCCAATGAGCGCCGGATCCACGCCGATGTCGACCAGCCGCGTGATCGCCTGCACGGCACTGTTGGTGTGCAAGGTCGACAGCAGCAAGTGGCCAGTCAGCGCGGCGCGCACGGCCAGGTCGGCTGTCTCGCGATCGCGGATCTCACCCACGTAGATGATGTCGGGGTCTTGGCGCAGCAGCGAGCGCAGTATGGATGCAAAGGTCATCCCGCGTTTGACGTTGATCTCGACCTGGTTGACGCCGCCGACCCGGTACTCCACCGGATCCTCGATGGTGGTGATGTTGCTCAGGCCGTCATTGATTTCTTGAAGGCAGGCGAACAGCGTCGTCGACTTGCCGCTGCCGGTCGGTCCGCAGCACAAGATCATCCCGTACGGCCGCTTGATGAGCGGCGCGAAAATCTCATAGTTTTGATCGCTGAAACCGATCGCCTTGAGGTCCTTGAATGCCGGATTTTTCTCGAGCAGCCGGATCACGATCTTCTCGCCAGCGACGGTTGGCAGCGACGCGATGCGCAGGTCGGTCTCGCGCTTGAGGTAGCGCATCGAGGCGCGCCCGTCTTGCGGAATGTGCCGGATGGTGATATCCATGCGCGCCATGATCTTGATGCGTGAGACAACCGCCGGGTAAATCGGCCGCGGCAGCTTGCGGATTTCCTGCAGGACGCCGTCCAGGCGGAAGCGCACGCGGACCGTGTCAGAATATGGTTCGAGGTGGATGTCGCTTGCCTTATACTCGGTTGCCGTACGCAGGATCGACTCCACCAGCGACACGATCGGCGTCGCGTCCGACATCTTGCGCAAGGCCTCGAGGTCCTCGACCTCGGTGCCTTCCTGCGCCAGGCCGTCCGCGGTGACGGTCGGCAGACCTTGCAGCAAACGGTCGACCGAGTACAGCGTCGTGCCGTGATAGATTTCGTTGATCGATTTTTCGACATCTTCGATGAGCGCAAAGCGGATTTCGACCTGGTGTTTGGCACGCAACAGGATCAGGTCGAGCGTCGGCAGGTCGAGTGGGTCCGCCATCGCTACCGTGAGCTTGTCACCCTCGAGTTTCACCGGCACGATGTAGCCGGTCGTCGCGATGCTGACCGGAATTGTTTCCGATGCGTTGGGATCCGGGCGGTCGCGCGACAGGTCGATGTACGGCACGCCGAAGATTGCGCTCAGATAACCTTCGATTTTCTCGTAGGGACAGAGGCCAAATTCGACGAGTGCCTCGCGCAGCGATCTGCCCTCGTGCAAGCGTGCATAGAGCAGCTTGTCCGTGTCAAGCGGGGAAAGCTTGTGCGTCTGCTCGATTCGCCGCACCACCCGCATGTAGTAGGTGTGGTGCGCGGGGGTCAGCGGTTCGGCGCCACCTTGGCGTAGATCGCCGCCGATCGGTTTGGCGAAGACTTGCTCGCCGTAGGCAGGCGAATAAATTGCTTCGAAGAGCGAGAAGCGCTCGCTCGATCCGAGGTTCTGAAAATGCACGCCGTAGGTCGTCGAGCCATCGGGCCCCGGCTCGCGCCAGACGACCTCGATAGGCGCGCGGACCTGTTCGCCGCTGGGAATTGCAATTTGAGCGAGACCATGCGTACCAATATTAAAATCGGCGGGCGTCGAAAGACGCATGCCGCCAGCGCTGATGTCGGAGGCCGAACCGTCCGCCGTGGCCCCGTCGTCCGTTCGGATGGTCACCGGGAGTTTGATGCGGCGCCGTTGATAACGGCGCTGGGCGCGTTCTTGTTCTCTCGCGCGTTTCAAAAGGTCATCGCCTCCGGGCGGAACACCGAAATCACGTCTAAGCCTCTTTACTTGGCGCCGTCGCGTACTCGCTCGATGGAGTAGCTATATGACAGCATCGGACATTACTGTGTGACAGCCGTACTCGTCTTCGGCGCGGGCCGCGGACTGTCCCGCACTTTGGCCTAGGCGAGTGCCCCGACCAGCTCCTTGACGGCCTCTGCACTCTTGGACAGCGCTGCCTGTTCCTCGGGCGTCAGCTTGACCTCGATTATGCTTTCCAGGCCCTTGGAGCCTAGTTTACATGGCACCCCGACAAAAAGGTCACGGATGCCGAATTCGCCCTGCAGATAGGCCGCGCACGGCAGTATTTTGTGCTTGTCTTTGAGGATGGCGTCTACCATCTCGGCAATCGACCGGGATGGCGCGTAAAACGCGCTGCCGGTCTTGAGGAGGGCCACGATCTCGCCCCCGCCGCTTGCGGTTCTCTTTACCAAACGGTCTATCGTCGCGCGGTCCATCAGCTCCGTGATCGGAATGCCCGCCACGGTTGAAAAGCGCGGCAGCGGCACCATTTGATCACCATGGCCGCCCAGCACAAACGCGGTAACGTTGTCCACGCTGACGCCCAGCTCGGCGGCGATGAAGCTCGAAAAGCGAGCGGAATCGAGCACGCCGGCCATGCCCAGCAGGCGCTCGCGCGGAAACCCGCTTTTACGCCGCGCGACTTCACACATGGCGTCGAGTGGGTTCGTCACGATGATGAGGATGCAGTTGGGCGACAGTTTCACCGCTTGTTCGGTTGCGTTGCCGACGATTTCGGCATTGGCTCGCAAGAGATCGTCGCGGCTCATGCCTGGTTTGCGCGGGAAGCCCGCGGTGATGACCACAATATCAGAATTTGTCGTTTGCGCGTAGTCGTTGTGACCGGTGATCTGCACGTCGTGGCGTTCAATCGGCATCGACTCGAGAAGATCGAGCGCCTTGCCCTGCGGCACTCCCTCAACCACGTCGACCAACACGATGTCGGCTAGCTCTTTTGCCGCCAGCCAATGGGCCGCCGTCGCGCCGACGTTTCCAGCGCCGACGATGGTCACTTTTTTGCGCATGGGTGCACCTCAGAACTCGACAATATAAGACTTTTCGCGCATGCCTTTTGCGCTTGCGCTGGAGTGGACCTTTGGGCCTTGCGCGAATGGTCATAGAGCCAAGAGAGGGTAGACGTACAGTATGACGACTGCGGCGAGCACCACTGCGCAAGCTGCGGCCCAGACAGGTTTGCGCGGCGTCGTCGTCGGCGACACGAAGATTTCGCATGTCGACGGCGAGCGCGGCGAGCTCATCTATCGCGGAGTCGACATCCACGATCTTGCACACCACTCGAACTTCGAAGAGGTTGCCTACCTGCTGTGGTTTCAGGCGCTGCCCTCGCGAGCGAATCTCGACACGTTCCGAGCGGATCTCGCCACGCGACGCGCTCTGCCCGATGCGCTGATCCGCATCCTGCGCGAGATCCCGGACAAGGCGACGCCCATGGACGTGCTGCGCACGACGGTCTCGGCGATGGCGTTTTTTGACCCGCAGGCCAAAGACATCAGTCCCGCCGGTACGCTCGAGAAAGCCAAACGTCTTAGCGCTGTCTTCCCCACAATTTTGGCTACCTTCTACCGTTTGAGCCAGGGGAACGAACCGATCGCACCGCGCAGCGACCTTTCAACCGCCGCCAACTTCCTTTATATGTTCACCGGACGCGAACCGGATCCGCAGGCAGCGCGTCTGCTTGACGCTGCGCTCGTGCTGCACGCCGACCACGGCATGAATGCCTCGACCTTCGCGGCCATCGTCACTGCCGCAACCCTGGCCGATATGTATGGCGCGGTGACGTCCGCCATCGCGACGCTGAAAGGCCCGCTGCATGGCGGCGCAAACGAAGGGGTCATTACGAACCTCATCGAGATCGACTCGCCCGAGAAGATCGAAAGCTGGGTGGAGAGCAAACTCGCCAAGCACGAAAAGATCATGGGCTTCGGCCATGCCGTCTACAAAACCAACGATCCGCGCGCAATCGACCTCAAGCAGATCGCCAAGCGGGCGGGCGAGCGCGCTGGCTCCACCAAGTGGGTCGAGATGACCGAACGGATGGAGAAAGCGGTCTGGGACCAGCGCAAACTCTACGCCAACGTCGATCTGTACAGTGCGTCCGTTTACTACACGCTTGGGATTCCGCCTCCATACTTCACGCCCGTCTTTGCCATGAGCCGCATCGTTGGTTGGGGTGCACACCTCATCGAGCAATACGCCAACAACAAGCTCATTCGGCCAGGCGAGAACTACGTCGGCCCGCGCGGTGTCAAGTACGTACCTGTAGCCGACCGCGCATCCGATATTTCAGTTAGCTAGCAACGCTTAGAGTGTCTGCTCCATCATGAAGGGGCCGCTGGGCGCGGCACTGCCTCCCGCCGACGGCCGTTCCATGGTAAAGGCGATGACGTCGCCGCTTTGCACCTTCATGGGGATGGTGGTTTGCATCATCTTGCCCGGCATGACGACCCCGCCTTTGTGTACTTTGCCTTTGCGCACAAGCCAGACTTGATACACCATGCCGTTGGTCGTCTTTGGCATGTCGCTGACCAGCATTGCGTGCGATGCGTTGGGCGGCTGAATGATCTTGCAGGGAATGCGCTCACCCGTCTTGCTGACGCTGAGGTCCCAAACTTTCGATTCTCCGATGAAGGCCACACGTGGATCGAGCGCTTCCGTGCTGACGACGTAGGCATTGTCGGCGCCCGAATTTGGTGCCGATGCCATGCGTCCCGCAATCGCCCCAAATTGCGCCGGCGCTTGCGCGATCGCCGTCATCCGGTGATGCTCGTCGGCGATGCCAATGAAGACGCCCGCCACGGCGCAGGCTGCCGCTAGCCCCATCCAGCCAGCGACGCCCGCCCATGACGGCAACGAGCGATGCCAGACGTCGTGCTTGGGAGCGCGCTGCTGCGACGAGATGACGGCGCGGCGCAAGATAGCATCGACCTGGTCATCGCCTTTGCCCGCGGCTAAGATGCGCGCTTTCAGATCCGGCGACGGTTCGACGCTCGAGCAGGCCAGCGGCAAGACAGAAACGACCCGTTTCAGATCCGAGATCTCTTGGCGACATTGCGCGCAGCCGGCGGCGTGCGCCTCAATGTGGTGGGCTTCTTCGCCACTCAATGCGCCGAGCACATACGCTCCCGCGCTTTCGCTGACGTGCAGCTCGTCACTCATGTGCTTGAGGCTCCAATTTCCAGCCCGTCCAGCATCGAACGCAGCTTCTGCAGACCGATGCGCATGCGCCCCTTTACCGTGCCGAGTGGCACGCCCATCAGCTCAGCGATCTCCGCCTGCGTGTAGCCGGAGAAGTACGCAAGCTCGATGCTCTTCTTCTGCTCGGCCGGCAGGCGCTCGAGTGCACGGCGGACGATGTCGCCGCGCACGTTATTCCAAGCTTGCTGCCAGATGTTCGGCTTCGTAGTCTCCTCGCTGCTCTCTGGCAGTTCGTCATAGGGGATCGTATTCGACGACGAGGCTCCGCTTCGCAAGCGGTCGATCGACCGGTGATGGACGATGGACATGAGCCAGGTGCGCGCCGCGCCGCGATCTCGCCTGTACGTTGCCGCTTGTCTCCAGACCGACAGAAAGGCATCTTGCACGACGTCCTCAGCCGTGCCGCGATCACCGACGATCCGGTAGGCGAGAGAATATGAGACTTTGCTGTAGCGATCGTACAGCTCTTCGAGCGCGCTCAAGTCGCGTTGTGCCAACGCGGCGAGAACTTGTTCATCGGTGCGGCCGCTCGACGACAATCAGGACACCCCTTCTGCTCGCTTTGTTCTACGAGTCTTGAGCCCGCCCGGATCAACTGGCCCCGAAATCGCCATCATGTAAACTGGGGCGGTAGGATTCGAACCTACGAATGCCAGATCCAAAGTCTGGTGCCTTACCAACTTGGCGACGCCCCACCAGTTGCGTGAACCCTTATTCTATCTGCGTCACATCCATCCCCAGTGTTCGGGATAAGATCGCGAGAATCGGCGACTAAAGCTTGAGCGCTTCTTCGACCGCCTGATCCTCCGACCACGCCGCACCTTCAGCGGCGAACTTTTCTATCTCGGCTTCGCTCAGACGCTCGCGCAATGTAGTCATGAGCTTTTCGTAGCCCCATTGCTCTGTTGGGCCGCGCGTAGCCCCAAGTTCTTTGAGCTGCACATCGATATATCCCAGAAGCTTTGCCCCACCTGGTGGCTTACCCATAAGCGCCGCGAGCATCGCACAATGTTGGAGCGGAATTGCCGTTAACAATGCGTCCTGGGCCTGACGTGCGAAGCCCAAGCCCTCACGCGCTGAGGCAAGCGCCCCGCCGGTATCTCCGAGAGCGAGTTGATACGCCGCGCTGTTAGAGAGGTAGACGGCCATGTTGAGCGCGTCTACTCCGCGACGTGGGTCCATGTCTAGCGCTTCGCTTACCGAGCGCAAGGCCTGCTCCGGATGTCCCTCCGCAAACTCTATTTCTGCGAGGTTTCCTAGCACGATGGCTGCTCCTAGTTCGTCCCCAAGTGCCTTATGGGCTACAAGCGCCTGCGCATAGAGATCGCGCGCCTCGGCGGTCAGGCCTCGATTATTGGTGATAAGTGCCTGCACGTTTAGGCAACGTGCAACGCCTGCTTTATCCCCGTACTCGCGCAGCGTGACAAGCGCTTCCAAGTTGGCCCGACTAGCTTCGTCATTGCGGCCCGTCTGCGAAAGAGCAAATGCAAGGCTTTCACGCGCGCGAGCAGCACCTTGGCGGTCGCCCGCGGATTCGTACAGGCTCACCGCGCGCTCAGCGGCCTCGCAAGCGCGCTTGGCTGAGTAAAACGTGGCTAACGCACGCCAGAGTTTGGCGATTATCTGTGGGTTTTGCGCCACGTCTATACGCTCAAGCGCAGGTTCAATCCAATACCGACCCTCAACGACAAGGCCTCCTCGATACCACAACTGCTGCAGCGCACCGGCTATAGCAGCACCCAGCACGGCATCGTGCCCTTGAGAAAGCCCCCATTCAAGCGCAGCACGATAGTTGTCCAGCTCTCGTTCAACGTCAGCAAACCACGCCAGAGTCGAACCCGTGCCATAGCGCATGTCAGCATCCTTCGCCTGGTCGCGAAAATATTCTGCGTGGCGGCGGGCTTGTCGTTCACGCTCGTCTCTTGCAGCGAGCTTCTCCAAAGCATAGGCGCGAGTGGATTCAAGCAGATGGTAGCGTTCTTGCTCTCCTGCTGTGTCGGCCACGACCAACGATTTGTCGGTTAGGGATGAGAGCAGGTCCAAAAC
>JALYZV010000121.1 GCA_030948685.1 Vulcanimicrobiota bacterium | reverse complement strand
GGTCTATGAAGCCAACGGGTCTATGAAGCAACGGGTCTATGAAGCAATTGGTCTATGAAGCAATTGGTCTATGAAGCAACGGACCTTTAGGTCCGTTCTGTGCGTCCGTCGTTGCAGCGAGCAATTTTTAGAGCTGCCACTCCCAGGAATTCCAGAAATCGCTGACGGCCGGTGCCGGTTTGAAGTTGCGCAGGTCCGCGTTGACGACGTCGATGTTCGAACGCCACACGATCGTGTGGAACGGAACCCTCTCGTGGAAGCGGTGCTGCAAGCGGACATAATTGGGCCGCCGCGCAGCTCGGTCATAGTAAGCTTGACCCGCGCGCTGCCAGGCGCCGACGTCAACGTCGCGATAAAACGTATAGTTTTCGCCCTTCGGCGGCAGCCCGTCCGGGCCCATCGTATTCGTATCATCCGGATCGGGGATCGTGAATTGCCACGCGTACAGGCTGAGATAGAAGCGTCCGTGGGCTAAGATGCCGCCGCTTCCATAGGTCGCAAAAAGCAGGTTGGCTGGATAGTTGTGGATGTCCAGCTGGATACCGACGGCCCGCAGGTCTTGCTGAATCAGTTCTTCGGCTTTGGCGCGCGTCGACACACCGGCAACGGTCGTGATGTCGATGTGAAACGGCTCGCCGTTTTTTCGCATGACACCACCAGCATCTGGCGTCCAGCCGGCTGCGCGGAGCAGCGCGCGGGCACGCGCCACGTTGTGCGGATATGGTTTCACGCTAGGGTCGTATGCCCACGAAATCGGCGGCGTGTCTGCCATGCCGGGAGTGTCCAGTCCGAAATACACGTCATCCGCTAGTTTCTTCCAGTCGATAGCGTAGGCGATAGCCTGGCGCACGCGGACGTCGTCCAGCGGCGGCCGGAGGCAATTGAAGTCCACATGCTCGTAGTCCATATTCGGAACGGCAGTGAGCCGATATCCGGCCAGAGATTTCAGCGTCGCGTACTGGACTTCGGGGGCATCGTAATATAAGTCCAGATTGTGGCTCAGCACGTCGGTTAACAACGTATTTTGGCTTGGGATGATTCGATACAGAACCTTTTTTAGTTTTGGCGGGCCTCGCCAGTACGATTGGTTGGCTCGCAAGACGAGCAGCGCGCCGGGCTCCCAGCTCTCGACGACGAACGGCCCGCTGCCGATGGGCTTATTGTTAAACGGAACGCGATTCAGATCGGCATAGCGTACCAACAGATGTTTCGGAACAATAGACCCGATAACGCCGTTGCGCATGAACGCCGCGATGAACGAGGCGGTCGGCACTTTAAGATGGACGACCACGGTGCGATCGTCGGGCGTATCGATCGATACAACTTGGTCATAAGGGAATCTGTAGCCGACGTTATTGTTCGGGTTGACGATTTGCTGCCAGGTATATTTGACGTCCGCCGAGGTCAGCGGCACGCCATCTGAAAACCGTACGCCCGAACGCAAGTGGTAGGTGATCGTCTTGCCGTCGCGGCTTATGCCCCCGTTGCTCTGCGTTGGAACGACGCTGGCCACGTCGGGAATGGGATTCGCATGGTCGTCATAGTCGATGAGTCCGGAGAACACCATCTGTGCCACGTCGGAGACGAAGGCTTGCGTCGACAGCACTGGATTGAGATTGTCGAGATCCTCGTACGAGCCGACGCGCAGCACTCCATGGACCGTCCACGCGTTGCCAGCGCGGTGCGCACTGCCCGTGCTGGTTTGAATCTTAGAGCACCCAAGCGTGAGCGTCACCAGCGCGGTGAATGCCATGCCGATCGCTCGCGCGCGTTTTTTGGTCATGGCTTCACCCGGTACAGTTTGCCGCGCGCCATGACCGCTCGCACGGAACGCAGCGCCGCGATGTCTTTGCGCGGGTCGTCGTCGATCAGCAGCACGTCGGCTGACTTGCCCGTCTCGAGCGTGCCAACCTCGTCGGATCTGCCGAGGGTGGCAGCCGCGACCCGGCCGGTCGCAGCGAGTGCCTGCTCTGTCGGCATGCCGAGCTTTACCATGCATTCGAGCTCGGTGACAAAGCCGCCGTGGGCGTTGAACGGCGTGCCCGAGTCTGCGCCAGCCCCAATCGGAATACCCGCCTTCAGTGCGCGGCGAAAACTCTCCCGATGAGCGTCGTAGAGCTCCCGCGTCTTACGCGCCGCATAGGCGGGCAGGTCGTCGAGGTGCTCGTATAAGTTGTGTGGCGCCGCCAAGGTCGGCACGTAGGTTGCCTTGCTGGACTTGAACAGCGTGAGAGCCCGCTCGTCGAGAAAACACCCGTGCTCGATCGTGTCGACGCCGGCACGCAGCGCGTTATGAATGCCCGCCGTACCGATCGCATGCGCCGCCACTCGGCGGCCGGCCTTGTGGGCCTCGCGCACGGCAACTTCCATTTCGTCCTGATCGAGCTGCGCGCTGCCCAGCTCGACCCCAGCAGACAGCACGCCGCCGGTTGCAATGACCTTAATGCAGTCCGCCCCGCGTTTGAGATTCTCGCGCACGGCCCTGCGCATTTCATGCGGACCGTCGGCTTCGTGCGCGATGAACCAGCAGTGCCCGCCGGTCATGCAAACGACTCGACCCGCCGCCATCACGCGCGGACCGTCAGTCCATCCGCGCTCGATCGCGTCGCGCACTGCGATGCTGCTCGCGTATTTGGAGCCGAGGTCGCGCACGGTCGTTACACCAGCATGCAACGTTTCGCGCGCGCTGCGCACGCCCATAAGCGTTGCGGTCTGCTCGCTCATGAGCAGCGCAGCCGTCATGAAGTCGGCGCTGCCGTCCATGTCCAGATGGGCGTGCAAGTTGATGAGCCCCGGCAGCGCGACAAGCGACGTAGCGTCGACGACGCTCGCTCCGCGCGCGCCGCGCTCGAGCGACGCTCGCGTTCCGACGGCAGCGATGCGTCCTTCGCGAACGAGCAGGGCGCCATTGCGAACTGCCGGTTTACCCGTACCGTCGAGAAGCAGCTTGGTTAGTAGGAGCGTGCCGTCGGCTGCCATGAGCGCTACTCGAGCGGAACGAGCCGTGCCAGCGCAAAGCCCTGCGCTTCAAGGCGCAAGGCGATGTCTTTAAAGTCTTTCCCGAGCGCGCTTTCCCCCTCAACCCAGCGACCCAGGCTCGCGTTATAAAGGTATGCCTGGTAGCGGCGCCGTTCGTCGAGCAAGCGGCCCAATGACAATGGGAATGTATATGCCACATCCAGGGTGCTTCCCACGCAAATCAGCCATTCATCCCTGCGCCGTAGCCCCAGCACCACCATGTCGGTGTCGAGACGGTCGATGCGCTCGCTGACATCCTCATCAAAAACTTCCAGCTCGCCGTCCACTTCGAGATTGCCGTTCGCGAAGATGCGAAACCGGCTCAGATCGCGGATGACGAAGTAGCTGAACTCCCGGCCAAGCAACGGTAGCCGCCGCACGCCAAGCCAGCGCCAGCCCGACGGCATGAGCGGCGCCACGCGCAAGCGTTTCGGCGCGTCTTGCAAGTTGAGCCCGCAGGCTCCTTCGATCGCGGCCCACAGGTAGCGCGGCGGTTCCCACGGCGACAACCGCATGCCGCGGTTGACGAGCGATTCACCATCGAACCATTCCGAAAACTGACCGGGCACCGTGTTGTACATCTTCGGATCGCGCAAGTAATGCGCATAACCGGCTTTGAGATTTCGCACCATCGCATCTGGATAAATCTTGGCTGCGGCGAATGCGTACCAGAAAGAAAGGCCCGGCCAAACACCGCCGATCAGGCCGACGTCGCGATAGGGCATGTAGTCGGGAGACAAGCGCGAGACGGTGCGCAGCCCGGCCTCGGTCTGGAAATCGGGCGTGTTGAGGCGGCTCATGATGCGATAGGCAACCGGAGCCGGCGCAACGTCAAACAT
>JALYZV010000142.1 GCA_030948685.1 Vulcanimicrobiota bacterium | reverse complement strand
CCTACACGCAGGCCGGGTGGCCGCACTCGCACTTATGGTCTTGCTGGTGTTCGCTGTGCTTCGCACAATGGCCGCTGCAGAAACGACCTGACGCCGCCATGCATTTGCAGTGCTCGTGTTCACATTTCTTTTGCTCTGCCATGTGTCAACCTCTCTGCGTCAAGCAGATGTGGGTATCGGGTTCTGACAGGATGGGTTTCGAGATGGCGTTGGAAATGCCGCTATTTTTGGGACCTGAAGGGTTACGAAGGAGCCTTTGTACGACCTGAAGTCCGCTCATCGTCAAATTTCTGCCTTGCGCAGCTAGGGCAAACGATAGACTGGCCAACTCTAACAACGGTCAACACCATTGCTTTGCAGAAATCACACTCTGTGGTTGTTTGTTCTGTTTTGATGATTTGAGACCAGTCTTTTGAAGTTAAGCCTTCAGGATCGTCGGCTTCACTACTAGTGTACCATACTTCAGCCCCGAGCACGGTGAATGGTTGTCACATTAGCGGCAGTTGGATGCTTGATGTACCGAGGGAAGTGAGGAGGAATGAGATATGAGTAAAGGCGGAGGAAGGCCCAGCGGTGGGCGAGGGAACGAGAACGCCAAACACACACAGGGTCGGCGCGACAGGTCCGTATCGATGTCATCGCAACGGATAGCCGGCGCAACGCGATACGATATGGCACGACAACGCGCCGAATTGGAAAAAGCAGTGGAGCGCGGCAATATTGTCGGCAAGCAGCGCCGCGGGAAAAAACGGTAGAATTGGCGGCGACGACGACGGATTCCGTCTTTGCCGGCGGTGCCTCGCAGGATGGCGCAACGCGCCGCTGCAACGAGAACGGATGAAGGGTCAGACTGCAATTGTCACCGGAGCAGGCAGCGCAAACGGCATAGGATTCGCCTGCGCGCGTGCGCTCGGTGCGGCGGGCGCGGGCGTGATGATCACGTCGACAAGCGATCGCATTCATGACCGAGTGCGCGAATTAGAAGCGCTTGGCATTCGCGCTCGGGGCATCGCGCTCGACCTTGCCTCAAGCGCCAGTATCGACAAGCTCGTCGCAACAACGCTCGAAACCTTCGGCCGTCTCGACATCTGCGTCAATAACGCCGGCATGGCTGTGTTGGGGAAACTGGATCCGACCGGTCCGCTCGAGCGTATCTCCGACGATCACTGGGGGGCGAGCATCGCGCGTAATCTGACGCTGACGTTCGCCGTCACCCGCGCAGTAATCGGCCCGATGCGAGCGAAACGCTACGGTCGCATTATCAATATCTCGTCGACAACGGGCACCGTCGTCGCCATGCCCAAAGATGCCGCCTATGCGGCAGCGAAAGCGGGCGTCGTCGGGCTCACGAAATCAGTCGCGCTCGAGGTCGCCACAGATGGAATCACTGTGAACGCGGTTGCTCCGGGCTGGATTCAGACGGATTCCCTCACGGAACAAGAGCTCGCGGCAGGAGCGGCGTCCGCCGTGGGGCGTCCAGGCAAACCAGATGAGGTGGCGTCCCTTGTTGCCTACCTAGCCTCGCCGGGTGCCTCGTACATCACAGGGCAGCTCATCGTCGTGGACGGCGGCAACGCTCTGATTGAGGACAAGCGAATTTAGAAGGTTGACCTCACGGCAGATCCAGCCCAACTAACTACGGTGCGTGGAACCGTCGGGTCGCCAGAACCGTCACTATCAGCAAAACTTGGCTGCCGTGATCGTCGGTTATGCGAATTATCGCCCGCCCCAACCCCCTTGCAGTCACAACCACACTCCTGCTTTCGCCGGCTCCGCCGGCGACTGCGGCGCTGGCGACGAGCGGGTTATTGCACATCACGGAAATCGGTCCATGGTAGTTTCTCTCGTTGACCGTCAGCGACTCTGAGGTCGCGATGTCGGAGAAGTTGAGACTCGTTGTGCTCGCCAGCAACGGGCCCTGCACTAACTGGCTTACGGTATCTTGAGACATGACGGGCACGGGTTTCGGAACATACGACTTCCTGGGTGGCGTCATTTGAGCAAGTGGTGACGATATCGGCTGCGGTGGCACAGGCATGGACCTTTTTCTTGTTAACGGCATCTGCCCAACGCCAACGCTGACATTGGCAGCGCCCCCGAGCGTATCGGTTACCATAATTGTCGCGCGACCGGATGCAACCCCGGCAACACTAAAGGTAGCGGCGTTAGGCGTGCTCGCTACTAAGGTTACTGTTGCAACGCTGAGATTAGAACTGGTCGCTGAGAAAATCGTGGTGCTGCTGTCCGAGACGGTGAACGTCTGCGCATTCCCTGCCCCCGAAAGCTGTACTGTCTGGGGGCTCACAAACATCGTACCTGCGGTAACAAAAACAAATAATGGCGAACTCTGACCGTGGTCGTCACTAAAAGTGGTTCGACAATTGCCTACAGCCGTCGGCGACACGCTGAATGACGTTCCGCTGGGCGGGGAGATGGCAGCAACCCCGCTACAACCGGTTGCAACCGTGAAAGAGCCCCCGTAACCGCTTTCAGAGACGACGACTGGCGCAGCTGGGCCGCCCACCTTGATATCGACTGAGCTCGCGCTTGGCACGACAGGGCCAAATGGTCCAACGTTGCCCGCGCGTGCGCTGGCCCCGCTACCGTGTCCAGCCGCGGCTGCAATCGCACCCAAGCCGAGCAGCGTGCCAAGGATGATGCCCAGATGGTTACCATTGGAAACTCCGCTTGATGGCATTGGCGTTGGCATCACCTGGCTGATGACATCAGCGGCTGGACATTTTAGGCTCGCGAAGTCGTTGATGATCGTGCCGAGGGGTGTCTCGGAGAGTTTGCCCTGTCGGTCAACCGTCGCAGCGCTGCCTGCGTAGATCGTCGTCGTTGAAAGGTGCGGGCCGCCAACCACGACGCCACCCCGAAAGACCGCGATCTTTACCGCTCCGGCTTCGGCAAGGACATCATAGATAGTCATCGGAGTAGCAAGGGCAAACCGAAGCTGGCCTGTGCTCACGCTGACCTTTGGTGACTGAGAGACGACGCAAAGCGATCCGCTTGTCATTTGAAACGAAAGCCACCCTTTATCGGAAGAAACGGTGGTCTTTGTCTGCGGTCCCAATTGCACTTTTCCCACTTGCTCGAGATTGACGAATGCAAGGGAATCGAGCGCCGTAGCCAGGCGTGCGCCGGTTTGTAACGGTTCGACTGAACCAAGCTCGTGCGACATTCCTGACGCCGTCGTGATAGTCGCGGATCCTGCGACGCGTGCTACGATCGCAATTGCGCTGGCAGAGGCCCCAAGAGCTACCAGGCAACTGATGACAAGCGTGGTCAGAGTTATAACCAACACACGTGCACGAGGCCGTGTCTTTAGCGTAGGCACGCAGCGGTTATTGGCTGTATGCTTGCCTGTTTCCTAAGCCCGATGCAAGGAGCTCTGAAAACGTCCAACCCGAGGCAATTGAGTTTCGCTTCGTGCGACGCCTGAGAGCTTAACTGTTACGCTTGAAGAACTGAACCGCTCGTTCGTGCTTCTCGGCGGCGGCTCGAGAGCTGAAGGTTCCTAGATTCTTACGGCGGCGGGTCTTGGGATCGATTTTTCTCGAGTACAAGCGGTATTCGCCTGAGGGCAGCTTGCGAATCATGGTCGGACTTTGGCGTTTGTGATCCAGCTCACCCTGCAAATTTGGCAGTTTCCGAGTCTTAAAATAGTATCCCGATGCTCGGAGATAGGTAATGATCATTCAAATTCTCGGCGCCCATGGCTTCGGACAGACGACTGCTTTTGAACATTTCATCGAGAAGAGAAATGGCAGCGAGCTGCGCCTCGGCAAACGCCTAATCGGCTGGAATCTCAGAGATACCGTTCTCCTTAGTACTGGGGGCGTCTCTCAAAACGAACTTCGTGGATACGTTCGCCACTTTGCAGCCCAACGACATGTCGTTTTCGAGAGCCCGCTCATGCCAGCGAAGTCTGACCCGTTTCTCGGCTTGGCGCGCGAGGTAAAGGATTACCTGTTCGCGTTTATCGATACGCCCTTTGAGATTTGGCTACGAAACATTCGGGCACAAAGTGACAGCGCGGATCTCAGCGAACAGCTGGTGCGCGAGCAATGGCTCAGGCAACTCAAGCATAAAGAGCAATTTCGAAATGAGGGCTATGGGGTTGTGACCTTGCGCCATGGTAGAAGCATTCAGCAAATCGAAGCCCTGCTGCTGAGCGCCCGTTTCGTGTCCGGTTGTTATGAAGCGCTTACCCTGCCGAAACTGACCAGACCTCGCCGCGCCTCAGGGTCCGCCAAAACCACCAAAGCCGCCTGACGCGATTAACCTTCGAACGGACCTAAAGGTCCGTTGCTGCAAAAACCCGTTGCTCTTGAACGGACCTTAAAGGTCCGTTGCTGCAAAACCCGTTGCTCTTGAACGGACCTAAAGGTCCGTTGCTGCAAACGTTCCTGGCGACACTATAAATGGAAGGAGCGGCCTTTGTCGACCGCTCCCCTTGTAGAACGACTTCGCGCGTTAGACTGTCGCGAACGGCGTAATCTTATGGAAGGTTGAGTTGATGACGTCGTAGTTTTTGATCTGCGGCGTGCCTTCGAGAACGTTTGAGAGCATCTTCAGCACTTCCGGATAGGTTGTGCTGTTATAGGCTTCGGCGTTCTCTTTTTTGTCCCAGAAGCTGATGACACGGATTTCGGTTCCGCTTGGATTTGTGAACGCAACTTCATCCTTGAAGCCGGTTTGCTTGCGAAGCATCGGGATCACCTGTTTGTCAAGTGTTTCATTGAAGTCATTGAGGTGATTGGGCTTCAGGTTGAGTGTGACGATACGTGCGTACATTAGCAACTCCCTTGGAGTTGGCTTCGGTTACAGTCGAAAGCGTAAGTGTCAAAAGGAACTGCCCCGCTTGAAATGCGCCTGGAAGGCGCCAGTAACTGGGGGCAGCCGAGTTCAATGCCTAGAGTCGCTGTACGACTAGTATATCACACTTTGGGCCCCAGTGCCGGGATATAAGTGCCTATCGCCGGCGCGCGTTGCGAGTTTTCACCCGTTCCTTGTTCTTATAGATTTTCAGTGCCTCTTGTGCAGCGAGCCCTAGCTTCAGACTATCTTTTGAATTTTCCGTGCTTGTTGCAAGCTCTTTCATGGCAGCTATCAGTTCCGCATAGGCGGTGTAGGCGAGTTCTAATTTGGTTTCGGCCACTGCTTCATTCTTGACATCGCGCTGATGCGTTGCGCTCGTCTTGTCAATGGCCTCTTCCAGTTTCGCGATATCAACGTCCACGTCTAGCGCGTGCTCGAGCACATGATTGCTCACGCACCATTGGCAGACTTGCCTCGAACCGGCACGAATGATCCGATCGGAGTCCTCCTTGCAAAGATCACAAATCATGGCTGTAGACGACTTTCCCCGAGATCATTGCCGACCGTCTTCTCCTAACAAAGTAGGCGGAAGGGTAAACTTCCGGTTGACCTCGTATGTATATGATACGCCTCGCCAGGCGTAAAAGCTGTACGGTAACGTACCGAAATTCGGTACGGAAACGCACAGGTCCATGTCTTGAGATTTGGGGGCGTTGGAAGAGCATCGTGCCAAAGACTCCTGATTTTCGGGGCAATGCCATATTGGCTTGCCTTAAGGGTAAAGATAGGACGCTGGCCTTGCGGGGCGGCAAAGTCGTCGATTTCACCGTGCGCCAGAATGTCTACCAGCCCGAAGAGCGGATCAACGAGGCGTATTTCCCGCTTAGCGCAGTTCTGTCGGTCGTCGCGCGAATGCAAGACGGCGCAATGATCGAGATTGGAACAATCGGTCGTGAGGGCACGAGTGCCGTTCCTTTGCTCATGGGCAGCGAAACGAGCGCGAATGAGAGCTTTTGCCAGGTGCCGGGAAAAGCTTGGAAGATGCCTGCTGAGACGTTTCGTAGCCTTTCCACTAAGAGCAAAGTGTTTCGCGAGTTTCTCAACCGATATTTGCAAGCATACGTCAATATGCTCGGCCAGTTGGCAGCCTGCAATCGATTGCACAGTGTGTACGAACGATGCGCACGCTGGCTGTTGATGACTGCAGATCGCGTCGGAAGCGATGAATTCCCATTGACTCACGAATTCCTCGCCATCATGCTAGGCTCTCGGCGATCGGGTGTGACGGTGGCTGCCTCAATGTTGCAAAAGGCCGGATTTATTCACTACCAGCACGGCGCGATCACGATTCTTGACAGGGCGGGCCTGGAGGCCACGACGTGCGAGTGCTACAGCATAACGAAAGGGCAGTTTGGCAACTTGCTGAGCATTCGCCCCGCGGCCAACGGTAAGTCTCGTAGCTGAAGCGTTCCGATCCGCATCTACCATAGCATTGACTTGGGCCAGCGTTTTGCGAGCATCGAATCAACACCCAAGGTACGTCCTGCGGCGCAAATAGCCAGCACGAGGGCTATTATGAAAAACACGCCGTCGTTGCTTGACGGATTCCACCACCAGAGACGCAGCAAACAAGAGAAACCCTATGCAATTTTCACTCATACCGCTGCTCGATGTCGAAACGCTCGTCGACGACGAGACGGGACACATCGTCTACAAGCGAGCCCTTTTTGATGAAGGGACAGCGCCCAGATGGTTCGAGGAGCTCCGCGATATCCAATGGCGCACCGAGCGCAGGCCCATGTATGACCGAATTGTCGACGTACCCCGCCTGGTCGCGTCATACTCGCTCGACGACCCGCTACTGCCGACACCAATCCGCGACATGCGGCCGGCTGTTGAGGCCTTCTGCCGCGTGACCTTCAGTTCAGCCGGCTTAAACTTCTACCGCGACGGCAAGGATAGCGTCGCGCCACACGGCGATCATGTCGAGCGCGGACCAGACGAAGCACCGGTGGCACTGGTCAGCCTGGGCGCAACGCGCCGCATGACGATTCGTAGCAAAGCCAAACCCAGGCGTGTCTTCGATCGAGATCTGGAGGCGGGCAGCCTGCTGGTTATGAGCTATGCGAGCCACCTCAACTTTGACCACGGTATCCCGAAAACGCGCGACGCCGTCGGTCCGCGCATTAGCGTCGCCTTCCGGCGCATTCCAAAGGAGTCGCTGCGCTCGCGCTGAGGAGGCTATTTTAGGGCTTCCACTTTCGTAATGACGTCCGACGCTTGAATGTCGAGCTTTGCGGCGATTCGCGACAGGAGTTCTTCCTGCAGTTCTTGGTGCGTGAGCAGCAGCCCAATCCATTCATGGTCGAGCTCGGCTCTGGTTTCCGCGTGCTGGCTGGACTGCCGTTGGGCAACAGAAATCACGAACAACAAAGTCAGCTGTATGACATTGGAAACGGTCAAAAGGAAGACGAACGGGTATGGATCGCGTCCGGTAAACTGCCCGGCAACGAGCCACACGAGCTGCACAACGATCACGGCGAACAGCGCAATGGGGGCGCCGGTTGAGTCTGCCACTTGTTTGCAGAATCGCTCGACGGGCGTCAAACGCTCGTTATGGGCGTCATTCGGATTGCGAATACGTCGATGAGTCATGTCGCTTGCTCCAAGAAATGCGAAGTGCTGCAGCGAGCGGGCAATAAGGAAGACACCTCGCTTCTGCGAGGCATTCTTGGCAATTGCGGGTCAGCTTGCCTTGAGTCGGCTCTCCATTATTTGTCGCAGCGTGCTCGGATCAACGGGTTTCGGGTAGAGCGCCGTTGGCGTCTTGTTGCGCCTGTTGCGAGCGGGTTATTTGGTTGAGGACAACTGCGAGCTGCGTCCGAGCCAGCCCAACGGCTTTGAGACTTTCCGGATCGGGTTGCTCGTTCCACTCCTGAAAAGACGCAACGAGTCTGTCGCGCGCACTCTGCAGCTCTGCCAGCAGCTGGTTTAGGGTCAGTGGTTCGTTTGCCGGCAGCGGTTGGTTACGCCGGAGCGGCAGAGCGCTGTCATGGATGACTCGGCCCAGCGTCGCGTCGTCACCCAGTGAAAAAAACTCTTGCAGCACGAATTCGATGATCGCGCTCTCGCTAACGCGTTCGCAATAGGCTAACCGCTTAAGCCTGTTCGCCAAAGAAACATGAAGCGAATGCGACACCTTGGTCGTCTTCCGGTGCTGCGTCTTATTCTTCTGGGCGCTCACGTTGGAACCGCCTGCTCGTTCTCTCGGAGCCGCCGGAGCTGCCCCGTCTGTCCCGCGATGGGGATACAACACGCCGCCAAGGCGCCGCCGGCGCCCGATCCGCGTACCCCATAGAGCTAGTGTAGCCGGCTTGGACGCGATGTTCACTAGGGAAAGCCCCAGTCGTAAGTTACCGTCAGCACGGGCTTCCTATGGCTACTTTGTGATCCAGGCCGGCTTCGGGTGGCGCAGCCGTTTACCACGCCCCGTAAGCTGCACGCTCGTGTTCGGTGAGGCAATGACAAAGGCTCCTTCGTCCTCATTACTATAGACGGCCGGCTTGCCGCTGATTGCATCGATGCGCGCCTTCGTATAGCCCGCGACATCGGGAGGAAACAGATGCCGCCCGAAATGCACCACCGTCACGTTGAAAAACAGCGCCGTGAGCACCGAGCAGGCAAAAGCGTAGTACGCCCACCGAGGTCGCCGCGCGATTGCCAGCACTGCGCCGATCGCGACCAGCGACACAAGCGGCACGGTCCAGTGCGTGCCGGCTCGAGCGAGTGGAAACGCCCAGGGCCCGTTGAGGGTGATTTCCGCGACGAGCGGGGCCGCCAGCAGCATTCTCCAGCCTAACAACAAGGGTGCGAAGGCGAGCGGTGCAAGCACCTCTGCAAGAAACGCACAATCTT
>JALYZV010000109.1 GCA_030948685.1 Vulcanimicrobiota bacterium | reverse complement strand
GTATCGGACCTAAAGGTCCGATGCTTCAAAGGTCCGATGCTTCAAAGGTCCGATGATTCGTTCCTGAAATGAAACAAGCGAGGCTGCAAGGCCTCGCTTTTCTATCGGACCTAAAGGTCCGATGCTTCATCTTCTGTCGGACCTGAAGGCCCGATGCTTCAAACAATCTGTGTTTAACTCGTGACTTGGGTGTCGACGAACTGGGCGATCGCTACCCGATCCTCTTTATCAATTGACGTGAATGCCACGCCGTGATGGTACTTCTGTTCGGGCGCAGAATAGTAGCTGAGCACGACGCGTCCACGGACTCGTATTTCGCGTCCGTTATCGAGAATAAAGGCGAGCTTGATCGCCGAGCGCGCCGGCGCGTGCTTGTCCGAGACCAGCCGCATCCCGCCCTCGCCGAGGTCCACAACCGATCCCTCGTGGCGCCCGCCATCACTTTCGAGCGTGAACTTTGCGGGCAAGGATACTACTGTGCGGACGTATTGGCGTCGTTGCAAGTTGTCAGGCATCTGCGCTTCCTATTCGATTACGGGACGGCGGCGCCTGCCTATCGGCAACTTCGCACGGCCGCAGCGGCCTTCATGGTGGCGATCACACCATGTGTTGTATCCATCCCGCCCTGCAGATAGACCTCGAATGGCGGCCGCATCGGTGCGTCGCACGACAGCTCCATCGTCGAACCGCCAACGAACGAGCCTGCCGCCATGATGACCGGATCATCGTATCCCGGCACCGGACCCGGCTCGGGTTTTGCGCGCGCGTTCACGGGCATCATGCTCTGCAACCCTTGGGTGAAGGCGATCAGTCGCGCGGGATCGCCGAGGTTGATTGCCTGTATGATGTCATAGCGCTGTCCCCCGGGCTTTGGGTCAACCGAATAACCGAGCTTGGTAAAGAGCGCAGCCGCGAAATCCATTATCTTGAGCGACGCGCAGACGATCGTTGCTGCGCGATGCAGCCCTGCAAACAGAAGACGCGGGGTCTCCAGCGTCGGACCGACCTTGCGGCCGAGTCCGGGCGCGAAAACCTTTTCGGCGATTACGTCGAGCAGCGCTGCGGGACCAACGATGTAGGCGCCGGCCGGAGCGAGCCCGCCACCAGGATTCTTGATGAGCGACCCGATGACCACGTCCGCACCCACCGCGCTTGGTTCACGCGGCTCGACGAATTCACCGTAACAGTTGTCGACGACGACGATGGACGACGGCGAATGCGTACGGACTTTGACGACTAGCACTTTGATATCATCAATCGAGAGCGCCGGGCGCGGTGCGTAGCCGCGCGATCGCTGAACGAAAACGACCTCGGGCAATTTTTGCAGCGCGTGCGTGATGGCATAATCGTCAAATCCGCCATCCGCCAGCAGCGCAACTTCCGTGTAGCGTTCCGCGCCGCCGGCAACCCGTTCATCGAGCAACGGCTGCACGAGCGCCAGGCGCAGCGTGTCGTAGGGAGCGCCCGTCAGCGAGCACAGCTTGCCGGTCTGACCAAGCAGCGCGTTGACTGCGGCGACGATGGCGTGGGTACCGCTGACGAGCTGGAGCCGTGCAAAAGCGGCCGGTGCATCCATAGCCCTTGCCAACAGCGCCTCATAGGCGTCACGCGCGCCGTCATGATAGCCGTAGCCGGTGGTGCCGGCCAAGTGTGACTCATTGAGCCCGACCTCGGCGAAACAGCGCAATAGTTTTGCACCCACCAGCAGCGCTGCCGCGTCGCGCTGCTGCCAGAATGGAGTGACGTCTGCATAGGCGGCTTCGCCGATGTCGACGAGATCGGGAGTGAATCCGAAGGGATCGAGCGCCTGCCGAAAGGTCGAGCTCATTGGTCGTGGTTAGCGGACCTGAAGGTCCGCTGCTTCAATGGCTCGTGCTTCAATTGGTCATGGTTCATTGGTCGTGGTTAGCGGACCTGAAGGTCCGCTGCTTCAATTGGTCGGGGTTCAATTGTTCTGCGCGTTCGTGCTCGCGGATCGCCTTCGCGGCTTTGACGAGCTCCTCTTCTGTTTCGGGGTGACCGCTGATCGTGCGCTCGAAGACACGGAAGAACGGCGTCCACAAAAGGAACGCGACGACGATATTGAGCGCGCTGAGCACGAGCGAACGCCAGTCTCCCTTGGTGGTCAACCATGCGGCGATGAACGAAGGGATTGCACCGGGCAGCCACACCGAGGTGCGGTCGACGAGTCCGATCGACAGTGCAATGAAGGTAATGGTTGCCAGCACGAGCGGTATGCCGACAAACGGCAGGACGAGGCCGGGATTCATCACGACAGGGATGCCGAAGATCAACGGCTCGTTGACGTTGAAGATGCTCGGTGCAAGCGACGCGAGCCCTAACCGTCGTAAGCGCTGCACTTTTGAGCGCAACAAAAGAAACGCGAGCGGCAGCGTCGCGCCGGATCCACCCGGATAGATGAACGTGAAGATCATCAGCGTCACCACGTATGGTGGGTGCTGATGGTGGACGATGGCCTGCGCGTTGACGTCCAGCGCATGCAGATAGATGGGCGTCGTGAGTGCGGCCAGAAACGCAGGTCCGTGAATGCCGGCTGACCAGAGCATGGTCTGCAAAAAGACGACGATGAGCAGCGCAGGCAAGGTATCGCCGACGGAGACCAGCGGCTGGACGATGCCGACGAGACGCGTTGCGATATCCACGTGCAGCGCTGCCAGACCGCCAAACACGACGACGCTCGCGAGCGCGGCCATGACGCTTGCGACCCATTCGCGTTCGATCTTCTGGCAGGCGATGCGCATGAACTCACCCGTGGTCAAGCCGATGAGCAGCGCTAAGAACAGGCTCGTCGCCGAGATGGCGCCCAGAAAATCTTCAAAGTGCTGGTGGAGCACATTCGGCGGCATGGAGAGCAAGAATGCACCCAGCCCGATTGCAATCGCGGCAACGCGATTGTAGCCCAAACGCACCGCCAGCCGGTCCGGCAGCACGATCGCGAGCGCCACACCCATGAAGCCAAACCCAATGTGGTAGGCTTGGAAAAAGCGTTCGAGCAGCGGCCCGGGAGGCAACAAGAAGAACGCGACGACCGTCCACGCGCCGAAGGCGTAGAACGAGATTTGAACCGCGTCTCGAACCGCGAGCAGGTGTGGCTCGTCGGCCCAGCGGCGTAGGATGGGGAAGAGGCGCAGCTCAAGCGCTGCGACGGTGCCTGCCAGCCCGCCTGGTGCGGGCTCGCTCACCGCGATCTACTCAAAGCTCAGCTGGCCACGCCGCGGCGTCGCGCACGCTCGGCCGCGCGCCGGACGAATTCGGCGAAGAGCGTTCTACTGGGCTCATCAACCTCGACCATCTCTTCGGGATGCCACTGAACGCCGACATAGAAAGGATGGTTGCTGCGCGCCTCGACCGCCTCGATAATGCCGTCTCTTGTCTGTCCGGCGGGCACAAGGTCGTGGGCCACGCGCCGCAGCGCCTGATGATGCATCGAATTGGTCGGCACCATATGGCTGCCCAGCAGACGCGCCAGGGTGCTTCCTTGCTTGAAATCGACAGGATGCGTCGCCTCGTGACGCGGATGCGGCGGCGTCTGCCTGTGCTGCAGCTTGAGCCCATCGCGCCCCTCGTACTCCTCAGGCACGTCCACCCACAGCGTGCCGCCCAGCGCAACGTTCATTACTTGGACGCCACGGCAAATAGCAAAAGTGGGCACGTCCCTGTGCAGCGCTACCCGCGCCGCCTCAAGCTCCAAGCGATCGTATTCGGGCGGTGCTTTGCTCACGCTGGGATGATCGCGCCCGCCATACTCGGCTGGGTCGACGTCCGCGCCGCCGGGCAGCAGCAGTCCGTCGAATGTGTCGAGCGCGGCTTCAATTGCTTGCGGCTCCGGCACGTCGTACAGCACGACGGGCTCGCCGCCGGCCTTTTCGACCGCGCGCTTGTAGCTGCGTAGGTAGTCGGGATCGTTGATGCGTTGTGCGTCTGCCGTGATCGCGATGCGTGGCTTCATCGTAGCGAGACGATGTTCGCCGTAGCGCGCGTGAACCCCTGAAAACCGGCGTCTTAGAGCTTGCGAATGACGGCGACGACCTTGCCTGCGATGGTTGCCGTGTCAACGATGATGGGATCCATGAACTTGTTCGCCGGTTGCAGCCGGATCCGGCCATTTTCCTTGTAGAAGTGCTTGACCGTCGCTTCGTTGTCGTCGTCCGTCTGCGCGACGACGATTTCGCCGTTGTTGGCCACGTTCTGCGGGGAAACCACGATCAAATCACCGTCGACGATGTGGGCATCGACCATGGAATCGCCCTTGACGCGCAAGATAAATGAATCTGAACGCTTGACGAAACTCGACGGAAGCGTCAGCTCATCTTCAACGTTCTGCTCGGCTGTGATTGGGATGCCGGCGGCGACTCGGCCGAGGATGGGCAGCGACACGACGTCACGGGATGCTTCGGAGCCTGAGACAAGGGCTCGCGGCTTGGTCGGGTCCCGCTTGATGAGCCCCTTCTTTTCGAGCGTCCGCAAGTGGCATTGAACGGTTGAGCTCGAGGAAAGACCGACCCGCTCTCCGATTTCGCGCACCGACGGCGGATAGCCGTGCTCGCGCGTAAAGCTTTTAATAACCTCGAGAATAGCTGCTTGTCGAGGAGTAGTCTTGCGGTCCACTTGTGCCCTACCGCCTTCCCCAGGAGCCGGAGAACTGGAGCGTACAGAGACGCTACCGCTCACCGGTTATGCTAACCCGTGCGCTTCCTTATCTTAGCACAGGCCTGTCCCAAATGCAAACGCTTGTTCGAAAGTCCTTGACAGTCCACCAGCGGCTGGCTAGAATCAAACCAATCAAACGTATGTTCGATTGAGCGCCCACCGGAGGTGGAGAGCCATGTACAGCCGTCACCCAAGACAGCGCGGGAGCTTGATTCCCCTGATCCAGGTTCTGTCCCTCGTCCTTGTGTTCGCGCTCCCGGTGGTTTGGGGCGCCAAGGTCTTCACCTCCACGCCGGCTCGCTACGACCGCGTGCTCGTGCACCGCGGCGATACCGTTTGGAGCCTCGTTTCCCGGCGCACCAGCTCAAGCGAAGACCTGGGTGAAGCGGTCTACCAGGTTTCGCAGATCAACCATCTCAAACCAGAGTCCCGCCTCGACCCCGGCAGCGTTCTTCTTCTCCCCAAACAATAACCCGCGTCCGAGCGTTGTGCGGGCGGCTGCAAAGTCGCCCGTCTTTTTTTGGCGAATCCCCAAGCATCGTGAAACACGCACTTATGGCGATCGTTTTCTCTTTCATCATGCTGGTGGCGGCCGCTAGCGCAACAGCTGACGACTCGACGTCGGCGACCAACGGATACGGACAGCCAGTCGCCAGCAAAGACCTGATCAAGGTGCTGGCCGACATGCAGAAGCTCGACTCGACCGGAATGCTCGGCCTGCAGGCCTGGGCGTCGTACGCAAAGCCAGAACCTCCGGAGTTACTTCTTTCTCCACTGGATCAGGTCGAGTCGGACATCATGACCAAACTTTCAGCGCCGGATCGCGAAGCGGTGTTGAGCTGGCTCAATCATGGAGGCCGCGCCAAACTCCATGCGCGGCGCGTCAGCGATGCGGATATCGGACCGTGCGTCGAGCTTATCGATCTCGAGAAATGTAACGTCGCTGCAGGCCACGTCGAAAGCGCGAGCGAGTTGCCGTCACGCGCTTTTCGCGACCTGCCGTTTACCGTTGCGCCGGGAGCGAACCAAGACGGCGGTATCGCAATCGAGCGTGGATTTGCAATCGTGAAAACTGACGCCACGTTGGAGACGCATTGCGTGTCGTTCAAGAATGTCGGCCAAAAGAAGGTTGCCGCGGTCACATTTCTCTACAAGATTCATGCGCAGTCGGGCCAGGTTGTCGTGGCTGGTTCGAACGTGCGAGCAGGCAACTTTGATCCCGGCAGCATGGTGGCAGGTCCGGCAACCGCTGCGGATCTGGCCAGCATGCGCAATGACAGCGCCGGCAAATCGCTGCTCGACAACTGCTGGACAAAAACGACGCAGCTGGCGACAGCGCCGCTGCTTCGCGCTGCCTATATCACCGTCGGCGTCGCGGCCGTGACGTACGATGACGGCAGCCACTGGCCACCCAAAGAGTAGAGAAAAGCGGCTATGCTATTTGACGGCCGCGCACACGGCGTGGTATCCTGAAGCTCGCTTTACGGCGGCACTGGCACGGGGCATCCGCGCTCGGCCGTTCGCGAATACGGAAGGATATCAAACCGTGGCGCTTTCCAAAGAGCATAAATCATCGGTCATTGGCAGCTTCAAGCGCGGTGAAAAAGACACCGGCTCTGCCGAGGTGCAGATCGCGCTTTTGACCGAATCGATCAACGATCTCACCAATCACCTGCAGACCCATAAAAAAGATCATGCCAGCCGTCGCGGGCTGCTCATCAAAGTCGGCAAGCGGCGCCGCCTGCTCAAATATCTGGAGCACGCGGATTTAGAACGTTATCGCGCGATCGTCGAAAAGCTCGGTCTGCGTCATTAATCTGACATCGGCTGCGAGTTTCCGCGGACGGACCACAAGGTCCATCGCCGGATTGTCAGAACATATTGCAGCGTAGATTAAGAAGTTATTGAAACGGCGGACCCGTGTGTCCGTACAACTAGGAGGATCCTTTTGCCAGAGTCCGTCAGCATGGAGCTGGGCGGCCGGCAGCTCACATTGGAAACAGGTGAGCTCGCCCGCCAAGCCAGCGGCTCCGTCTTTGTACGGTACGGCGACACCTGCGTACTCGTCGCCGTCACCGCAAGCGCCAATCCCCGCGAAGGCATTGATTTCTTTCCCCTGACCGTCGACTACGAAGAGCGCATGTATGCCGCCGGAAAAATTCCGGGTGGTTTCATAAAGCGTGAGGGCCGGCCGTCTGAAAAGGCAACGCTGACAGCGCGCCTCATCGATCGCCCCATACGCCCGCTGTTCCCCGAAGGTTTCCGGCACGACATCCATGTCGTCGTCACGGTGCTCTCGGTCGATCCCGAAGTAGACCCCGATACGGTCGCGCTGGCCGGTGCCGGCGCTGCGCTGGCGGTATCCGATATTCCCTTTGACCACAACATCGCCGGGGTGCGGGTGGGCATTGTGGGAGGCGAATTCGTCGTCAACCCGACCAAGACGCAGCTCGAGTCGAGCACGCTCGACATGCTGATCGCCGGCACCGCAGATGCGGTTATGATGGTCGAGGGCGGCGCCAAGGAAATCTCGGAAGAGCAATTCCTTCAGGCAGTCGAGTTCGGCCACCGCCAGATCCAAAAAGTCGTTGCTGAGATCGACTCGCTTGCGGCCAAGGCCGGCAAGCCCAAGCGTCAATTCCCGCTCTTCCTTTCGTCGCCAACGATGCAGTCGTTCGTCGACGACGGGTTCGGTGCTGACATCGCGCGCGCGATGCGCGCCGCGCGCAAGCAAGAGCGCAACAGCGCCCTCGACTTCATCACGCGTGACGAAGCGCTCAGGCGCGTAGCGGGCCACAGGCTCGAGTCCGAAATTCGGCCGCTGCTTGAAGATTCGCGCAATCACGACTTTGAAAAGTGCGTGAAGGCACGCCAGGAAGAAGAATTGCGCACCATGGTTGTGCACGAGGGCATACGTCCGGATGGCCGGCGTCTCGACGAAATCCGTCCGATCACGTGCCGCACCACGGTCGTGCCGCGCACGCATGGGTCGGCGATCTTTACCCGCGGTGAAACGCAGATTTTCAGCGCCGCCACACTCGGATCGCTGTCAGACGAGCAACGCATCGACGGCCTCGGGCCGCAGACATTCAAGCGCTTTATGCACCACTACAACTTCCCGCCGTTCTCGGTCGGAGAGACACGGCCCATGCGCGGCCCTGGCCGCCGCGAGATCGGGCACGGACACTTGGCCGAACGTTCGCTGACGCCGATGCTGCCGAAACCGGATGAGTTTCCCTACACGCTCCGGCTTGTGTCGGAAACCTTCGAGAGCAACGGTTCATCCTCGATGGGCTCAGTCTGCGCATCGACTATGGCGCTGATGGACGCAGGCGTGCCGCTTCAGAAACATGTGGGCGGCATTGCCATGGGCCTCATCCTCAAAGATGGGCAACCTGGCATCCTCAGCGACATCCAGGGCCTGGAAGATGCGTTGGGCGAGATGGACTTCAAAGTCGCCGGCACGGTCGACGGCATCACCGGCGTGCAGATGGACATCAAGGTCAGGGGCGTGACGATTGACATCATGCGCCGGGCCATGGAGCAGGCGCACGCTGGCAGGCTGTTCATCATCGACAAGCTCAAAGAAACGATCCCGGGCCCGCGCCGCACACTCTCCAAGTTTGCCCCGCGCATGTTCGTGCTCGAAATCCATCCCGACAAGATCAAAGACATCATCGGGCCTGGCGGCAAAGTCATCAATAAGATCGTTGCCGACACTGGTGCCAAGATCGACATTGAAAACGACGGCCGGGTGTTCATCTCATCGCCGGACGCGGAATCGGGCGAAAAGGCCAAGCGCATGGTGGAAGACATCGCCCGCGATGTCGAGGTCGGTGAAGTCTACACCGGCGTCGTCAAGCGCATCATGAACTTCGGAGCCTTCGTGCAAATCCTCCCGGGCAAGGAGGGTCTCGTTCACATCTCGCAGCTCGCCCCGCATCGCGTGGCGCGTGTCGAAGACGAGGTCAAAATCGGCGACGAAGTCATCGTGCGCGTGTCCGAGATCGACAGCCAGGGCCGCATTAACCTGACCCGCAAAGGGCTGATGGAAGAAGCGACGACCTAGATCGCCGGCTGGAGCAATCCAGCAGCGCGCTCGAGGGTTACGAGCGCAATGCGCAGATCCGCTAGCGCGCTGACGTAGGTGTTCTCTGCTCGCGTGCTGGAAAGCAGCGCGTCCGACAGTTCGAGTGACGTGCCGACGCCAGCCTTGTAGCGTATCTGATTCACGCGGAAGTTTTCGCGCGCGGCCACCGTGCCCTCGCGCGCGGCATCGACCTGTGCCTGCGCTGCGGTGTAGTTGAAATAGGCCTCTCGAACTTCAAGGTCGACGTTATTGTTGATGGCCTTGAGGTTGATCTTGGCCTTATCGACTTGCGACTGAGCTTGGCGGACCTTGCCGTGGGTCAGCCCGCCGCTAAAGAGTTGCCACGTTACAGCGAGCGTTTCAGACAATTGCGGCTGCGGCACGTTGACGAAGTTTGGTTTGGATGAGGCCTCTTGCACTTCGAGGTCTACATTGGGGAGATAGCCGGCGCGAGCACTTCTGACTGCATAATCGGCAATCGTCACCGCGTCCTTGGCGGCGGCCAGCTCCGGGCGATTGGCGGCTGACGTCAGCAGCGAGTCTAATTGGTAGGTTTGCGCTTGCATCTCGAGCGTATCGGATGGATTCACCAAGCTGGCCAGGTTGATATTGAGCACGTTGGCGAGGCGTGCGTTCGCAAGCAACGCATTGTTGTGCGCGCGGATGGCAGTGACGCGCGAATCCGCAAGCGTCACCTGAGAGCGTAAGACGTCGACCTTTGCCGCCGTCCCTGCTTGATACAGGTCGTTGGCCGTTGAAAGATCCTGCGTGGCAACCTTGACCGCTTGGTCGGCGACGTTCGCCGATTGCCGTGTCTCAATGAGGGTGAAATAGGCGTGCGTCGTGTCTTGGATGACGGTGTTGCGCAAAGCGGCCAGTTGACTCTGGGTTGCCGCCAGATTAGCGGCGGCTTGTCCGATCGCTGCTTGCGTCGCGCCGCCCGTGTAGAGCGCGTACTGCAAGGTGGCGTTAACATTGTTGAGATTTTGGGCCGACACGAACACCGTTTGAATTGTTGGAGGACCGCTGGGTGAGGGAGCCGGGAAAATGAACGATCCGGCGGTTTGATTGTGAACGAATGAGTAGCCGGCGCTGACTTTCGGTTGGAACGCCGAGCGAGCTTGTATGACTTGCGCTTCGGCCCCATGTTCGTCGGCGAGGGCAGACTGATACGTCAGATTGTTGGCGAGCGCAAGCTGCAAGGCGTCGTGCAACGAGAGCGACACCTGCGGCGCAGCAGCCGGCTGCGCGGCCAACGACAGGCGCGGGGCTGCGAGCATTGCGGCGATGAAAAGCGAGACCATAAGAATTCGGGCGATTGCTGTGTGCACGGACTGTATACCTCGAGTCCATTTCAAAATAGTTCGGTGCTATATTATTAAGTGCTTTACTAATTTTCCTCTCCGCCTCTGTCGCCGTTGAATGGCGGATAGGCGGGGAGTGAGATCGGGCGTCGACCCTTCCCTTTTCTATAACTCCATCGTAACACGCGGGCCTGCTTCAGGACCAAAGAACTACCAATCCGCGTAGGACCGTGTGTCGTGCTTTGCCAAGACTTGGAGTGTCGCTCGGTTTATGTGCCGAGTAATAGAGCGCGATGAGGCGCTCTCTCCAACAGTACTAAGGAGAAATAATCCTCATGTACAATGCACCGCGGATTATCGCATCGCTCGATGCGACAGTGGTGTTGTCCGAAGCGCTCGGCGGTGAAGGCGGAAGCGGATCAGCCGGAAGCTAGGGTAAAGGACAACGATAGCCGCTTGAATTCGGGTGGCAAGGGGGAGCGCAGTCGCAGCGTCGAGCCTCCCCCTTTCTTATTTTGCGTTTCGTATACCCGACACTTTCTGGGGCTTTTGAACCACAGTATGTCCCCTAATCCCGTCAGGAACGGCTCAACATCCCCGCCTCTGCTGACGGCGCAACAAACGACGGGAGTGGGCGACCAGCCGCATCGAGAAGCTTCCCATTAACTAGGATAACGCTTTTGACCGTCAGCAGCTTTCGCATGCTCAGCCACAACCTCTCTGCCGAAACGTTTACGACGTTAGAGCGACGTCTTATCCTGCGAAGCGACTCGTCTGAAGTCCTAGATTATGTTCGACGGGTTTACCGGCGCGTGCGTGTCGAACCGTCGCACAGCGAAGAACCAGCATGCGATACCGGCTATATTCTCACCAACACGGACGTCAACGAGCCGTGGCTCTTTTTTAACGGTGATCCGATTGAGCTGCAGGACGGCAAGCCGAGCACGCAGTTCGGCATGGCATCGTACGGCAGCAACAAACTCTTTCGACTAAGTTTCCGCCGCAACATCAATTGGTATTCTCTCTACGCCGCAGCATTACGCCTGGGCGACCGCGCGGTCATCATTTCTGCGCGCTCTGGAATCGGCAAGACGACGTTGTCGCTCGAGCTCTTGTCGCGAGGCGCTCGCTTTTATGGCGACGAGTTCGTCTTCATCCGAAAGAACGACAAGTTCGTCTCGGGCTTGGCGCGTTGCTTATTGATTCGCGAGCATACGTTGGCAATGATCAGCGATCCGCGCCTCAGGGCTGTCTGCGAAGTGTCGACTCCTCGAACGCGGAATGGCGACCGCGTCTGGGATAACATTGATGCCGGCGATGTATTCGGCGAAGACGTCTTCGCGCAACCGGCACCGCTTTCAGTAGCCATCATGTTGGAGCGAGGATGCGGCGAAACCACCACCGTCAAACAGATCCCGGCAGCGCTGGCGGCGGTCGAATTCATCAAGCGCGTCAACGCCGACATGGTAGGGTTTGAACGGCTGGCAGACACCGCCGGAATGCTGGCCGGAATTCCGTGCTATCGCGTGGTTGGCGGCTCACCGCAACGCACGTCCGATGCCGTCGAGGCACTTTTGCGATGACCTTTGTGACGGCGCAACAGTTGGTCGACTTCGATTTGAGCGATGCAGAGCGCAAGATGCTCTTCGAGCGGGCTCAGAAACTGGTGACGATTCAGTGGTTTGGGACGCGAGTCGGAGCCTGTTTCGACGATCCGTTTGAGGCCGAAGCTTTTCGCGCACGATATCGAAGTTTTGAAACCAGCGGAGTGCCCGATATGTGGAGTTGCGCCGTGCGTGGCGACAATGGCGAACCCATCTTCTGGACCGAGCCGGGCGGGGCGTGCCGCTGGCCGGGAGTGTTGCGCAAGCCGGGCTTGATCGCATTTCTAGCTGACGCAGTGACGCGCAGAGCTTTCTTTGACATCAATGCTTCGATCATCTCGTTTCATTCCGCGGCCGTGCAGATCGGTAACGCCGCTGTAGCGATAGCTGCGAATTCAACTGGCGGGAAGTCCA
>JALYZV010000093.1 GCA_030948685.1 Vulcanimicrobiota bacterium | reverse complement strand
CGGTTATCCTTCAATGACGAAGGCGTTCACGATCAGCGGACCTCCAGGATCTCTGATAAATGACCTTACATTCAGCGCCGCGGGCAATCTGTACGTCACGAGCCTCGACTACACCGTGCTCGTTTTCTCACCGCCGTTTAGCGGCGCGAGCACTCCGGTCGCCACACCTCCGACAAGTAATGTCTGGGGCGTAGCCGTAGGACCGTAACTAGCTAATAGGTGCCCCTATTAAGGTCAATTCTGGTCGAATGGAAGATTAGATCGTGGTTGTCTCAAGAAAAAATTCCGCCCTACGCTCAGCGGCACAGGTGTAGGGCGGTAGCATGTGATCGAATTCGAAGATGTCCGGCAGGCGTTGCTAAATGTGCACCATTGTCAGCCGTCATGGACATTTCGCTATATGTCAGCGAGTCGTTGACTTTGATGACTCGACCTGCACTTTAAGCGCTTCTTCAACCGCCTGCTCTTCCGACCAAGCAGCACCTTCCGCCGTTAGCTTTTCTAGCTCGGCGTTACTTAGTTGATCGCGCAGCGAGGCGAGGAGCTTGTCCTGTTCCGACTTCTCGGTGGGTTCGCGATCTGACCCGAGTTCCTCGAACTGCGCATCGACGTAGCCGCTGAGCCGCGCCGCAGTGTGCACTTGGCGGTAGAGCGCCGCGAGCAATGCCAAGTGCTGGAGCGCAACCGCGAAGCCCAGCCCATACTGTCCCTTCCGCGCCCAACGCAGTCCCTCGCGTGCGGCCTCACGCGCTCGATCAAAGTTGCCCAGCGCAATCGAATACGCAGCGATATTGTTATTGGCACACGCCACGTACGTCGCGTTCTTTCCGAGGGCCGTTATCTGCAGCGACTCGCTTACGAGTTGCAACGCCCGTTCAACCTGACCATCTGCAAATTCCAAGTCCGCGAGATCTAACAGCACAGTAGCTACGCCAGACTCGTTTCGGAGAGCCTTGTACGCCTCAAGGGCCTGCGCATATGTCTCGCGCCCAGCATCTATATTGCCGCAATGCCGGTGGATAATGGCTCGATGGGTGAGACAGACAGCTAACCCGCGTTCATCACCGCACTCGCGCAGCGCAGCCAGCGCGCATGCGTTCGCCTGTCTTGCCTCTTCGAGACGCCCCATTTGGTAGAGACCAAAACCCATAGCGAGGTGCGCCAAGCCCACACCATGTCTGTCTCCAGTCGCCTGGTACAACACTAGGGAGCGCTGGGCACAGTCGTAACTGCGCTTGGCATCGGAAAGTTGCGCTAGCGCACGCCACAGCCGGGCTGCCACTTTTGGGTGCGCTGATTCGTCAAGGCCGGCTTGCGCGCGATCGATCCAATAGCGCCCCTCTGCAGTGAACCCGCCGTTGGACCATAGTCGCCCCAACGCGCCAGCCACTGCACCACCCACCACCACGTCGTGGCCATCGGTCAGCGCCCACTCGAGCATCGCCCGGTAGTTGTCGAGGTCGAGTTCCGCATCCGCAAGCCAGGCCGCGGTCGATCCAGTGCCGTAGCGAATATCCGCATCTTGCGCCTCTTCACGGAAGTACGCTGCATGGCGGCAAGCCAGCCGATCTCGTTCATTTGCAGCGGCGAGCTTCTCCAAGGCGTAGGCTCGGGTCGATTCAAGTAGGCGGTAACGTTCCTGCTCCTTGCCAGTGTCAGCAACGATCAACGACTTGTCGGACAGCGACGATAGTAGGTCCAAGATGTCAATCTCATCGATGCCGTCACCGGCACAGGCGGCTATGACTGCATCAAGGCTGAAGCCGCCGGCGAAGATGCCCAGCCGATTGAAAAGCGTTTGTTCCTGCTCTGAGAGTAGGTCATAGCTCCAGTCGATAAGCGCAACGAGCGTCTTCTGCCTCGGGAGCGCCGTGCGGCTGCCGCCGGTAAGAATCTTAAAGCGTTCGTTCAGCCGTTGCGCGAGGTTGGGGATGGAAAGCACCTTGACGCGCGCGGCAGCAAGCTCGATGGCAAGCGGAATACCATCGAGACGTCGGCATATGTCAGCCACGATGGGCGCGCTGTCGTCGGTGAGTGCAAACCGATTGTCAGCAGCCTTCGCTCTCTCAACGAAGAGCGCAATCGCGCCATACTTGAGTGCCTCTGGCAACTCTAAACCTTCAGGCTTCTCAGGTACCGCAAGCGAGGGCAGCAGGTACACAACTTCGCCGTGAATATCCAGAGCCTGACGCGAGGTCGCAAGGATCCGTACGTCAGGAGCGTTCTTGAGAATTGCATCCGCTAGCTCGGCGACTGCGCCCAACAGGTGCTCACAGTTGTCGAAGATGAGCAGCAGACGCTTGCGGCGCAACCATGGTGGGATGGATTCACTAACGCTGGCGCCGTCCGGCGCACTTATTCCTAAGACTTTGGCGACGACACTTGTGACGAGCGCAGGATCGGAGAGAGGAGCAAGATCCGCAAACCACACACCGTCGCGATAGTGATCGATAAGATCTGCGCCAATCTGCAGGGCCATGCGCGTCTTACCCACGCCGCCAGCACCGCTCAGCGTAAGCAAACGATGTTCTGAGAAGAGCGATTTCACTCTTTCAAGATCGACTTCGCGCCCCAACAGGTTGGTCAGTTGAACCGGTAGGTTGTTCGGCCTTGCGTCCAGCGAGTTGAGAGGCGGGAATCCCGAAGGCAGATCGGCGGCCGCGAGCTGCCAAATCTGCTCAGCTTGCGCTAAGTCCTTGAGCCGGTGAGAGCCGAGGTCGATAAGCGATGTGCCGTCAGGCAGCTCGTCGCAGACAAGATCCTTGGTAACGCCGGAGAGAAGTACTTGGCCGCCGTGACCGACGGACATCAAGCGTGCTACCCGGTTAACTGTCGGGCCGAAATAATCAGCATCGCGCTCGTGGGCGCGACCGGTGTGGAGGCCCATGCGCACTGGCAGACCAGCGATGGCCGAGAAGTCTTCTTTGTTAATGGCGCGTTGCGCGTCAAGGGCAGCGGCAACCGCGCCCGGCGTGTTGTGGAACGCCGCGCAAAATGCGTCGCCAACGGTCTTAAACACATAGCCCCCATGCCGCTCGATCGCGGAGCGCATCAGATGGTCGTGGCGCTTGACCGCAGCGTGCATAGCCCGCTGGTGCGTCTCCCAGCGCTGCGTACTGCCCTCGATGTCGGTAAAGAGAAATGTAACCGTGCCGGTAGGGAACGACAGGCGCTGCTTCGATTTCTCTTTCACCCCGCTTGCGCGTGGCATCGATGAGAAATTTCGGCTTCCCGCTTGCCGGAACCTACGCACTCATACGCCTCATTGATTGAATCCATCCTTACTGAACGAAAGAACTCAACCAGCTGCGCATTTCGTCGATTTCTTTCTGCTGCGCGCTCATAATGCGGGTGGCGAGCGCTCGCACGCGAGAATCTTTGCCATATCGGAGTTCGACGTGAGCCATGTCGATAGCACTTTGATGGTGGGGGATCATCATCAGCAGGAAGTCATGATCCGGGTTTCCAGTCATCTTCATGCCCATCATGGAGTGTTGCATGTTCATTGCTTTTATGAGCGCCTTGTCAGCATCTGAGTGCACCTGGCTTTGCGTCATCATCATCGAGTTCGTCTGAACGCAGTTCACGGTCTTCGCCGCAGCGAGGGAAGCGGGACTAAAGACGGTGTGTGCAAATAGGCCAATCAGGAAACTAGCCGTCACAGCGACGCTGAGGGTGATTGAGGCCTTCATACAAGTCTCCTTTCCTGCGCGGGTCGCTAGATGTCTACCAATGTACGCCCATTATTGCTACACTCATGCTACACCCCAACTTCTGTGCGTGATCAAGACTACTAAAGGTGAGACGAATGGCAACAGACACTCAAAAAACCTTACTGCAAATCATCCAGCCGGGTTTGGCGGGACTCATGGATGGATCGGTCTCGACGCTGGCGCCCATCTTTGCAACCGCTTTTGCCACGCACCAGACGCACACGACCTTTCTGGTAGGATCAGCTGCGGCGGTCGGAGCCGGAATATCGATGGCGTTTTCGGAGGGACTGTCTGACGACGGCAGGCTCACTGGCCGAGGAAACCCGATCCTTCGCGGCGGCATTACGGGCTTGATGACGGCGGTTGGCGGCATCATGCACACGCTGCCCTTCCTCATATCCAATCTCCAACTGGCGCTGACGCTCGCATATTTTGTGGTTGGGTGCGAGCTGCTTACCATCGCGTATGTGCGCTATCGATTCTTTGCCAGCTCATTTTTGATCTCGGCGGTGGAGGTCATTGTCGGTGGAAGTCTCGTTTTTGCGGCGGGAGTGCTCATCGGCAGCTCATGATGCGGCAGCGCCGAGTGATCAGCGATAAACGCCGTTGTGGCCGAGACTGAACCGGCCAGGCTGCGGGAAATACGACAGACCGTGAGGGCCTGCACCGACGCGGATCAGGTGAAGCAGCTGCCCGGTTGCGGTATCAACCACCGAGACTGACGCATTGTAGCGGTTGGATACCCAAAGCTGTCGACCATCAGGTGAGAGTTGAATCATGTCTGGGCTGCCGCCTATGCTCCATGTGGCGCTCACCCGGCGCGTTGCAAAGTCGATCACCGAAAGCGAGCCGGCACGCCGATTGCTGACGTACAGTCGCTTTGCATCGCGACTCACATAAAGGCCATGAGCTCCCTTCCCCGTTGGGATAAACGCAATCTCGCGCATGCGCTGCGCGTCAATCACCGAAACGCCGTTGCGGAGCTGGTTGGCGACGTAAAATACGGATCCGTCCGGTGCGAGTTTCACGTCGACCGGAATCCCACCGACTCTTACTTTACCGGTCACGGCCATTGCGACAACGTCCACTCGAACCACTTCGCCGCTGAACTCTGTCGAAGCTAGCAAATAGCGACCGTCGGCCGAGAAGTCTAGGTGATCAACGCCTCGCCAAGGGATCGGCACGCTTTTGATGAGGCCCCAGCTGCGAGCATCCCGAAAGTCCAGCCTGCGCCGGCGTTCTGATACGACAATCGCTTTGCTGCCGTCGGGTGTGAAATAGAGATTATACGGATCGGCAATGAGGATCGTGCCGGTCGGCTTAGCGGTCTCAGGGTCGATCACCGTAAGGGAATTGCCGGCGGTATTGTTTACATAGAGGTGTTTCAAGTCCCAACTTGGCGTGATGTGCTGAGGCGAGCGACCGACCCGGAAATGGGCGATGACCCTATAGGTGGCCGGGTCGATGACATCGGCTGTGCCGGCTAAGTTGTTGGGCACGTAAACGCGCTCCGGAAAGCCTGCCACGACCATACTGAGCTGCGTCGAGTCTGTAGCCGCATAAACGTTCACCACCGGCTTCCTTTCGGCCAAACCGACGCGCCTTGGCAGTATTGTCGGTCTTGGGCTCGGCGCGCCGGCTTTGATGCCTGACGGCATCACGTTCACGCTTTCGCCGGCAGCTGGCGCACCCGCGATCGGACGGGAAGGCGACGTCCCGCTGCAAGCGACAAGGACGAGCGAGACTGCAATCAATAGAGCACATAGCACGGTGCGACGGCGTGCGATCAGCATACGGCGAGCAGTGCGATATTAGATTCCTTGCATCCGGCGCAATGTCGGACCCACGCTCAGTTCCTCGTAGCCGAGATGCTCGAGAAGACGTTCACTGAGCACGGTCAATGTATCAGCGATGCTGCGCCTTACCGCATCGCTATCAATCTTGGCGATGACGTCGGCTCCTTCTTCCACGGCATCCAATAAGTCGGAAACCTTGCGATGGTCGTCTTCAAGTTTGTCAACCACTGGATCCAGTGTGGGATTAGCTGCTCGCAGAGAGGGGAAAAAGGCAGCGTCTTCAAGGTTGTGGTGCGAGTGAACAAACCGGCAGTAGCGCAAACACCCTACTTTGAGCTGCCATAGCTTGCTATCCCGCTTGAGGTCTTTGATTTCTGCGGAAACCTCGTGAGCCGGCATGCTGGTCGCGACGTCCGTTGCGAGCTGGCGTACCGTTGCAAGGTCTCGGCGGATCATACTATGTATCCACACCAGTTCTTCAAAGAGCGCTCGCCCGAGCTCCGTTTCTGGCTTCCCTTCGAAGGTGTCCACTTTAAGCCTTGAGCGCCTCTTCGACCGCCTTATCCTCCGACCACGCTGCGCCTTCGGCGGCGAGCGTTTCTATCTGGTCTTTGCTGAGATGCTCGTCCAGCGCTGCCATGAGGTTCCTGCCCTTGCTTCCAAAAACGGGGAGACGACCGTTTCCGATCATCTCCTGGCGGTATCCTTTTCCCGCTACCTCACAAAAACGATTACACGATTGTCGCTACTTTAGCTCGAACAAGATGACCCGGGCTTCGCTAGTCCCGCGGTTTTCAACAGCATGCGATTCTGCCTCGTGCCATAACGGCTCGCCAGCTTTCATTTCGACTTCCACGCTCTCCCCCTCCGGGGAAGTAAACGTTGCCTTGGCGTTGCTCAGCGGATATATGGCATAAGCGGGGTGCGAATGCATCGCCGAGTTGTCGCCCGGCTTCATTCGCACTTCGAGCAAGCGCACTCGCTCATTCTCGAATAGGACCTTATAAATATGCGGAGCCACCGTCACCGAGTCTTGCACAGTTATGGGCATGATTTACCTTCCTTCTCGGCCAGCTAGGATGACGACCGGCGCTAGAACATGCCGGTTCGTCTTCCAGAGGCGGGGCGATTTCGACGCGACATGATGACCACCTGTAATTCTTAGACCCTGAGCGCTTCTTCGACCGCCTGATCTTCCGTTAGCTTCGCGCCTTCGGCCGCGAGCTTTTCTATCTCGGCTTCGTTCAGCTGCTCGCGCAGCGAGTCCATGAGCTTGTCGTAGCCCCACTTTTCTGTCGATTCGCGCTGCACCCCGAGTTCTTGGTACTTCGCGTTTACGTACCCCATAAGCTGTGTCGCACGCTGCGCGTGCCCGCAAAGTGCCCCGAGCAGCGCGAGATGCTGCAAGGCAATCGCGACGCCAAACGCATATTGTGCTTGCCGCGACCAATGTAGACCCTGACGCGCCGCCTCACGCGCTCCATTGACATCCCCCAGCGCGATTCGATACGCGGCGATGTTAACATAGCCAACAGCCAAGGTCTCCGTGTTCTTCGCACGCATGTGGAACGCGAGGGCCTCGTCCGCTAAGCGCAGCGCTTCCTCAACGCGACCATCTGAGAACGCCAGCTCCGCGAGAGTGCCCAGGACTAACGCGGTCCCGCTCTCGTCTCCCAGAGCCTTGAATGCGGCGAGTGCTTGCGTGCATAATTCGCGCCCTGCAGCGAGATCGCCGAGAGACGGATAGATGGTCGCCTGTTGCGTAAGGCACGCAGCCATGCCCCGTTTATCCCCGCACTCGCGCAGCGCCACAAGTGCGCGCGTAAGAGTCTCATTTGACTCCTCGAGACGGCCCATTCGATAAAGACCGTATCCAAGTTCAGCGAGCGCCTTGGCGGCACCATCCCTGTCGCCCAGTGATTGATACAGCGCGAGAGCTCGCTCCGCGCAGTCGTGTCCGCGCTTGCCATCGGAAAGCAGTGATAACGCGCGCCACAGTCGAGCCGCCACTCGCGGTTGCTCGGATTCGTCAAGGCCAGTCTGCGCGCGGGCAATCCAATAGCGACCCTCAGCGATGAGACCACCGGCAAACCAGAGCCGCTCTAGAGCTCCAGCGACGGCGGCACCCAGTTCCACCTCGTGTCCGTCCGTGAATGCCCACTCGAGCGCTGCACGATAATTGTCGAGATCCAGTTCCACGCCCGCAAGCCACGCCTGCGTTGATCCCTCACCGTAGCGAATGTCCGCCGCCTCCGCTTGATCACGAAAGTACTCGCCGTGGCGGCGGGCCATCCGCTCGCGTTCGCCTGCTGCTGCAAGTTTCTCCAAGGCGTAGGCTCGAGTGGATTCAAGCAGACGGTAGCGTTCCTGCTCACCGCCTGTCTCAGCCACTACCAATGACTTGTCGGTTAGCGACGACAGCAGGTCCAAGACGTCGATCTCATCGATGCCCTCCACTGCGTACACTCCCGTCGCCGCATCCAAGCTGAAGCCGCCTGCGAAAATGCCCAATCGGTTGAAGAGCGTCTGCTCTTGCGGCGCGAGCAGATCAAAGCTCCAGTCGATGAGCGCGCGCAACGTCTTTTGACGCGGCAAAGCCGTGCGGCTTCCGCCGGTCAGAATCTTGAAGCGTTCGTTGAGCCGGTCCGCTAGATCGGGGATACTCAAGACCTTCACACGCGCAGCTGCAAGCTCGATTGCCAGCGGGATACCATCAAGGCGCCGACAGATCTCTGCCACAATTGGCGCATTATCGTTACTGAGGATGAAACGCGTGTCGGCTGCTTTCGCTCGATCCACAAACATCGCGATTGCACCGTATTGCAGCGCGTCATGCGGCTGCAAGCCCGCAGCCTTGTCGGGTACCGAAAGCGACGGCAGCCTATGGACTACTTCGCCGCTAATACCCAGTGCCTGGCGCGATGTTGCCAGCATCTTTACATGTGGAGCTGTCGCGAGAATCCGGTCGGCGATTTTCGCTGCAATTTCCAAGACATGTTCGCAGTTGTCAAGGATGAGCAGCAGCTTCTTGCGCTTAAGCCAGGGCGCGATCGACTCGTCGACCCGACGCCCTACGGCTTGGGTCATGCCCAAAACTTTTGCGATTACGCTTGCGACCAGTTCCGGCTCGGTGATCGGCGCAAAGTCTACAAACCATACGCCATCTGGATAATCGTTCAGAAGTTCGGCACTGACTTGCAGCGTCAGCCGCGTCTTACCAATACCCCCAGCACCGAAGAGCGTGAGCAACCGATGCTTGCTGACGAGCTGTTTGACCTCCGCGACATCCTCATCGCGACCAATTAACGTCGTGTTTTGGATCGGCAGGTTGTTGTGGAGTGTATCGAGGGACTTCAGAGCTGGAAATTCTACGGGCAGATCCGTGATATTTAGCTGCCACACTTGTTGGGGCTCGGCGAGATCTTTGAGGCGGTGCGAGCCTAGCTCAGTCAGCGATGCGCCCGCCGGAAGATCGCTAGCGACGAGATCGCGTGTAACACCTGATACAAGCACCTGGCCGCCATGACCGACGGACATCATCCGCGCGACGCGGTTCACCGCCGGGCCGAAATAGTCACCATTGCGTTCCGACGCCTCGCCGGCATGCAATCCCATGCGTACGCGCAGGCCTTCGACGGCCGAGAAGTCTTCCGCGTTTAGCTTTCGCTGCGCATCAATAGCCGCAGCTATAGCGTCTGAGGCGCGCGCAAACGCCACGCAAAAAGCATCGCCTACAGTCTTGAAAACATAGCCGTTGTGCTGTGCTACCGCAGACCGCATCAGGGCATCATGGCGTTTTACCGCATCATCCATTGCGGCACGGCGCTGCTCCCAACGCTGCGTACTGCCTTCGATGTCGGAGAATAGAAATGTCACCGTGCCCGTGGGCAAAGCAACGGGGCTTTTGCCTCTTGGCTTAGCCCCACTCTCGAGTGGCATTGACTATAGGTTCAGTTGCGCGCTTAAAGGAACCTAGCCGACCGACCCTGACTGCGCCCATTTTGTGAAGAAGACGAAACGAAAAAGCCCGCGAACTGATCTTTCACGGGCTTAAGTGGCGACGCTGATCGGGCCCTTACGGACCGGTCTTCGTAACAATATTACTGAGTAATGTGACCGCACCGGTCCGCGCCAACACTCTCCCACTCACCGTCGCGCCGGTGCCGAGTGAGATCGATGCTTGCGCTAGAATGTTCCCGTTGAAAGCCGAGGCCGTGTTGAGGGTAGCCGAACTGCCGACCTGCCAGAAGATATTGCACGCGCTGGCGCGGTTGAGCAGCGTGACGGTGCTATTGACCGACGTCGTCAGGGTGGATGCCATCTGGAAGATGAAGACGCTATTGGGGTTGTTCTGACCGTCCAGCGTGACGTTCCCAGTGATCGCCAGCGATACCGGTGCTTTGTAGACGCCAGGTCCGATGACCATGCCGCCGATATCGGCCGGCACGGCGGTCGGGTTCACTCGTCCGGCCGCGTTGTACGCGGTGGTCAAATCGAGTTGAGCATTCGCCGCGGTAGCATCACCGGCGTGTATCGAACCGCCGGTCACGGTGCCCGGCGGAAATCCGGTTACCGCCGTGCCCGGACTCACCCCGAGATCACCGGTCACGATGGTCGGACCGGAGTTTGTAACCGTGGAGGAGGCCAGCACCGCGAAGGTGGCGGCCGATCCAAGAGGGACTCCCTGACCCGTGATCGCGTTTTGGGCGCATGACACGGCCGCAACCGTCGGCCCTGGGTGAAAAGCTGGTACGGCGCAATTACCGCACGCTGCGAGGGACGTGAGGGCCGCCAGCGCTGCGAGCCGCCGGGCCAGCGCAACAAGCTGCCGGGCGTGGAAGAAGCGCGAGGTCTTGAGCATATTTATGGTCCTCCGACCCCTTAGAACTTCACGCCGAGGCCGACGTACGGGCCGCTATGCGTTTGACCGATCGGTGCGTTCTGCTTCTGGACATACTGATCGCCACTGAAACCACCGTAGACATAGACTGGGGAACGTGCCACGACGAACGCGAGCCCTAGATCGTACTTGAGGATCTGATACTGCTGTCGATAGGCCGTGCCGACATTCACACTCGCCGGGTCGGTAACAGTATAGTTGCCGCTCGCGCTCGGATAGTAGAACGCGGAGCCGAACCAACTGACCCCCGATCGCAGCTCGGGTAACTTTTCGATTCCGCCGCCGAGGCCATTCAGATGCGGATATCCGTAATTGTTGGCGGTCTGCAGGTAACCCACTCCGACGTACATCCGCGGAGCCGTGACCTGGTACTCCAAGCGCGCGTCGAAGTTGCTTTGTCTCGCATTAAAAACGGGCGTGAGCGCGATGCCACCGTCGATGGTCCCGAAGCGAGTGTAGTGGTTGCCAAGCGTGTCGGTGAGATTATCGCTCGTGACATAAGTGTCTTGGCGGTAGTCGACTTTAATGGCGAATTTTGAATCCTCTGGCGCAAACGCTCCGCTCAGCAAATACGATCGGCAACACTGGGTGGCCGCAAACTCGTTGTAAACCCCGGACCACGAGTACGCGCCTTGGAGGAAGACGCTGTAGCTCGGTGCGATCGGAGTCGGCGTGGGCGTCGGAGGCGCGGTCGGCGGAACCGTCGGCGGTGCGGTCGGCACCGGCGTCGGCGGAATGTAGCGAACGACGGCGATATGCTGCGCCGGCACCCACTCGACGTACGCACCCATCGTTTCCGAAATCACACGGATCGGAACGAGCGCAACGCCCTGGTACATGATAGGTCCCTGGTCGAGCGGCCGAGTCTCGCCGTTGATGACTGCCTCTTGCTTACCGAGGACGAGCCGAATGCTTGCGCCACTCTTTTCAACAGTGAAGCTCTTGGTAGCAGCGTCATAGCTGACGGTTGCGCCCATCTGCTCGAACATGCTACGCAGCGGCACGAAGATGGTACCGTTTTTGACTAGCGCCGCGAGCACGCGGCTGGCGCGCAACACGTCGGGCTTTGCGTAAACGTGATGGTCGTTGTAGAGGATCGGAATCTCGCCCGACGGCGGACTTCCGAAGTCGGTAACAGCCACAACGACGAGTGACGCTGCCGGCCCTGGCGAGGCGTATGCACCTGCCCCTGCCCCTAAGAGAAGAGAAAGACTGAGAACCGACGCTGCTACACAGCGCGGCCAGAATACCGCATTTTCTCTGGCGGGCTGTAAACGAACGTGCATGGTGAGTATGCTCCTGGGCTCAAAACCCATCCTAAATGAGCCTCGTCCTCCATATCGGAGATATGCCCGGCCAACAACACCTTCAATTTATAGGACTGGCCTGCAATACCGTACCGACTGTCACGTCCAGCTACGGCCATCTTGGAACGCGGGCGCGGCCGAGGATACACGGCTTCGACAAGCCATCGTCGCTGGCGCACCGGAATTAGCGAGCCGACCTGAAGCTCGGTCACACGACTCTCCAAAGCGGTCGAGCACCTGATAGGCTTTTCACGATTGCATCAAACGACGTTCTGCGGCAATAAAACCACTACGGGTTGATAGGCGATTCTTGGCGACCTTCAGCGACCTTTCGTCTCGCTGTACTGAACAAGAGAAGCCCGCAACATTGACCAAGGTGCTTACGTTACGGGCTTTTGAGTGGCGACGCTGATCGGGCTCGAACCGACGACCTCCTGCGTGACAGGCATGTTCAGATAGATTCGCCGTTGTGCGTGGACGTCTACAGATGTCCGTCGTTGCAGGGTCTCCTGAGCAGTGCCGATTCTGCCGGCGTCCCTAGACGTCCACGACTGTTCGCCCACTATGCTACACTTATGCTACATGACGACTGGTCGTTGACCTTCGACGACTCCATCTATGCTTTGAGCGCTTCCTCTATTGCCTGGTCTTCTGAGAGCATCGCCCCTTCCGCAAGCAACGATGAAACGCTCTCCTGGAGGCGTTGCTGAAGGGAGCCCATCGCTTGCACGTAGGCTCGAGCTTCGTTGGGTTCGCGTTGGCTTCCAAGCTTAGCGGAGGTCGCGTCCACGTACCCCAACAGTTGTGCCGCACGCCGAGGGTCGTGTCCATGAGCCTCGACCAGAGCCAGGCTCTCGATTGCGCCGGCGATGATCATCGGACGTTGTGTTTCTCTCGCCCAGTGGATCGCCTCCAGAGCTGCCGCACGCGCATCCGTCATTTGATCGAGCGCGCGGTTATATCCGGCCATGTTCGAGTATGCTATAGCCATGCCGCGAGGATCATTGATCCTCTTGCTCAGCGCAGCGGCTTCGGTTGCGTGAGCTAACGCCTGGCGCGCGTCACCCGCCATGAATTCATACTCCGCGAGATTTGACAGCAGTCCCACTCGCATGATCTCGTCGCCGAGCGATTTGGCAAGCGACAAACCTTCAAGGGCGATTTGAATCCCCGCATCGGGCCCGCCCTTGGCCCACACGACTATGGCGCGGCGGTTAAGGCAGTAGACGTAATCCTTCGTGTGACGTGATTCGCGCAGGATGGCGAATGACTCGTTGCTTGCCTTCTCCGCATCGTCGAGCTGGCCCATGTGATACAGCCCGTACGATAACCAGTTCAACGCGGCCGCGGTGCCGCGCTGGTCTCCGAGCTCTTCGTACAGCGCCCGGGCCTTATCCGCGGCGTCGTGAAGCACTCTCGCGTCGCTGATCGTCGCGAGCGCCAGCCAGAGCCGCGCGGCAACTGCGCTGCGATCTCCATCCGCGAGCGCCGCAATCGCTGCGTTAACCCAGTGTCGTCCTTCCGGATACAGGCCGCTGTCGGACCAGAGATGTCCGAGTGCCGCGGCTAAGGCTATCCCGAGACCCACGTTGGGCCTATCAGCGAGGGCCCACTCTAGCGCGGAGCGGAAGTTGTCGAGCTCCGGCTTGAGCGCGGCCAGCCAAGCATTCGTCGGCGTCGTGTTCCAGCTTTCGTCGGCCTTGCGCGCGAGACCTAAGAAGTATTCGGTGTGGCACTGCCGCATACGTTGGCCTTCACCGCTCTGTACGAGCT
>JALYZV010000072.1 GCA_030948685.1 Vulcanimicrobiota bacterium | reverse complement strand
CCTTCATGGAGGCATGCCGTCGCCCCGATGGCCGCTTTCACAACTTGATGGACGCTAACGGCTCGTTTACGGACGAGGTGGGTTCGCCTGACAGTCTCGGGCGGCTTATCTGGGCCTGCGGCGTCGCTTCGGCCTGCGCCCCGTCGGCGCAGTGGCGCGAGCGCGCAACGTTGCTGCTCGAAGCCGCGCTTCAGGATGTCGACGATCTGACCACGCTGCGACCGAAAGCGTATGCAGTGCTGGGCCTAGCAGCCGCAGTTGCGCCACACGAGGCGTCCCTGTTGCCGCCGCCGGAGACGTCGTCGAAGCAACAAGCCCCCGCCAGCGCGCGTGCCATTCTCGAGCGGTTGTGCACCGCTTTGAGCGCCGAGCTGGACGCAAATGCGCGTGAGGACTGGCAGTGGTTCGAGCCGCTGTTGACCTGGGGCAACGCTCGCATACCCGAAGCGCTCTTGCGTGGCGCGGCCGCGCTGAACAGGAAAGAGCTCGGGATTGCGGGGCAGCGTTCTCTGGCGTTCTTGGCATCGGTGACGCACCAAAAAGACGTGTTCATTCCAATCGGCAACCGAGGCTGGTACGAGCGCGGACGAGAGCGAGCAATCTATGACCAGCAGCCGATCGAAGCATGCGCCATGGTCGATGCGTGGCTCGCGGCGGCCCGGTTGACAGGCGCGGTAGAATATGAGAGCAAGGCATTGGAGGCGTTTTCCTGGTTCCTCGGACTCAATACAGATAGGCTCGTCGTCGCCGACCCCGCAAGCGGCGGATGCCGCGACGGGCTCGAGCACGGCAAGCTCAATACCAACATGGGAGCTGAAAGCACGCTCTCGTACGTTCACGCCCACGCCGCACTCGCCGCGCATTTCCACCAAAAAACTTAAGAGACACCCATGATTGTAGAAGAAGTCCAAGCGCTCGACGCATACTCGCAAGCGGTCGTGAGGGCCGTCGATGTCATTGGCCCAGCTGTCGTCAGCGTGGGCATGGCACGCCGCGCTCCCGAACGTCTGCGCCGCCGCGGCCTCGAAGAGCTCAAAGGTGCGGGCAGCGGTCTCGTCATCGCGCCCGACGGCTACGTGCTCACCAACAGCCACGTGGTGACGTCGGCCGACCGCATCGAGGTGCGCTTTCCGGATGGCCGGGAGATGCCCGCCCGCATGGTGGGCGACGACCCGCATAGCGATCTTGCCGTCCTGCGCGTGCCTGAGTCTGGCCTGCCGAGCGCCGAACTCGGCGATTCATCCCAGCTGCGCGTCGGCCAGCTCGTCATTGCAATCGGCAATCCGATGGGCTTCCAAGCAACCGTCACCGCCGGAGTGTTGAGCGCGCTCGGCCGCACACTGCGCTCCAACACGGGCCGCCTCATCGAAGGCGTCATCCAGACCGATGCCGCTCTCAATCCAGGCAACTCAGGCGGACCGCTGGTCGACTTCCGTGGCAACGTCATCGGCATCAATACCGCCATCTGGGAAGGCTCGCAAGGAATCTGCTTCGCCATACCGGTGACCACCGCCAAGCTCGTGGCATCGCAGCTCATCAGCTTTGGCGCCGTGCGCCGCGCATATTTGGGTGTCATTCTGCAGATGACCGGTGTCGACCGCCGCCTCGTGAACCGCCATCATCTTGACGCGGCGCAGGCTGCGCTTGTGACCGACGTCGATCCACATGGCGCTGCTCACCATGCCGGCCTGCGCACGGGCGACGTCATCGTGAAAGCCGGCGATCGCGCGGTGCATTCGCCCGATGATCTGCAAGTTGTCTTGGGGAACCATCGCATCGGCGAACTGCTCGTGGTCGACGTGCTGCGTGCGGGCGAACGAGTTTCGTTTGAGACCACACCAACCGAGCTGAAAGAGGCCGCTTAAGCATTCGCGAAGCACTAGCGTCGATGGATGCTCTGGACGCGCTCAACGATGAGCAACGTGCTGCGGCTGCCGAAACAGAGGGCGCCGTTCTTATTTTTGCGGGTGCGGGCAGCGGCAAAACGCGCGTCCTGACGCATCGCGTTGCACACTTGCTAGCGCTCGGCAAAGTCAAAGCCCACGCCATTTTGGCCGTCACGTTCACCAACAAGGCCGCCGGCGAACTCAAATCGAGGCTGGCCCAGCTGGTCGGCGCTCAGGCACACGGTCTATGGGTTGGCACCTTTCATTCGATCGGCGTGCGCATCTTGCGGCGCGATGGCATGGCAGTCGGGGTCGGCCCGAACTTTGTCATTTACGACGAAACCGACCAGCGGGCGCTGGTGCGCGAGATCTTGCGCGATCTCAACCTCGACGAGCGTCATTTCCCGCCGGGCGGCATCTTGGCGCAGATCAGCCGCGCCAAGGAGCGCTGCATGGATGCGGCAGCCTTTGTGGCCAGCGCGGACGGCCATTTGTCGCAGACCATCGGCTCGATCTACGTCGAGTATGAACGCCGTCTGGGCAAAGCCAATGCGCTCGACTTCGACGACCTCATCATGCGCACGCTCACCTTACTCGAGCGCAACGACGACATCGGCCAGAAGTATCAGCAGCGCTTCGCCTATGTGCTCGTCGACGAGTACCAAGACGTCAACGAGGCGCAGTATCGAATGGTGCGCGCTCTGTCGCGCGGCTCGAAGAACATTTGCGTGGTGGGTGATGACGACCAATCCATTTACAGTTTCCGAGGCGCCGATCATCGGATCATCCTTCGATTCGAGCGCGATTTTCCGGGCGCCAAGACGTTTCGCTTGGAGCGCAACTACCGCTCGACCAAGCAGGTTCTGGAAAGCGCCAACTCGCTGGTCAGCCACAACACCCAGCGTCACCACAAAAAGCTGTGGACGCCGCGCGAAGACGGCAAGCCGGTGCGCGTCTACGCGGCCTCAGGCGATCGAGACGAAGCGCGCTTCATCGTCGACCTCGTTCAGACGGGCATTCGCGAAGACGGCCGGAGTTTCAATGACTTTGCAGTGCTGTATCGCACCAACGCCCAGTCGCGCTCGCTCGAAGAGGCGATGCTGGCTGTCGGCATGCCGTACCGCATCGTAGGGGGCGTTGGATTTTACGCGCGCGCTGAAGTCAAGGATGCGCTTTCCTACCTGCGCTATATCGCCAACCGCAACGACGGCATCAGCTTGCGCCGCATCATCAATGCGCCGCGGCGCGGCATCGGTCAGTCAACCCTGAACGCCATCAGCGACGAAGGCGCACACTGCGGCATGACCTTCGCGCAGGCGCTGGCCGATCCGGCGGTCGTCTCTACTGCCGCTCCGAAAAAGGTTAAAGATATCACCGCCTTCCTGACCGACATCGAATCCTTCGCGCGCGTGGGAGACGAGCGCGGCCCGGCGGCGCTGCTCGTGAGCGTTCTCGAAGAAACTGGTTACGTACGCGACCTGCAAGCCGAAGACACCCCTGAGTCGCAGAGCCGCATCGAAAACCTGCGCGAGCTCATCGGCGTGGCGCGCGAGTACGAAGAGCGCGAAGGACCGGACCTGATGGGATTTCTCTCGACGATATCGCTCGTTTCAGACCTCGATACGATGGACGAAGCGAAATCGGCCGTGACGCTCATGACGCTGCACATGGCCAAGGGCTTGGAGTTTCCGGTTGTCGTGCTGTGTGGGCTTGAGGAGGGCATCTTCCCGCACAACCGCGCGCTCATGGACCCGTCGGAAATAGAAGAAGAGCGTCGCCTGGCGTATGTCGGGTTGACGAGGGCCATGGACGAACTGTATTTGACCTTTGCGCGGCGGCGAATGACCTACGGCAACGCGTATATGCATCCGCCGTCGCGGTTCTTTGGCGAAATGACCGGGCTTGAATACCTCAACGCACCGCCGATGCCGGCGGTGGGAGCGGGCGGCGGATGGGACGATGTTGCGTTGCCGGCACGAGCGACCGATCCAACGCCCATCGACTTGACCGTCGGCGATTGGGTGATGCACCAAAAATTCGGCCGGGGCGCGGTGGTCGACGTGCGCGGCGCGGGCGGCGACGCATTTGTCACCGTCCAGTTCGAGTCAGCCGGCCGCAAGAGCATCATGCTCAACTATGCAAAGCTCGAGAAGATCGACCCTGTTGCGGGCGGCTCGACGAGCTGACAAGGCGGTACGGGAAAGCGGCTGGAACGCTTGGGAATGACCCCTGGCAAAACGGTGCGAGTGGCCGTGGCGGGCGCACATGGGCGGACCGGGAGCATCGTTACCGATGCGCTGCGGCGCTCGCCGGGTATCGAAGTCGTTGGTTTACTCGTTCGCTCGGGTCAGTCAAAAGTGAGCAGCGAATACGGCGATCTGGGGAAGCTCGCGAGCGAGACAGAACCGGATGTGTTGGTCGATTTTACCGTTTTCCCCGACTCCAAAGCGATCGCGCTGCACGCCATCTCGCTTGGAATCCGGCCGATCATCGGGACTTCCGGCTACAAGACATCCGACCTGGAGGAGCTGCGCGAGGCAAGCCGCCGCGCAAAAATCGGCGCCGTGTTCGCGCCCAACTTCTCAATCGGCGCCACGCTCATGATGCGGTTTGCAAAAGCGGCGGCGCCATATTTCAATCACGCAGAAATCATCGAGACGCACCACACCGGAAAAAAAGACGCTCCGTCCGGTACGGCACTTGCGACCGCGCAGCTCATCGCCGCTGCCGCACGGATGGCCCGCGAGCCAACCGAGATCGTAAAAGCGCAGGGAGCGCGCGGCGCGGAGATCGGCGGCGTGGGCATCCATAGCATTCGAATGCCCGGCGTCGTCGGCTCTCACGAAGTCAGATTTGCAAACGACGACGAGACGCTTGTGATTGCCCATAGCACGTCGACGCGCTCGGCGTTTGTGTCCGGCGTGCTTCGCGCTGTGCGGGCTGCGCCGGCCCTGGATCACCTCGTCGAAGACCTTGAGGAACTCGGGCAGTGAGCGCGCCGCGAGTCGCCATTATCGGTGCCACGGGGCTGGTCGGCGAAACAGTGCTGCGCATCTTAGACGAGCGCCGCTTTCCCCTCACGGATTTGGCGCTGTTCGCCACGGCGCGTTCTGCCGGCACGCAGGTCGAGGCCCTCAGCCGCTCGACATACGTTCAGCTCATCGACGCCGAGCACGCGCCGGACTTCTCTTCGTTCGATCTCGTCTTCTTTGCGGCTGGCGCGGACGTGAGCCGCACTTTCGCAAAGCGTGCGGCTGCAGCCGGCGCGATCGTGGTCGACAAATCGAGCGCCTTCCGCCTCGATCCGGATGTGCCGCTCGTGGTACCGGAGGTAAACGGCCACGCGCTGCGCGGGCAGCGGTTTATCGCCAATCCGAATTGTGCCGTAATCCCGCTTGTGGTGATGCTTGGGCCGATTCACCGGCAGCTCGGGTTGCAATGGATGAGCGTGGCTACCTATCAAAGCGTGTCGGGGGCCGGCAAAGAGGCGTTGCGCGAGTTCGAACACCAGCAGACCGGCGACCGTTCGCCGCCGGTGGCGTTGCCTCGCCGCATTGCGGGCAATGTCTTTCCGGAGAACGGCCCTTTTGACGAGAGCGGATACGGCGAAGAGGAGCGCAAGATCGCAGCCGAATTCAGAAAGATAATCGACGACGATGCGATTCGCATTTCGGCGACGTCGGTACGCGTGCCGGTGCCTGTGTGCCATGCGGAGGCCGTCTCATTCCAGACACAGCAACCGGCAACGCGAGAAGACATTGCCGGGCTGCTTCGAACAGCGGCCGGGGTCAAATTCCTGGATGGAACGGCGTACGCGACGCCGCTCGAAGCCGCAGGCAGCGACGACGTGGTCATCGGAAGGCTGCGGCCTGACGAGGCCCATCCGGGCGCATATCTCGCTTGGCTGGTCTGCGACAATCTGCGCAAAGGGGCGGCAACGAACGCGGTGCAGATCGCAGAAGCTGCGCTGTCGGCAGATATCAGAGCTCGCGCGTGAAGGGCGCAAAGGCGACCAGCACGATTCGCGTTTTAAAATTCGGCGGTTCGTCGCTTGCCACGCCGGCGCTGCGCAACGAAGCCGCCGCACGAGTTATCGAGCACGCGCGCAACGGTGATCGCGTCGTCGTGGTGGTGTCTGCGATGGGCAGAAGTCCCAATCCATACGCGACCGATACGCTGCTCGCGCTCGTGCCGCAGGCCCAGGCGGGTCCGAACTGCGACCTGCTCCTCGCCACGGGCGAAATCATCAGCGCGGCGGTGTTTGCCGAGCTGTTGGAGAGCCGCGCTCTGCCGGCGCGAGCACTGACCGGTTCACAAGCGGGCATTGTCACCGATGCGACGCACGGCAACGCACGCGTCCTGTCGGTGGATCCCCGTCCGCTGATTGCGCTGCTGGAGTCAGGGGTGGCGCCCGTCGTGTGCGGTTTTCAAGGAGCAACCGAGGATGGAGCAGTCGCCACACTCGGACGAGGCGGGAGCGATCTCACCGCGGTCGCAATCGCGAAAGCGCTGGACGGTGCCGCCCTGGACATTTACACGGATGTCGACGGCGTCATGACGGCGGACCCGAAGCGCGTGCCACAGGCCAAGACGATATCGGCCTTGACATTCGAAGAGGTGACCGAGCTGTCCGAGCACGGCGCAACCGTCATGCACGACAAAGCGGCAGACTTAGCTCGCGTCTCGCAGTTGTCATACAGCGTGCGTAACTTGCACAGCGGCGCCGGCACGTCCATCGGTGCGCGGCAAACGCATGAGCCGGCTGGGCCCGTGACCGGAGTTGCCACGTCTTTCGGCTACACCTTCATGCATCTCGTGCCCGAAGCTGCGGTGCTCCCCGGTGGCTGGGAGCAGGAGGCATTTCGCACGTTGTCCGACGGCGGGATCAGCATCGATTGCGTCAACGTCAATTCGGCCGGGCTGTTCTTCATCGTGCGCGACGACGACTACGACAGCGCATACAAGCGGCTGGAACCGCTGCCGCTGGCCGCCCGAACGCGGCGCAATTGCGCCAAAATTTCCGTTGTCGGTGCGGGCATGCGCGGCACGCCCGGCGTTATGTATCGCTGCGTTCGAGCGTTGAGCGCGGCGGGCGTTCCCATCATCCATAGTACAGATTCCAACATCACGATCTCGCTGCTCGTGCCTGGCGCCCAGGCCGCTGCAGCCGAGCAGGCGTTGCACGAGCATTTCAACCTTGGCAAATGAAGCAGCGCAAGTGCAGCAACGGACCTTTAGATCCGTTCAATGCCGCAACAGATCAATGAAGCAACGGACCTTCAGGTCCGTTCAATGCCGCAACAGATCAATGAAGCAACGGACCTTTAGGTCCGTTTAGGAGGCCGCAATGAGATCCGGACGCTTTGGCCCGGTCGTCACCGCCATGATCACGCCCATGCGAGACGATGGCGCGGTTAACCATAGCGAGGCCGCCCGTCTGGCAATTTGGCTCATCGATCACGGTAGCACGGGTCTCGTCATCGCCGGCACGACGGGTGAAGGACCGACGGTCGATGACGGAGAGAAACTGGATCTGTTTCGGACAGTTGTCAAAGCCGTCGGTTCACGAGCGCCTATCATCGCCAACGCCGGCAGCAACGATACCCGCCGATCCGTTGAGTTTGCCAAGCAGGCCGCAGCGTGTGGGGTACATGCGCTCATGGCAGTCGGACCGTATTACAACAAGCCGCCGCAAGCGGGCCTCATACGCCACTTCACGAGCTTTGCCGACGCAACCGATCTGCCGGTCATGATTTACAACATCCCCGGTCGAACCAGCGTCAACATCCTACCCGACACGATCGTTACTCTTGCCGAGCATCCGAAAATCGTGGCAATCAAAGAGTCAAGTGGCGACGTTAGCCAGCTCGCGGAAATCGCCGCGCGCGCCCCAAAGAATTTCGATTGCTACAGCGGTGATGATCCCTTGGCGCTGTCGCACGCAGTGGTCGGCGGCTGCGGTGTCGTCAGCGTGGCGAGCCACGTCGCTGGCAGCGAGCTTGCGGCGATGTTTAAGGCCTTTGGCGCAGGCGACACGGACCGTGCCGCGACGGTTCACCACTCGCTCATGCCGTTGTTCCGTGCGCTATTTGCAGTCACGTCGCCGATTCCGGTAAAGGCCGCGATGCGTGCGCTTGGTTTCTCCGTGGGTGAATGCAGACTACCGCTCATTGCGCTCACCGCGGATCAAGAGCGTACTCTGCAAACGGCAATTCGCCCGTGGTTGCCGGCGAGCACCGCCGTGTCGGCTCGCTGATCTCCAAACGCTACATGGAGCGTTATCGGCCGCTTCAGATCCTCGGATCGCGCGTCGACTCAGTCAGCATGGATGACGCGCAGCAGCGCATCCTTGAACTATTGGCACAGCATCGTTTCGCTCAGGTCATCACCTTCGGCAGCGAAATGGCGATGCTCGCGCGACGCGATCCGGTCTATCGTGACGTCGTCAACGCCGCCGACTTGGTGGTGCCGGACACGATCGGTGTGGTCTACGCCGCGCGGTTGCTCGGCCAGCCGGTGCGAGAGCGCGTCGCCGGCATTGAACTGCTGGAGCGGGTCTGTGCGTCGTGCGCGCGCCATCAGGTCGGCGTCTTTTTGCTGGGCGGCGCCCCGGGCGTTGCCGAACAAGCGGGCGCAGCGCTGCAGCGTCGGTTTGCTGGGCTTTTGATCAGCGGCACAAACCACGGATACTTTCCCGAAGCCGACGACGCATCCGTCATCGGGCGCATCCAAGCGTCTGGTGCGCGACTCATCTTGGTGGGGCTCGGCTTTCCCAAGCAAGAGTTGTGGGTACGAAAACATGCCGCGGCACTTGGGCCGGTTGTTTGCATCGGCATTGGCGGATCGCTCGACGTGATCTCCGGGCGCTTACAGCGAGCACCGCAAGCTATGCGCAGACTCGGGCTTGAGTGGCTTTACCGGCTTTGCAAGGAACCGAAGCGACTCGGTCGCCAACTCGTGCTCCCGCAGTTTGCGGTGCTGGTCGCAGGTCAAGCGCTGCGCGCACGCTTGTCGCCGAAGCGCTAACGTGATCCCAAAGCGTTCGCGCTATGGCGGACAGCGCCATCCAAACGTCAAAGTTGACGCGCGATGAAGGGCATGATTCTTGCCGGGGGCCTTTCCACTCGGCTGTACCCACTCACGCTCGAACTTCCCAAACCGCTGGTGCCGGTGCTGGATCGGCCGGTGGTCGGGCACGTCATTGAGTACGTCAAAGCTCACGGCATTGACGATCTGGTCATCAACGTGCATTATTTCCCTCAGGCCGTGCGTGGCTATGCCGACGACGGGTCGAAATGGGGCGTGCGCATCGAGTATTTGCACGAGACGCAGCTGATGGGCAGCGCGGGCGCCGTGCGCCAAGTAGCAGATCGCTTCGCGGGGACATTTGTGGTTATTGGCTGCGATGACGTGACCGACATCGACCTCGCGGCAGCAGTCGATTTCCATCGCGAACGCAAAGCAGAGGCGACGATCGTGCTGGTTGAGGTCGCTGACGTCTCGCAGTACGGAGCCGTCATTGTCGATGACAGCGGGCGCATTCTCGAGTTCCAAGAAAAGCCAGCCAAGGGGACCGAACGCAGCAACCTGGCAAATACCGGCGTCTACATCTTCGAGCCGGCGCTACTGCGCCGCATTCCCCCCAAGACGTTCTACGACTTCGGCAAGCAGGTGTTTCCGGACATGCTCGCAGCCGGCGGCGCGTTTTACGGCATGCGCCAGCAATCGTACTGGTGCGATATTGGAACGCCCAGCGAGTACCGCCGCGTGCACCGCGACGCATTGCAGGGTCGCATCAAGCTGCACCTTCGCGAAGGCGCCACGCTTTCCGATAGCGTGCTGCTGGGCCCGGGTGCCAGCGTCGCGCCGAGCGCGCGCGTCGAGGGTCCAACCTGCATCGGTGCAGGCAGTACGGTTGATGACGGAGCGCACGTCAGCTCGTCCATCCTCTGGAACGACGTCAAAGTGGGCGCAGACGCGCGCGTCGAGGATGTGGTTTTTGCCGATCGTGTCGTCGTCGAAAAAGGCGCGTCGGTGAAGGGCGGCGAGTATGGCAAGTCGACGCGCATCCCGGCCAAATCCGCTACAGCTTAATTGCAAGCGCGGTGCAGGTGACTGACCGAACGCCGAGCGTGCGCAGCGCCGACGCGCACGAGGCAATCGTGGCACCGGTCGTCACCACGTCGTCGACGAGCATCACGCGAGCACCTATCAGCATCGCGGCTTCGGGTCCCGCAGCAAATGCATCACAAACGTTGCGTTCTCGAGCGCGAAGCGGCAGCGAACTTTGGGCGAGCGTCGGCCGCGTGCGCAGCAACCCCTGTGCGACGAGCACGAGCCCACTCGTCGAGGCGATGCCCTGCGCGATGGAGGCCGCCTGATTGAATCCGCGCGCGAGGTAACGCCGCGGGTGCAGGGGCACCGGCACGATGGCGTCGACATCGCGCTGAACTTTATGCCCTACGATCGCTCCCAACTGGAACGCCGCGGCACGGCGATTGCGAAACTTCATGCCAAGGACCGCGCCGCGCAGCGCTCCGGCATACGAACCCAAGGCAACAACCGCCGGCATATCTGCGCGAGCCGGACGCTGGATGACGGGCGTCGACTCGAGACGATTTCGACAGCGCCAACAGACATGCGATCCAAGATGGCCGCAGAGCGCGCAGCGAACCGGCACGACAACGTCGAAGATCGTCGCGCAACGTTCGAGTGTGCCAGCAAACACATCAAACCTTCACGACGCGCGCTTGCCAGGTCAAGCCGCAAAGGAGAGCAGCGGCCCACAGGTAAGATGCCGCCACGATGAATGACCAACAATTCATGAAGCTCGCGCTCGAGCTCGCGCACAGCGGCTTGGGTCAGACGAGTCCGAATCCAATGGTCGGGGCCGTCGTCGTCGACCCCCGCGGCACAATCGTCGGGCGCGGCAACTACGAAAAGGCAGGGTCGGATCACGCCGAAGCGATTGCGCTGCGCGAAGCGGGCGACAAAGCGCGCGGCGCCACGCTGTACGTAACGCTCGAGCCGTGTTCGCATCATGGTCGCAACCGCACGCCGTGCGCAGAGCTTGTGCGGGCTGCCGGGATAACACGCGTCGTCTGCGCCATGGAAGATCCTGATTCGCGCGTCATTGGCACGGGATTCGCTCGGCTGCGCTCGGCGGGAACAAACGTCGAGGTAGGCTTGGGCGGCGAAGAGGCAGCGCGGCTCAATCGCATGTACGTGCAGCACCGCACGAACGGCAGGCCGTTTGTTACCCTGAAGATGGCGCAGAGTTTGGACGGAGCAGTCGGATCGCAGCCCGCCCAGCGGCGGCAACTGACTGGCAAACGCGCCGGCAATTACACGCGCAAGCTACGATACGAGCACGACGCGGTCATGGTCGGCGTCGGCACTATCATTGCCGACGACTCGATGTTGACCGTGCGGCCGTACAAACCTCGCGCGGTTCCTTATACACGGGTCATCGTCGATGCCGCCGGCCGCATCCCGCTCAAAGCCAAGGTCACGAAAGATCAACTCCGCGCGCGCACCATTGTCGCAACTACCGATCTCATGCCGCAAACGACCCGCGACGCACTCAGCAAGCGCGGCGTCACGGTTCTGAACTGCGCACGCGAGGCGGATGATCGCGTCGATCTGGGGGACCTACTCGCCAAGCTCGCGCAGTCCGGCATTATTTCCGTGCTGTGCGAAGGCGGCCCCACGCTGGCCGGGTCACTGCTGGCGGGTCGCTTTGTCAACCATCTTGACTGGCTCGTTGCGCCGCTGCTGCTCGGCGGAGCAAACGCAACCCCCGTCATCGCGAACGTCAGCCGCGACATACCGCTGCGCTTGGAAACGGTGCGGCGTCTCGGCGACGACGTGCTGGTCAGCGCAGAGGTGACCGCCTAATGTTCACCGGTCTGATTTTTCACATGGCCAAAGTTTTGAACGTGACGCCGAACGCAGGCGGCGTGGAGCTTGCGATCGAGAAGCCCGTCGGATTCATCGGTGCACAAGACGGGGAC
>JALYZV010000046.1 GCA_030948685.1 Vulcanimicrobiota bacterium | reverse complement strand
CCATGGCGCACGCCTTCGTGAATGGCCCGCAACGCATCGTCTTTGCCCGAAAGGTCGGCGCTGCGCAAGCCATAGTTCACCTGGGTGTTGAGCAGGGTGAGGGGCGTATGCAGCTGGTGAGACGCATTGGCGACAAAGCGGCTGTGCGCGGACACGTAATCGTCGAGTCGAGCGACGTAGCCGTTGATGGCGTGCACCAGCGGCGTCAGCTCGTTCGGCACCGGATTCGCGTCGAGAGGCACGAGCGCTCCGGGACGCCGGCGCTGCACGCGCTCGCGCAGCTTAAGGATCGGCCGCATGCCGCGATGCAAGCCGATCAACACCATCAGAACCGCCAGAGCGAGTATCAGGAGCTGTTGCCGCACGGTATGCGCCCAAATCTGATGCGTGAGCGCGGTGCGCGATTGCAGAGTCTGCGCCACCTCGATCAGCACAGGTCCCTTTTCGGGAGCGGCAAAAACCGGCTGCGCAAACGCGACTGCCCGTACCGGCTCTCCGCGAAACACCGCGTCGAAATGGACCGATTCCTCGACGCCGACGGGGATTTGCGGTAACGGAAGCTCGCCGTATCCGGCCAGCAGCGCCCCGTTAGCCGACGCGATGCGGTAGTAGACGCGATCGGAAGTGCTCGACTGAAAAAGTTCCAGCGCGGCCGGCGGAATGACCGCTTGCGGCGCGCCATCGTCGTAGCGCACCTGCTGGGCGATCATGCGCGCCGAGCCGAGCAGCAGCCGATCCTGAACGACGGTCGCCGTCTCCCTCGCATTGCCGTACGTAAACCACGCACTGATGACGGCGTACAGCGCCAGAGGCCCGAGCAGCCAAGCGAGCAACTGTGCCCGCAAGCTGTTGGGGAACCTAAATGCCATGGCGCTGTTTCAACAAATAGCCGAGCCCGCGCAGCGTGATGATCGAGGCGTCGCTAGTCTCGAGCTTCTTGCGCAGGCGGTGAACGTAGACTTCGATCGCATCCGGGGCGACAGGCTCGTTGATCCCGAACAGACTGTCTGCAAGCGACTGCTTACTGACCGCCTTGCCGATCTTCATTACCAGCGCTTCAAGAACGGCATGCTCGCGGGGCGTTAGCCGAAGGACCGCATCGTTCAGAAAAAAGGCCCGGCTATTGGTATCGTAGCCTAGCGACCCGCATTGAAGGACCGGATTTTTGTGCAACCCGTCGCGGCGCAGAAGCGCCCGGATGCGCGCCTCCAGCTCTGCGACATCGAACGGCTTGGAGACATAGTCGTCAGCGCCGGTGTCGAGCCCTGTCACGCGGCCTTCGGCGGTGTTGTTGACCGTCAGGATCAGTACGGGCACGTTGTTGTCGCGGGCGCGAAGACGCTTGAGAACTTGGCGTCCGTCGAGCTTCGGCAACGACAGGTCGAGAATCACTAGCGCGTAAGTCTGTGTTAACAGCAGATGATCCGCGGCGGCACCGTCGTAAACGCAGTCGACCGTATATCTGCTGTTGCGCAAGGTGCGAGCGAGCCACTCGGCCAGCTGGTGGTTGTCTTCGACGAGCAGAATGCGCATGGTGGAGTGGGCTGGCGCGATACGCACTTCGGTTGCGAGACCGGTCTTGCAAAGCGGTTCGATGCCACCCTTTGTGCGTCGCGCCTCCGTGGGCTACGAAGGCCAAGACCGCAGCATCTATGCCGGACGTCGTCACGATTTTGCGCCCGCCTACGTTCAGCGACAACCCGTCGACGCCGGTCGGCGCGAATCAGCGGAAAAAATGAGACGGGGAAACCTCGATGAACCCGCGCTGGGAGGCGCGCGTTTCGAGTGAGAGCGGTGCCCCGGGTGAGAAGAGGTTAAAAAATCGGTGCCGATGGGTTCCGAGCATCGGCACCGAAGAATCTCCAAAGCCTGGAGGAAAAAGGCATCGGAGAATGCGCGTTTTCTCGCGCTGTAAGGCGTCCTGCTAGGCTTTTGTTGTTATCCAAAAGAGAGGGGCGCACCGCTCTCGGCACGCCCTCTCGAGTTTCATTCCGCGACTTGAGGCGCTTACTAAAACTCCTGCCTACGCGGGATCAGAACCTGAACCGAAGGCCGACCCCAACCTCGGACTGGGTATCGTGGCCCTTGGGGGCGGGATCCTTGTAGCC